>DASUPK010000047.1:0-49894 GCA_036276255.1 Solirubrobacterales bacterium
CGTCGCGATGGCCCTCGACCGGGCCTTGTAAGGGCTTCGAGCCAGGGGACTGGATAGGGTTCCGTCCGTGGATCGCGAACGCGCCAGAGCCACCCTTCGAGCGGGCATGATCGGCGCCAGCCTGGCGCTGCTCGTCTTCGCCCTGGCCTTCTACGTCGCGATCGTCTACCTGCGATGAGCCAGCCGCAGAAGCCCACCGAGACCATCTACCTGCCACGGGCGAGCGCCCTCCCGGCGCTGTTCGCGTTCGGCTTCGCCGCGCTCGTCGTCGGCCTGTTCGCCTGGTGGCCCTATTCGGTGATCGGCGGCGTGGTCGCGCTGCTCTCCCTGATCGGCTGGCTGCGCGCCAACCGCGCCGAGATCGCACGCATGCCGAACCGGCAGCACACCGACACCGCTCCGATTCCGCTGTCGGTGTCGATTCCGTCGGACGAGTAACCCTGCTTCGCCAGATAGCCGCGGCCACGAGCGGCCGCCCGTCACAAGTCGCTACGGGCTTCGCCCTTCGCTCCTGAATACCGCGACCTGGTGGCCGCTACGCGAGTACCAGGTCGCCCTGGCAGATCTCGCGGATCGCGCCGGCGGCGCGATCGAACTCCTCGTCGGCCATCACGGGCGTCCCCTCGAAGGGAAGATCGCGATCGATCTCAGCCCACGAGCGGCAGCCGTGGTGCTCGTCCTTGACGCGCACCGTGACCGGGCGCGGGATCCGATGGACCCGGAGGAGCAGGACGTGCAGCGGATGGGTCCGCTTCCACGCGAGCCGCTTCTGGGCGTAGTCCGAGGTCCAGATGTGGAAGGGCGTCAGCGCCTCGACCACGCGGTGGTCCTCGGTCGTGAAGTGATCGGTGATCTCGGCCCAGCTGCGGATCCTCACCCGGTCGGGCTGGGGGATGCCGCCGTCCTGGAGCAGCGCACGCGGGGGCGGCTCCTCGTCGGGCCAGACGCCCTCCTCGAGGGCTCGGCGTAGTTCAGGGTGATGGGACTCGCGGACCAGATCGTTCCGCTGGTGGTCGAAGGTCGGGTACAGGAAGAACTGCTCGTGCTCGACCTCGAAGTGCTTGTCGTCCTCGCGGATTCCGCCCTTGCGAAGGGCGACGAGCTGCTCGCCCTCGGCCAGCGCTCGCACGGTCACGGCCCACTCTTTCAATGCAATCGGCATAAGGAATTAGGGGGTAGTCAATCTTGGTCAGAATCGAGGGCGGGGCACTCGGTCTTGGGCGCCGTGGCCCCCTCGGGGGCGCGCAGTCTAGAGGACGAATCCCGCTTTGACAACCCTTGTGCCGCTTTGTCACAAAGTCAGAGGCTTAGTTGTAAGTACCGGATACCCCATTCCCATGCGCTTTGGATCCTGGTTGACCGGCCAATCGACGCAAAGTCCAGCAATCGGAGGGGGTCGCTAGGAAATCCGTTCGGAACCGTACCCACCGCCTCCGGGGGTCTCGATCCGCAGCCGGTCGCCGGGCCGAAGCTCGCCCTCGGTCTTGGCGGGGACCGGCTCGCCGTTGATCTGATCGCGGCCTGGCTCGCCGGGATCGCCCCCGTCCCTGCCGTGGGGGGCGTGCCGGCGGCGCTCGCCGATCAGGGTGAAGCGCATCGGCTCGGTGGCCTCCAGCTCGCGCACGATTCCGTCGCCGCCACGGTGTCCGCCGGCGCCGCCGCTGCCGCGCCTCACCGAGAGCTCCCGGACCAACACCGGATAGCCGGTCTCGAGCGCCTCCACGGGGGTGTTGAGAGTGTTCGACATCGCCACGTGCTCGGCGCTCGGCCCGTCCGCGTCGCGGCAGGCTCCCTGGCCGCCCCCGATGGTCTCGTAGTAGGTCCAGTCCTCGCCGGAGAGCGTCAGGTTGTTCATGGTTCCCTGGCCCTCGGCTCCGACCGGAGCGAACTTCGCCAGGGCGGCGAAGACGAGGTCGGAGACCCGGCTCGACGTTTCGACGTTGCCGCCGACCACCGCCGCCGGAGCACGGGCGTTGAGCAGCGAGCCCTCCGGCGCCGTCACCCTCACCGGTCGCCAGGCCCCCGCCGAGGGCGGCCCGTCCGGGTCGCAGACCACCCGCACGGCGTAGAAGGAGGCCGCCTTGGTCACCGACAGCGGGCAGTTGAGGTTCCCAGCGATCTGCTCGGCGCTGCCGGAGAAGTCGAGCTCCAGCTGGTCGCTTCGGACCGTTGCCCTGACGCGCAGCACGATGTCGCCATCCCGGCCCTCGAGCACGTCCTCGGCGCTGCTCTCTCCATCGGACATCTCGGAGAGCGCCGCGCGTGTGCGGCGCTCCGCGTAGTCGAGGATCTCGCCGGTCGCGGTCGCGAGCAACTCGTGCCCGTGGCGCTCGGCGAGCTGGCGCAGGCGGCGGATCCCGGTCAGGTTCGCGGCCCGTTGCGCCCTCAGGTCGGCGAGCCGCTGCTCGGGATTGCGCATCCGGCCCGCCAGATCGCGCAGGACGTTGTCGTCGGCGCGGGTCGGCGGGATCACGACGCCCTCCTCGTCGAGGGTCACCGACAGGGCCGGCATCCCCCCGGGCGTGGGGCCGCCGATGTCCGCGTGGTGGGCGCGGGAAGCCGAGAAGCCGATCAGCTCCTCGCCGTGGAAGACGGGCGAGATCAGCGTGATGTCGGGGAGGTGGGTGCCGCCGCGATATGGGTCGTTGAGGATCCAGAGCTCCCCCTCGCGGTGCTCCTCTCCGACGATCGCCGCGACGGCGTCGGGCATCGATCCCAGATGCACCGGGATGTGCTCGGCCTGCATGACAAGCTCCCCGGCCGGGTCGAAGAGGGCCGTCGAGCAGTCGTGTCGCTCCGTGATGTTGGGCGAGTGGGCCGAGCGGATCAGCACCGCCCCCATCTCGTCGCAGGCGGCGCGCAGCGCGCCGGTCATCACCTGGAGGGCGACCGGATCGAGGCTCATCTCCGCACCGCCGTGACCGTTCCGGACTCATCCACCCCTGCGCCCCAGCCGGGCGGCAGGACAAGGGTCGCCTCGGGCAGCTCGAACACGCACGGCCCCTCTGCTTCGAAGCCGGCCTCCGGCTCGCCGCGTAGTACCCGCGTGGCCGCCCACTCGCCGTCGAAGCGGGCCCGGCGCTCGCGTTCGATCAGATTCCCGTCTCCCGCGGCGCGCGACCGCGGCTCGGCCCCCGGCTCGAAGGCGGCGACGCGAATCGTCACCAGCTCCAGCGTGCCCTCCGGGTCGCGATATCCGTAGCGCGCCTCGTGCTCGCTCGCGAAGTCCTCGGCGAGGCGGGCCGGATCCGGCCTGGGCGGGCCGGGGATCGGCAGCTCGAATGCCTGCCCCCGGTAGCGCAGCTCGTAGACCACCTCGAGCTCCGCGCCCTCCATGCCCGCCAGCAGAGGCCGGGCCAGGGCTTCCACCTCGGCGGCGATCCGCTCGGTGCCGAGCACCTCGCTGGTGAGCAGGACGGTCCGGGCCGTGTCGCGCCGCCTTCCCGCGGCGATCAGGCCGAGCGCGGACAGCACGCCGCTTGCGCGGGGGCAGACGATCCGCGAGATCTCCAGCTCCGCCGCCAGCGCCGCGGCGTGCATCGGGCCGGCGCCCCCGAACGGCAGCAGCGCATAGTCGCGCGGGTCGACCCCGCGTTCCACGGTGACCACCCGCAGCGCGCGGATCATCTCCTGGTTCGCCACCCGGACGATCCCCTCGGCCGTCTCGATTTCCTCGAGGCCGAGGCTGGCGCCCAGCTCGGCGACGCTGCGGCGCGCGGACTCCTGATCCAGGGCGACGCCGCCGGCGAGCTGCGAGTCGGGGGAGAGGTAGCCGAGCAGCAGGTTGGCGTCGGTGACCGTCGGGTCGGAGCCGCCTCTGCCGTAGCAGGCCGGCCCGGGTTCCGCACCCGCGGAGCGAGGTCCGACGCGAAGCGCCCCGCCCGAGTCCCGCCAGCCGATCGAGCCTCCCCCGGCGCCGACCGTGTGCACATCGACCATCGGCAACTGGATCGGGCGGCCATCGATCTCGCGGGAGTCGGTGCGTCGCACCTCGCCTTCGTCGACCACGCAGACGTCACATGAGGTGCCGCCCATGTCCAGTCCGATCGCGTCCGGGGTGCCGGCGGCCTTCGCGAGCAGCGCGGAGCCGATCGCTCCCCCCGCCGGGCCCGAGAGGACGCTCCAGGCTCCCGCCCTGGCCGCCTCCGCAGGCTCCGCGGTGCCACCGGAGGAGCGCATCACCTCGGGCTCGGGCAGCCCGCGCTCGCGACACGCCCCGGCGAGACTGGTGAGGTAGCGGCCGAGCAGGGGGGAGAGATAGGCGTCGATGACGGTGGTGGAGAAGCGCTCGTACTCGCGGAAGGCGGGGAGCACCTCGTGCGAGGCCGAGACGTGCACCTCAGGGAGGGCCTGGCGCAGCGCCGTCGCGATGCGCTGCTCGTGCGACGGATCGCGGAAGGCGAAGAGCAGGCAGACGGCGATCGACTCGGCCCCGCTGCTCCGGAGCGCCTCGACCAACCGCTCGACCTCCTCGTCGGCGAGCTCCTCGATCACCCCGGAGGCGCCCACCCGCTCGGCGGCCTCGACCCGGTCGGCGACTTCGACCAGCGACCGCGGGCGGCCCCGACAGGGGTGGTAGAGGCTCGGCCGGTTCTGGCGGCCGATGTCGAGCAGGTCGGCGAAGCCGCGCGTGGCAACGAGCGCTGTACGGGCGCCGCGCTCCTCGAGGAGAGCATTGGTGCCCACGGTCATGCCGTGGGTGAAGCCCTCGACGTCCCCAGGGCCGGCGTCGGCCCGGGCGAGGACCACGTCGATCGCGGCGATCACGCCGCGCGACTGGTCCTCGGGCGTGCTCGGGACCTTCGCCGTGTGCAGCCGCTCCCCGTCGAGCAGGGCGGCGTCGGTGAAGGTCCCGCCGACGTCGACGCCCAGCAACATGGCGGGACTATGACGCCTGCGCCCTCCCGAATGCCAGGGGGTGGACCAGCGCCGGCATCCACGACCAGCGGTCGCGTTCAACGGCCTCGACGCGCAGCCGGCTCTCGCGCAGGAGCTCCACCGTCGGCCGGTTGGCGTGACAGCCGGCGGCGAACGCGTGCCACGGCCGGTGCAGGCGGTCCTGCCAGCGCGCCAGTCCGCTTGTCTCGGCGCGCACGTGCTCGAGAAAGAGAAGCTGGCCGCCGGGCCTGAGCACCCTGGCGATCTCGTCGATGACCGGGCCGGGATCGTCAACGGTGCAGAGGACCAGCGTGGAGACGACGGTGTCGAAACTGTCGTCGTCGAAGGGAAGCTGCTCCGCCGGGGCCACGACCACGCGACAGTCCCGCTTCGACTTCCTGGCGCGGCGCCTGAGCCTCGAGATCATCGGAGCCGCCGGCTCGGTCAACGTCAGCTCCTCGAGGTCCTCGGGGTAGTACGGGAGATTGAGCCCGCTCCCCGCGCCGAGCTCCAGCACCCGCCCGCTGGCCTCCGCGAGCAGATCCTGCCTCCGCTTCGCCATCCCGGCGCGCTCCCCGACCCACAACAGCGGGTCGTAGGCGGCGCTGAACACTCGCTCCCAGGTCTTCGACATCGGCACTCCTTTGCTCGGTGGATCGAACAGAGGGGCCTACGGCGCGGACGCGGCGCGGGATGCCGCCGGCAGTGTGAGGTAGAGCACAGCTGAGCTGGCAAGGGGTGCCCTTGCGAGTGCTGGACCTACTCCCACGCCTGCCAGGCGAGCTCGTCGCCGCTGCAGACGATGTGCAGGCCGTCGAGCTCGGGATTCAACTCCGGAAACTCGAGCCTGCGGTGGGATCCGCGCGACTCCTCGCGCTCGAGCGCGAAGCGGGCGATCAGCCGCGCGAGCGGATAGGGGTCGTCGAGCAGCCGCTCGAGCTCCTCCTGGCGCCTGAGCGGGCCCGCCAGCCTCCAGACTGCCTCCCTGGTCTCGGCCAGTGGCGGGTCGAAGCGCCACTCCGGGGGTTCCGGGGCCGCCCCGACCTTCAGCTCCGCCGATGCCGCCCGCGCCGCCCTGGCGCCCAGCACGAAGCACTCCGTCAGCGAGTTCGACGCCAGCCGGTTCGCTCCGTGCAGCCCGGTGTCCGCGCACTCGCCCACCGCGAACAGTCCCGGCAGCGAGGAGCGCCCCTCCAGGTCGGTGGCGATGCCGCCCATCACGTAGTGGGAGGCGGGCGAGACGGGAATCGGCTCCCGCGCCGGGTCGAAGCCGGCCTCGCGCAGGGACGCGAAGACGCTGGGGAAGCGGGCCTCGCTCAGCTCGCGCATGTCGAGGTAGACGTGGTCGGAGCCGTCGCTCTTCATCTGGTCGAGGACGGCCAGGGTCACGGCGTCGCGCGGGGCAAGCTCGTCGGTGAAGCGCTCGCCGCCCGCGCCGAGCAGCGTCGCGCCCTCGCCGCGGACGGCCTCCGTGACGAGGAGCCCGTCCGCCTCGGTGCCTGGCGCGGATAGAGCTGTCGGATGGAACTGGCAGAGCTCGAGGTCGGCGAGCTCGGCGCCCGCGGCGTGGGCCATCACCGGCCCTGCGCCGATCGCGCCCCAGGGGTTGGTGGTCCGCGCCCAGAGGGCCGCAGCGCCCCCGGTGGCGAAGATCGTCGCCTTGGCGCGCAGCAGCTCGCGGTCGGTGAGCACGCCGAAGCAGCGCTCGCCGTCGCCCCAGAGAGCGACGGCCGAAGTCTTCTCGATCACCTCGATCCGCTCGTCCCGCGCGGCGAGCTCGGCGAGCCGCTCGGTGATTCGCCGGCCGGTCGCCGCGCCGCCCGCGTGCACGATGCGCCGCCGGGAGTGACCGCCCTCCAGGGCGAGCGAGAGACTCTCGTCGGGGAGCAGATCGAAGTGGACGCCGCGGCGCTGGAGCTCCCGGACGACGCCTGGTGCCTCATGCGCGAGCAGCTCCGCAGCTGACCGTCTGCACGCCCCGCGCCCGGCGGCGACGGTGTCCTCGACGTGCTGCTCGGGGGAGTCGTCGGGACCGATCGCGGCGGCGAGCCCGCCCTGGGCCCAGAAGCTCGAGCTCTCGCTGAGCGGCTTCCGGGAGACCATCGCGACGCGCGAGCCCGCGTCGGCAGCGGTCAGGGCGGAGTACAGGCCGGCGGCGCCCCCGCCCACCACCACGACGTCGAATCGGTCGTCCGGCGTCATTGCGCCGTGAACCGTACTGTGCGTTGATCCGAGGCCTCTATCTGCGACATCCGAGCTCCTTCCGGCACGACACGGGCGGCCATCCCGAGAACGCCAGGCGGCTGACCGCGATCGAGGAGGCGATGTCCGAGCGCGACTGGCTCGGGCTCGAGCGGGTCGAGGCCCCGGCGGCCACCCGCGAGCAGCTGGAGCGCGTTCACGGCGCGGCCCACGTGGACACCATCGAGGCCTTCTCCGCGAAGGGCGGAGGGATGATCGACCTCGACACCGTCACCAGCGAGGGTTCCTGGGAGGCGGCGCTGCATGCAGCCGGCGGGGCCGTCCACGCGACCGAGCGGCTGATGGAGGAGGGAGGGTTCGCCTTCTGCGGCCTGCGCCCGCCCGGCCACCACGCCGAGCGGGACCGAGCGATGGGCTTCTGCCTGTTCAACAACGTCGCCGTGGCCGCGGCTCATGCGATCGCCGAGTGCGGCGCGGAGCGCGTCCTGATCCTCGACTGGGACGTCCACCACGGCAACGGGACCGAGGCGATCTTCTACGGGTCCTCAGAGGTCCTCTACTCGAGCATCCACCAGAGTCCCCTCTACCCGGGCACCGGCGCCGCCACGGACTTCGGCAGCGGCGACGGGGAGGGATACACGGTCAACCTGCCGGTCCCGCCCGGAAGCGGCCCGGACGAGTTCCTGGCGCTCACCCAGCACGTCGTCGCGCCGATCGCCCGGGAGTGGCGACCGGGGCTGCTCTGCATCTCGGCGGGCTACGACGCGCACCGCGACGACCCGCTCGCCAACTGCGAGCTTGATGACGCCGCCTACGCCGACATGGCGGCGACCATGCGCGACCTCGCGGGCGAGCTGGGCGTGCCGCTGCTCATCTGCCTCGAGGGCGGCTATTCGCTTGCGGCGCTGGCCCGCGGCGTCGTGGCGACACTCGATGCGGCCGGGGACGAGCGGGCGCCGCGTGACGCACCGGCCACGCCGGCGAGGGCCTACCGGGAACGCCTGGCGCGCTACTGGCCCGGCCTAGCGGCCTCGGAGTAGGAAGCCGGGGGTCATGCGCTGAGCTGATCCCTGATCTCGTTGAGCAGCTTCTTCGGGATCCCCGGCACCCTTTCGAGGTCGTCCACCGAGGCGAAGCCTTCCTGGCGCTCTCGGTAGGCGATCACCCGGGTCGCCTGGGTCACGGACATGCCGAGCTCGCGGAGCTGCTCGAAGCTCGCCTTGTTGAGGTCGAGCGGACGGCCGCTCCGGCGTGAGCGCACGGTGCTCTTCGTGCGGGCGGCCGTCTTCTCCGCCGCCTCGTTCTCCTTCGCGGCCTTCTTCTCGTCGGCCTGCTTCTCCTGCTCGGCCTTGCGCTCCGCGGCCGCATTCTCGGCTCGCCGCGCCCGGCGCCTGGCCAGGAAGCCCCGCGGCTCGGAGTCGGCCGTCACCGCCTCCTGCTCCTCGGTGCTCTGCTCGTCGCCGGCCGGCTCGGGCTCTGGGGACTTCTCGGGCTCGACCACGGCCTCGCCCTGATTCGGCTCGGGCAGCTCGATGCCGACCGAGGCGGCGTGCGCCTGGGCGCCGCCCGCCCGGTCCATCACGGACTTGATCCGGTCCTCGAGCGCCCGGAAGCGGCCCTCGCGCTCCTCGCTCGCCTTCCTGCGGTCCTCGTCGGTCACCTCGCCGAGCTTGCCCTCCGCGGACTCGGCGCGGGCGTCGGCCTCGCGGAGCTGGTGCTCGGCCGAGCGCAGGGCGCGGCCGGCCTGCTCGAGCTCGGTGGCCAGCTCCTGCTCGCGCTCGGCGAAGCGCCGCTCGGCGTCGTCCTCGGCCTCGCGCAGCGCCTGGGTGACCGCCCGCTTGGTGCGCCCGTCGCTCTGCCGCTCGAGCTGTTCGATCTCCTTGCGGAGCTCGCCGACCTGGCCGCGGATCCACTCCGCGGCGGCGCCGCGGGCCTCGGCCTCGGTGTCGAGCCGGGCGCTCTCCATCTCCTCGACCTTCTTCTCCGCGCGCTTGGCCCGGTTCTCGGCCTCTTGGATCAGCTGCTCGCGTGACGAGCGCTCCTCCTCGAGCTGGCTGCGGAGAGTGTCGAGCTCCCCCTTCCGCATGCTCTCGGCCTCTGCGCGGAGGGTCTCCTCCCGCTCGGCGAGGCGACGCTCCGCCTCCCGCTCCACGCGTGCGTGGGTATCGGCCTCGACCTTGGTGAGGGCGTCGGCGATCTTTGCGTCGGACTCGGCCTGCACCCGGCGCAGCTCGGCGTCCAGGCTCTCCTCGGCGTCCCTCTGAAGTCTCGTTTGCTCCTCGGCGAGCCTGGCCTCGGCGCCTTCGACCCGCTCGCCTGCGGCCTCGATCTGCTGGGCGATCTCGTTGAGGCGGCGCTCGGCGGCATCGGCCGCCTCGGCGGCGGCCTCGCGCTCGCGGGACAGAGCCTGCTCGCGGCTCTTGAGCTCCGACTCGAACCGAAGCTTGGCGGCGCGGCGGGCGGCGTCGACCTCCTCGCGCGCCCGCTCGTCGGCGACGGAGCGAATGTCGGCGATCCGCCTGGCGAGCCCCTGCTCGAACTCGCGGCGAATGCCGCGCTCGATCTCGGCTCGGGATTCCTCCAGGCGCTCGCGCTCGCCGGTGGGGAGGGGCTCCTCGGCTTCGGCCGCGGATCCGGTGGCCTCCTCGGAGAGCTCGGCGCGGACCTGCTGCTCCACCCCCCGGCGCGCCTTCTCCACCGCCGCCTTGATGCGGGACTCGGTCTCGGCCTCCATCGAATCGATCTGGGCTTGAAGCTGCTCGGTGTGCTCGCGCTGGCGGCGGTCGGCTTCCTCGCTCGCCTTGCGCTCCGCCTTCGCCCGGGCCTCCTCGTCGTCATCGCCCGCGCTCTCGACGCGCTCGAGCCGCTCGCGGGCGTCCTTCAGGGCGGCGGCGGCCTCGTCGCGCTCGGCGATCAGCTCCTTCTCGCGCGCCAGGACCCGGCGCTCCAGCTCGGCCTCCAGCTCGCGGCGCACGTCGCCGCGCTGCTCCCGCAGCCAGTCGGCCGCCTCCTCCCGCGCTCTCGTGTCGGTGACGGTGACGTCTCCGGCGGCGCGGGTCTCCGCCTCCTCGAGTCGCTGCTGGAGCTCCTCGAGGGACCTGGCCGCGCGCTCACGCTCCTTCTCCAGGTCCTCCTCCAGCGCGAGGATCTCCGCGGTCGCCCGCTCCTCCGCCTCGCGGCGGGCCGCGTCGATCGCCTGCTTCATGTGCGGGTCGCGCTCGCCGTTGTCCGGGGCCTCGGCCGCGCCGGGCGCCTCCGGGGCGGCGGGGCGATCCTCCGCGCCCATCACCGGGCGCATCACCGGCGGCCGTTTCGCGGCGCCCGCGCGCACCTCGTCGGGATCCCCGTTGGCGCCTTCGTGTTGGCGCTCGGTCATCGAGGCGGCACTCTACGCGACGTTCAGGCCGGAGCGCGATTTCGGCGCGGGGCCGTTCGCCTTCGGGGACTCCGCGGTCTGGTTTCGTTCGCCGCCTCGGGCGAGCCTTCCGGAAACGAGCTCGAGGAGGTTGCAGATGCGAGAACTTCTTTACCGGCGGCTGGCCGGTCTCTCGACCGGGAACGGTCAGGGAACGGTCGAGTACGTGGGCCTGATCCTGCTGGTCGCGCTCCTGATGGTCGGAATGGTGGCAGCCATGAAGGGCTTCCAGGGCAAGCAGGGCCTGGAGCTCGCCCAGACGATCGTGGACAAGATCCGCGAGGCGGTCGGCCAGGTCAGCTTCAAGTAAGGGGGCGGTCGTTTGGGGGCGGTCGATGGCAGACTGGCGCGATGGCCGCCAGCCGCAGCTACGACCGCGCCCCCGCCGACCTACGCCCGGTGACGATCGAGCCCGGCTTCGTCCGGACCGCCGATGGGTCGGCGCTGATCAGCGAGGGCGAGACGCGCGTCATCTGCACCGCGTCGGTCGGCGACAGCGTGCCGCGCTGGATGGAGGGCAAGGGCCGGGGGTGGCTAACCGGCGAGTACGCGATGCTGCCCGCCTCGACCGGCGATCGCAAGGCCCGCGACATCAGCCGCGGCAAGCAGGACGGGCGCGGGGTGGAGATCCAGCGGCTGATCGGCCGGTCGCTGCGCGGGGTGGTCGACTTCATGGCCCTCGGGGAGCGCTCGGTCTACGTCGACTGCGACGTCCTGCAGGCGGACGGCGGCACCCGCTGCGCCGCGATCACGGGCGGATACGTCGCGCTCCACGATGCTCTGTCGAAGCTGGTCGATGCCGGCAAGCTCGAGACGATGCCGCTCAACCAGTCGGTCGCCGCGGTCAGTGTCGGGATGGTCGGCGGCCGGGCGCTCTGCGACCTCGACTACGGCGAGGACTCGACCGCCGAGGTCGACGCGAACGTCGTGATGACCGGCGACGGTGGCCTGGTGGAGGTGCAGGCCACCGCGGAGCGCACCCCGCTCTCTCGCGCCTCCCTCGACGAGTTGCTCGCGCTGGCGGAGGGCGGCATCGCGAAGTTGCGCGAGGCGCAGGAATCCGCGCTGGGTTCGCTCCCGGCCTGAGCCCGGATCACGGATGATCTGAGCCCGCGATGTCGGCGCTCGTCCTAGCCACCCGCAACGACCACAAGCTGCGCGAGCTTCGCGAGGCGCTGACCGGGATCGAGATCGACCCGCTGCCCTACGAGGTCGTGCTCCCGCCGGAGACCGGCGACACGTTCGCGGAGAACGCCCTCGGCAAGGCGCGGGCGGCGCACGCGGCGACCGGTCGGACCGCGATCGCCGACGACTCCGGGATCGAGGCCCGCGGCCTCGGCGGCCTGCCCGGCGTGCGATCGGCCCGATACGCCGGCGAGGACGCGACCGACGAGGAGAACCTCGCGAAGCTTCTACGCGAAGTGGGCGAGGGGGACGACCGGCGGGTCGCGTACGTGTGCGCGATCGCGCTGGTGGGCGAGGACGACTCGGAATCGCTGTTCGAGGGCCGCTGCGAGGGGACCCTGGCGGCGGAGCCGCGAGGGACCGGCGGCTTCGGCTACGACCCGGCGTTCGTCCCCGATGACACCGGGCCGGAGGACGACCGCACGATGGCTGAGCTGGCGCCCGAGGAGAAGCACGCGATCAGCCACCGCGGCAGGGCGGCGCGGAGGCTGGCGTCCCACCTCGGCGTCGAGGTGACGCCGTGAGCCCCCGGGGCCCCGTGGCGGGGAGCGGGATGACCAAGCCTCGCGCGGCTGCGGTCTCGATCGTCTCCAACTCCGTGCTGATCGCGCTGAAGCTCGCGGCGGCCGCCATCACCGGCTCCGTCGCGATCCTGAGCGAGGCGCTCCATTCGATGATCGACCTGATCGCCTCCGTCGTCGCCTTCGTGTCGGTCCGCAAGGCTGACGAGCCCGCCGACGTCGACCACCCCTATGGCCACGAGAAGCTGGAGAACGTCGGCGCGGCGATCGAGGCGATGCTGATCCTGGTCGGCGCGGGGGTGATCGTCTATGAGGCGGTCAACCGCCTGTCGACCGGCGCGACGGTTGATCAGCTCGGCCTCGGCATCGCGGTCATCGCCTTCTCCGGCCTGGCCAACGTCGGAGTCTCTCGGTTCCTCTCGCGCCAAGCCAAACGGCAGAACTCCCCTGCCCTGGCGGGAGATGCGGCGCACCTGGGCACCGATGCCTTCACCTCCGCCGGAGTGCTGGCCGGTCTGCTGTTGGTCCAGATCACCGGCGCGAACGCGATCGACTCCATCGTGGCGATCATCGTGGCGGGCGTGATCGTGGTGACGGGGGTCCGCCTGCTGCGCCGATCGACGGGAGTGTTGGCGGATGAGGCTCCGCCTCCTGAGGAAATGGACCGCGTCGAGGCAGCAATCGCACGAGCACGCGCCGACGCTCCCGAGGTCGTCGGGTACCACAAGCTCCGCGCGCGGACGGGTCGCCGGACCTACGTCGACATGCACGTTCAGTTCGCAGCCGGGACAACGCTCGAGCACGCCCATGAGGTCGCTCACCGGTTGCGCGATGCGATCGAGGCCGATCTCGGCGACGCCGAGGTGCTGATCCACGTCGAGCCGGAGAGCTCCCGGCGGGACCC
Source organism: Solirubrobacterales bacterium (assembly GCA_036276255.1). Lineage (GTDB taxonomy): Bacteria > Actinomycetota > Thermoleophilia > Solirubrobacterales > 70-9 > DASUPK01. The sequence goes on from DASUPK010000047.1 coordinate 13,106, forward strand.
GGCGGAGTCGCCCAGCGCGTTCCGGGCCGGCTAGCGGCCACCAGGCCGCTCCACCTTGGAGCGGAGGGCGAAGCCCGTAGCGACTTATGTGGGGCGGCCGCTTGTGGCCGCGACCTGAGAGCGAAGCCGGTTAAGTGAGATTGACCGCAGCGGCCAACCCCACCGCTCCGACCACGATGCTGTAGCCGGTGTACCCGCCGATCGCCAGGAGGACCACGGAGATCCCGCAGATGACGACGACGGTGAGCCATGAGCCCTGCTGCAGAGTCACGCTCGCTATTTTGACCTAGTGGCCCCCGTCGACGCCCCGACCCTCACCGATGCCGGTGAGACGGTCGCATACCTGCAGGAGATCTCGCCGGAGATGCGCGGCTGCGCGGTGCTCTCGGATGGCGGCGAGGTGCTCGCAGCGAGCGGCGACGTCGAGCGCTGGGGGCAGGCGGGACGAGACCTGATCGCCGCCGCCGACGTCGCAGGCGCCGAGCAGGTGGCCTACGCGCACATCGCCACCGGCGACGGAGAGGCCTTCTGCGTGAGGGAGTCCGGGCTGACCGCTGTCGCGGTCGCCGACCGTTTCAACCTCTCTTCGCTGATGATCTTCGATATGCGAAACGCGCTTCGCCTGCTGGCGGCGAGCAGATGACCGCCAAGCCCCATCGCCTCCTGCTCGACCGGGTCTCCGGCTACGCCGACGAGGCCGCCGCCTACCTGCGCCGGCGCCGTCACCAGCGCAAGCCATTCGCAAGGACCTACTATCGCGGCGGGCGCAGCTCGGCGTTCGCGGCCGATTCGGAGGAGGGCCAGGCACTCTTCCTTGCCGCGTCACGGCTGATCGAGGTGGCGGGGCCGCCGCGCCGGGCGAGGAGCGCGAAGTAGATGCGAGGGCGCGCGACAGCGCGACCCGTGAGATGGGGAACCCGTGCCACTAGTCGATAGAGAAATCGCATCCAAGGTCCTGGAGCGGGCACTGGCCCGCGGCGGCGACTTCGCCGAGCTCTTCTGCGAGGAACGCCAGGGATTCGCGCTGTCGATCGACGAGTCCCGGGTGGAGCGGCCGCAATCGGGCAGCGAGCGCGGCGCCGGCATCCGGGTGATCGACGGGGAGGTGACGCGCTTCGCGCACGTCGACGGCCTCGCCGGGGAGGACCTGATGGGCGCGGCCGACGGCCTCGCCTCGGCGCTCGGTGGTGACGCGACCGAGCCGCTTGCGCTGAGGGCCGCCGAGCCGCCCAAGCTCCAGGAGATCGAGGTGGATCCCGCGGGCGTCCCGGCGGACCGCAAGGCCGAGGTTCTGCGGGAGCTCGACGAGCGTGCACGCTCCGCCGGCCCGGAGGTCGCCCAGGCTTCCGCCAGCTACAGCGAGGGCCGCCGCCGCGTGGCGATCTTCAACTCCGAGGGCCTGGAGGCGAGCGACGACCGGACGCGTGTGCGGCTCGGGGTCCAGGTGGTGGCGCGCAAGGACGGCACCGTGGAGACCGGCTTCGAGACACTCGGCGAGCTCCGCGGCTTCGAGCTGCTGGACGGCGACCCCGCGCGGATCGCCGACCAGGCCGCGGGCAAGGCGCTCACGCTGCTCGGCGCCGACCCGGCGCCGGCCGGCGAGATGACCGTGGTCGTCGGCGGCGGCTTCGGCGGCGTCCTCTTCCACGAGATGACCGGCCACGGCCTCGAGGCCGACGCGGTTCAGAAGGGCGCCAGCGTCTACGCGGGCAGGATGGGCGAGAAGGTCGCGGAGCCGCTGCTCAACGCCTACGACGACGGCGTCATGCCTCATGAGTGGGGCACCGGCGCAATCGACGACGAGGGCACGCCCTGCCAGCAGACCGCGGTGATCCAGGAGGGCAAGCTCACCTCCTATCTGTACGACCGGCTTCGGGCCCGCCGCGATGGGGTTCCCTCCACCGGCAACGGGCGGCGAGCGACCTTCAGGGACCTGCCGATCCCCCGCATGACCAACACCTACATCGAGCCGGGCGACGCGGACCCGCAGGAGATGATCTCCGAGGTCGAAAAGGGCTTCTATGCGGTCTCCTTCGGCGGCGGTCAGGTCGAGCCCGCCACCGGCGACTTCGTCTTCGGCGTCTCCGAGGGCTATTTGATCGAGGGCGGCAAGGTGACCAAGCCCTGCCGCGGCGCGACGCTGATCGGGAACTGCCTGCAGGCGCTCGCCCGCATCGACGCGGTGGGGAACGACTTCGAGATGAAGACGGGCTTCTGCGGCAAGGCCGGCCAGACGGCGCCCGTCGGGACCGGGCAGGGGCACGTCCGCATCAAGGGCATCACCGTCGGCGGTACCGCCGTATGAGCGCGGCGGACCTCGAGGACGTCGCGCGCCGGGCCGTGGAGGCGGCGAGCGCCGCCGGAGCTAGCGACGCCGAGGCGTGGAGCGAGGGCTCACGCGGCCGCGAGGTCCGCGTCCACGCCGGGGAGGTGGAGAGCCTCACCGAGGCGAGCGGCCGCGGCGTCGGCGTCCGTGCCTGGATCGGGACTCGCACGGGGTACGCGTACGGGACCGATCTCTCCGAGGCCGGGCTCGCCGAGCTGGCCGAGGCCGCTGTCGGGGCGGCCCGCGTCGCCGACGAGGACGAGAACTCGGCCGCGCCCGAGCCCTCGGGCGAGCCGCCCGAGATCGACGGGCTGCGCGATCCGGCGGTGGCCGCGACCGAGACCGCCGATGTGATCGAGCTCGCGAAGCGGATCGAGCGCGTCGCCCTCGATCGGGACGAGCGTGTCACCGGCGTCGAGGAGGTCGTCTACGTGGACGAGGACGGCGACGCGGCGATCGCCACCTCGCGCGGCGTCTCCGGCAGCTTCGGCTCCTCGGTCGCCTACGCGTTCCTGCAGGCGATGGCTACTCAGGACTCGGAGGTCCAGACCGGGCTGGGCTTCGGCGTCGGGCGCTCACCCAGTTCCCTCGACGCCGAGCAGATCGGCGCCGAGGCGGGTGACGAGGCCGCTTCGATGCTCGGCGCCACGAAGCCCGAATCGCGCACCTGCCCCGTGGTTCTCTCCGAGCGGGTCACGGCCAGCTTCGCCGGCTTCATCGGCGGCGCCGTGAGCGCGGACGAGGTGCAGCGCGGCCGCTCGCCGTTCGCCGACCGCCTGGGGACCGAGGTCGCCTCGCCCGCGTATGTCCTGGCGGACGACGGGATCGATCCGGGCGGCCTCGCCAGCGCCCCCTTCGACGGCGAGGGGACGCCGCGGGAGCGGACGCCGCTGATCGCCGAAGGGAAGCTGCTCGCCTATCTGCACGACTCCTACACGGCGCGGCGCGGAGGCGCTCGCTCGACGGGCAACGCCGCCCGCTCCTCATATCGCTCGGCGCCCTCGGTCAGCCCCTCCAACCTGGTGCTCGAGCCGGGCGAGCTCACCCTCGAGCAGCTGCTCGAGCGGACCGGCGACGGCGTCTACATCACGGAGGTCGCAGGGCTCCACTCGGGCGTCAACCCGGTCACGGGCCGCTATTCGGTTGGCGCATCCGGACGGGCGGTCCGCGGCGGCGAGCTCGCCGAGCCGCTGCGTGAGTTCACCATCGCCGGCGACCTGCTCGGCACCCTGGCGGCGGTCCAGGCGGTCGGCTCGGAGACCCGCTGGGTCCCGTTCGGCGGCTCGGTCAAGACGGCGCCGATGCTGGTCGGCGAGATGGCCATTAGCGGCCAGCAGGCCACTCAATCTCGGAGCTAAGGGCGAAGCCCGTAGCGACTCATGACAGGTGGCCGCCTGGCCGCGATCTGGTGGCGAGCCGTGTGGCGCGAGCGTGCTTTTGGCCTCAGGAGCCGCTGTTAGGCTCGGCTGCGAACTCCAATGACCAGGAGGAGATGACGTGACGAAGGCTGAGTTCCTCGACGTGCTCGCAGGCGACAGCAGAATCGGCAACAAGAAGGAGGCCGGCCAGGCGGTCGATGCGGTCCTGGACGCCGTCACCAGCGTCCTTCAGCGCGGGGGCGAGGTGAACTTCACCGGCTTCGGCAAGTTCGCCGTGGCCGAGCGCGGCCCGCGGCAGGGCGTGAACCCGCGCACCGGAGAGCGGATCTTCATCCCGGGCGGCAAGGTGCCGCGGTTCTCCGCCGGCTCCGGCCTGAAGAAGAAGGTCAAGGGCGGCTAGTTCGAAGCCCTTTGCGGACAGGCTCGCGGCGCTCGTCGAGGAGCGCCACAGTCAGGTGTGCCTGGGGCTTGACCCCGATCCAGCGACGCTCTCTCCCGAGGATGCACCGGGCGCGTCGCTCACGGATGTCGCCGATCGCGCGGCCTCGGCGGTCTACGAGGACTGCCTCGGGCTGATCGAGGCCGCCGGCCCCGCCTGCGTGGCGGTGAAGCCGCAGCTCGCCTGCTTCGAGCGGCTGGGCGCGCCCGGCTGGCGCGCGCTCGAGCAGGTCTGCACGGCCGCCCAGAGAGCCGGGCTGCTGGTGGTCGCCGATGGCAAGCGGGGCGACGTCCCCGTCACGGCGAAGGCCTACGGCCAGGCGCTGGTGGGCGAGACCGAGACGCCCTGGGGCGCCGTCCCCGGCCTCGGCGCCGACGCGTTCACCGCCAATCCGCTGCTCGGCGAGGACGAGATCGAGGTCCTGGTGGAGGCAGCCGCAGCCGCCAGCGCCGGGATTTTTGTGCTGGTGCGGACCTCCAATCCGGGTGCGGCGCGCCTGCAGGACGCTCAACTGGGGGACCGACCGCTGCACGAGGAGCTCGCGGCCCTCGTCAACGAGAGCGCTCCGAAGCTCGCCGGGTCCTCCGGCCTCTCCGGTGCCGGGGCCGTGGTCGGCGCCACCGCGCCGCAGCACCTCGGCCGCCTGCGGGAGCTGATGCCCGACTCCGTATTCCTGATCCCCGGCATCGGCGCTCAGGGGGGCAAGCCCGAGGACCTGGGCCCGGCTCTGTCGCCGGGCAGGCCCGCTTCAGTGCTGGTGGCTGCGGCGCGGAGCATCGCCGGGGCAGATGATCCGGCCGCGGCGGCGGAGGAGCTCCGCGACGCAGTCTGGAGCCTCGTTAAGTAGTCCGGCAGTACCCTGTCGATCCCTCGGATGCCGGACTACAAGCCGAATCAATTCGTCCGCGTGTTCGCCGTTCTGGCCCTGATCGCCGCCGTCGTCCTGGTGGTCGCCGTTGTGGCGACCTCCGAGGGTGGAGGCGGAGGTGACAACAACGGGGACTCGCAGCACCGCAACCACATCAGCAAGGCCGGGCGGCGGGCGATCCGCAAGGGCGTCTGGGTCGTCCAGCCCGGCGACACGCTGGGGGCGATCTCGATCAAGACCGGCATCGACGAGGCAAGGCTCCAGGCCCTCAACCCGGACATCGATCCGCAGACCCTGCTCGAGGGTCAGCGGATAGCGTTGCGCTGACGGTGCCCGGATTCTTCGGCAGGCGGGGCAGGTGGTCCGTGGGCGCGTGGGTCGTGCTCGTCCTGGCGACCCTGCTGGTCGGCCCGGCGGCCTCGGCCGTCGCCTCGAGCGGCCCGAAGCTCGACGCGAAGGCCTGGATCCTGATCGACCCGCGTGACGACTCCGTCCTCGCGAGCAAGTCGCCCAACAAGCGCCTGCCGATCGCCAGCACCACCAAGCTGATGACGGCGTACCTGGCGCTGAAGAACCTGAAGCCGAACCAGATGATTGCGGCGCCGGCCTACCACCCGAGCGCCTCCGCCGAGATCACGCTGGGCCTCCGGCCCGGCGAGCGGATGCGGGTTCGCGACCTGCTCTATGGCCTGCTCCTGCCGAGCGCCTCCGACGCGGCCGAGACGCTGGCCGTCGGCGTGGCCGGATCCGTGCCGGCCTTCGTGCAGCGGATGAACCAGGCGGCCCAGCGGCTCGGCTTGACGGACACCCGCTACGCCAACCCGATCGGCCTCGACGACCCCGACAACTACTCGACCGCCCACGACCTGGTCACCCTCGCCTCGATCCTGCTCCGGAACCGGCTCTTCGCACGGATCGTCGACACCCCCGCAGCCACGCTCCACAGCGGCGACCACCCGCGCACGGTGACCACCCGCGACACCCTGCTCAACTCGGTCCCCTGGATCAATGGGGTGAAGACCGGGCACACCCTTGGTGCCGGCTACGTCCTGGTCGGGTCGGGCACCCAGGACTCGACGACCCTGCTCTCCGCGGTGCTCGGCACTCCGAACGAGCCGACCCGCGATGCCGACACGCTGGAGCTCCTCCAATACGGGTTCTCCCAGTACCACCCGGTTCAGCCGGTCAACCGGGGCGAGCAGCTCGCCGATCCGAAGCTCGACTACCGCAGCGACCACCTCTCGCTGGTCGCCCAGCGTGCCCTCCCGATCAACGTGCGGCACGGCCAGCACGTCACCACCCGCGTGACGGCCCCCGACCAGATCAGCGGGGCGGTGAAGCAGGGCCAGGTGTTGGGGCGTGTCACGGTCAGTGTCGACGGCAAGCCCGCGGCCGGCAGCCCCCTGGTGGCCGCCAGCGCCGTGGGGGCTGCCACCACCTTCGACAAGGTGACCTCCTTCGCCAAGAATCCAATCGTTCTCCTGGTGGTGGGGGCGATCGTGATACTTCTAGGTGTGCTGCTGATCAGACGACGGCGCGGGGCGAGTGAGCCGAAGGCGGCCACGCCCCCCGCTCGTGGAAACGGCGGCCGGCGTCAGGCCCCGACACCGAGGACCCCGGAAGAGAGGCGCAGAATGCACGAGGAGCGAATGCGCAGAAGGCGCCAGAGGGCGGAGCGAGAGGGAGGCGCAGGATGATCCTCACCGTGACCCTCAACGCGGCGATCGACCGGACCGTCGCCGTCCCCAGCTTCCGGCAGGGCCACCGCCATCGCGCCGTCGAGGCGAGCACTGTCGCCGGCGGCAAGGGCGTCAACGTCGCCCGCGCGCTCAAGCTCCTGGACCGGCCGGTGATCGCAACGGGGCTGGCCGGCGGGCCCACCGGGGCGAGGTTGATGGAGCGCCTCGCCGAGGAGTCCATCCTCACCGACTTCACCTGGATCGCCGGGGAGTCCAGGACCAACCTCGCCGTCGTGGATCCCACGACCGGCGAGCAGACCGAGATCAACGAGCGCGGCCCCGACGTCAGCTCCGAGGAGCTCGACCGCTTCCTCGAGAAGCTGCTCTATCTGGCCCGCGGCGCGCGGATCTGCGCGATCGCCGGGAGCCTGCCCCCGTCGGTGCCGCCGGCGTTCTCGGCGCGAATCGTCGAGGAGCTCAAGGGAATCGGCGTCGAGACGATCGTCGACAGCGAGGGCGAGCCGCTGGTCGCCTCGCTCCGGGCGGGGCCCTCCGCTGTGACGCCGAACGCCCGGGAGGCCGAGGGCGCCGTCGGCCACGAGTTCAACGATCGCGAGGACGCCCTGCTCGGCCTGCGCAGCCTGGTGGAGCTCGGGGCCACCGATGCGGTGATCACGCTGCCCGAGGGCTGCGTTGCCTCGCTGCTCACCTCCGACGAGAAGCGGCACGCCTACGAGGTGATCGCGCCCTCGGTCGAGCCGGTGGCGACGGTCGGCTCCGGGGACGCCTTCCTCGCCGGCTTCGTCGCGGCGCGCTACGACGAGCGCACCCCGGAAGAATGCCTGCGCTTCGCGGTCGCCTGCGGCGCCGAGTCCACTCAGCACTTCGGCGCGGGCAGCATCGACCCGGCCGAGGTGGAGCGCCTGCTGCCGGGCGTCGAGGCCCGCGAGCTCGAGGCGCCTGCGAAGGTCTAGGCGGTGCGTGGCGCTTTAGGGTCTATATCCACGGTTCGCCAAAGGTCCGATGAAGCCAGGGGTTTACCGCTGTTATCCTCGGTGAGGCGTTGGTGCGAGTCGACGACAGCGCCGCAAAGAGCGGTTCGACGCAGGTTTCGCCCCGGCCCGCCGGGGTTTTTTCGTCCGCGAACGAACATAGGATCGGCCAATGGAAGTAGAGATCGGCCGCGGCAAGAAGGGCCGCAGAGCGTACGGCTTCGATGACATCGCGATCGTCCCCTCCCGGAGGACGCGCGACCCCGACGACATCGACATCACCTGGACCCTCGGTCCGTACCGTTTCGAGCTGCCGCTGCTCGCCTCGGCGATGGACGGCGTCGTCAGCCCCAAGACCGCCGGCCTGATCGGCCAGCTCGGCGGGCTCGGCGTCCTCAACCTGGAGGGCATCTGGTCCCGCTACGAGAACGCGGACGAGAAGCTCGACGAGATCGCCGCGGCGCCCAAGCCGGTCGCGACGCGGATCATGCAGGAGATCTACGCAGAGCCGGTCAAGACCGAGTTGATGGCGAAGCGGATCGAGGAGATCAAGGCCGCCGGCGCGGTGGCATGCGGTTCGCTCACCCCGCAGAAGGTCGGGGCGTATCACGAGGTCGCGCTCGAGGCCGGCCTCGACATCCTCGTCATCCAGGGAACCGTGATCTCGGCCGAGCACGTCTCGACCCAGACCGAGCCGCTCAACCTGAAGGAGTTCATTGCCGCGCTCGACGTGCCCTGCGTCGTCGGCGGCTGCGCCTCCTACAACACCGGACTCCACCTGATGCGGACCGGCGCCGTCGGCGTCCTGGTCGGCGTCGGCCCCGGCGCCGCCTGCACCACCCGCGGCGTGCTCGGCATCGGCGTGCCACAGGCGACCGCGATCGCCGACGTCGCCGCCGCCCGCGGCCAGCACATGATGGAGACGGGCAACTACTGCAACGTGATCGCCGACGGCGGCATGCGGACCGGTGGCGACGTCTCCAAGGCGATCGCTGTCGGAGCTGACGCCGTCATGGTCGGCTCGCCGCTGGCCCGCGCCAAGGAGGCGCCCGGCCGCGGCTTCCACTGGGGTATGGCGACTTTCCATCCTTCCCTGCCGCGCGGCGCTCGCGTGGCCACCCATCAGGACGGGACCCTCGAGGAGATCCTCATGGGCCCCGCCCAGGAAAACGACGGCACCTTCAATCTGATGGGCGCGCTCCGGACCTCGATGGCGACCACCGGGTACGCCGACATCCCCGAGTTCCACCGCGCCGAGGTGATGGTCGCGCCGGCCCTGATGTCCGAAGGCAAGCAGCTCCAGCGCGAGCAGTCGGTCGGCATGGGCTCGAATGGGCGCGCCACGGTCGCGGCGGCGGTGGCCGTCAGCGATGACTGAAGCGGCCAGCGCCGCCTCTGACGACACCCAGGCTCGGGTCCACGTCCCCGAGCGCACCGTTTCCGGCTCGGAGCCGGAGCTCCGCGAGGTCTCCAAGCTCGCACCCGCGCAGGCGACGGAGGAGGTCCTCGTCCTCGACTTCGGCGGCCAGTACTCCCAGCTGATTGCCCGGCGCATCCGCGAGTGCGGCGTCTTCAGCGAGCTGCTGCCTCACGACACGCCGCTCGAGCGGATCACGGAGCGCGGTCCCAAGGGCCTGGTGCTCTCCGGGGGCCCCGCGTCGGTTTACGCCGAGGGTGCACCCGCCCTTCGCGAGGAGCTGCTCGACCTCGGCATCCCGGTGCTGGGCATCTGTTACGGCATGCAGCTGATGGTCCACGAGCTCGGGGGCCGCGTCGAGCAGGCGCCGGCTGGCGAGTTCGGCCGCAGCCGGCTCACCCTCCGCGACGGCGGCGGCACGCTGCTCGACGGACTGCCCGCCGAGCAGCAGTGCTGGATGAGTCACCGCGACACCGTTTTCGAGCCGCCGCCGGGTTTCACGGCGCTCGCCTCCAGCACCGAGTCGCCGGTCGCTGCCTTCGAGAGCACCGAGCGCGGCCTCTATGGCATCCAGTTCCATCCCGAGGTCGTCCATACGCCCTACGGCACGGAGATCCTCACCCGCTTCCTCCGCGACGTCGCCGGCTGCCGCGAGAGGTGGTCGCCGGCCTCCGTGATCGAGGAGCAGGTGAGCGCGATCCAGGCGCAGGTAGGCGACGCGCACGCGATCTGCGGGCTCTCCGGGGGGGTCGACTCGGCCACCGCCGCGCTACTCGTCCACCGCGCGATCGGCGACCGCCTGGTCTGCGTGTTCGTGGACCACGGGATGATGCGCAAGGACGAGGCCGAGCAGGTGGTCACGGCCTTCCGCGAGCAGCACGGCATCCAGCTCGTCCATGTCGACGCAGCCGACCGCTTCCTCGACCGCCTCGCGGGAGTCGACGATCCCGAGACGAAGCGCAAGATCATCGGCGAGGAGTTCATCCGCGTCTTCGAGGAGGAGTCGGCGAAGGTCGAGGACGCCCGCTTCCTGGTTCAGGGGACGCTCTACTCCGACGTGATCGAGTCGGGCGGCGACGGCCGGGCCGCGGCGACGATCAAGTCACACCACAACGTCGGCGGTCTGCCCGAGGACATGGAGATGGAGCTGGTGGAGCCGCTGCGGATGCTCTTCAAGGACGAGGTCCGCGCCGTCGCGGCCGAGCTCGGCCTGCCCGAGCGCTTCGTCTGGCGCCAGCCGTTTCCGGGACCCGGCCTAGCCATTCGCGTGGTCGGCGGTGAGGTCACCCGCGAGCGCCTCGAGATCGTCCGCGAGGCCGACGCGATCCTCCAGGAGGAGGTCCGCGCTGCCGGCCTCTATCGCGAGCTCTGGCAGTCCTTCTGCGTCCTCCCTGTCGTGCGCTCGGTCGGCGTGCAGGGCGACGAGCGCTCCTACGCGCACCCGATCGTGATCCGTGCCGTCACCTCCGACGACGCGATGACCGCCGACTGGGCCCGCCTTCCCTATGACCTGCTGGAGCGCGTCTCTGCCCGCATCATCAATGAGGTCCGAAGCGTGAACCGCGTCACGCTGGATCTCACATCGAAGCCGCCGGGCACCATCGAGTGGGAATAGCCGCACGGCGGCGAGGGATGTCGGAGGAGAACGTCAAGGCGATCAGAGGCGGGTTCGGTGCTCTCGGCCGCGGCGACCTCGATGCCCTGGTGGAGCTATATGACGAGGACGCGGTCTTCGAGACGCTCCTCCTGGGCACCCATCACGGCAAGGAGGCGATCCGCCGGATCCACCAGGAGAACCTGGCCAATCAGTCCGGCTACACGGTCGAGCCCGTCGAGATGATCGACGCGGGCGACAAGGTGGTCACGGTGGTTCAGACCGGCGGCGCAGGGCCGGTGAGCAAGATCTCCCTGGATGACCAGTTTGCCTTCGTCCACACGATGAGGGACGGCCTGATCGTGCGAGAACAGGCCTTCCGAAACAGGGACGAAGCCCTCGAAGCCGCCGGAGTGTCGGACTAGGCCGCGACGCGCCTCCGCCCCGGATAGGGTGGGATTCGGCTCGAGGCGAGAACTGCCACGAGCCTCAATACGGGGGGGCGATGTGGAAGCACAACGCTTCCCACGGAGGTGAGCAGGTTGATTCTGTTGACGACGCAGGCAGACGATTTCGACCACTGGTTGGAAGTCTTCTCAACCAAGGGTGCCGAGAAGCGCAAGCAGCACGGGTCCAAGGGTTCGACCGTCTTTCGCGATCCCAATGAAGACGACCGGATCTGGGTGATCTTCGACTGGGATCAGGATGGCTTCCAGAGCTTCGTCTCCGACCCCGAGGTCCCGCCGATCATGCAAGAAGCCGGCCACAAGGGCCCACCCCAGGCGGCGCAGCTCTCCGGCCAGTACGAGGCCTAGCCCGAGCCGCGGCGTAGCGCCGCCGGGCCATGCGCGAGAGCGACTACTGCGCGCTGTCGAAGAGCAGCCGCTTGCTCGCCGAGTACTGGCCCGGTGGCGGCTTCGGCTCCGTCTGGAGCGGGCCGCCTGAGAACCTGTCCCAGGCGCGGAGGTGGGGAAGGGGGTCGGTGCGACTGCCGCCGGCGAACCAGCGTCCCTTCCAGAGCTCGAAGTGGAGGTGGCAGACGCCGCTGTCCGAGCCGGTCTGGCCGACGGATCCGAGGCGCTGGCCGACGCGCACCCGCTTGCCGGTGCCGACCCGCGAGCGGCCCTTCATGTGGCCGTAGATGAAGTCGAAGCGCGTCCCCGTGCCGCTGAGGATGACGTAGTTGCCATAGCCGTCGGAATAGCCGGCCGACTTCACCACGGCGTCGTGCGCGGCCACGATCGGGGTCCCGCAGCTGGCGATGATGTCCTGGCCCAGGTGAATGCTCCCGTTGGAGCGCTTCGCCCCGAAGCCGGTGACGTCGAGGTTGCCGTAGTTGTGGGGGCCCCGCAGCGGGTAGCGGTATTGCTGGGTAGCGAGGGCGGGCGAGGCGAGCAGCGCGCCGGTGAGCGCTATCCCGAGGACGGCGAGGGTGGTTCGGCGGACGGGCATGCCTTGCTCAGAACACAGCAAGTCCGCGGTTGTAGCACCGACCGCGGCCGGTCTTACTTCGAGGAGTAGCCCTGGTAGGTCTGCAGGTAGGGCATCGGGTCGACCGGATGGCCGCCCCGGTACCACTTGCCGAGCCAAAGCTCGAAGTGGAGGTGGCACGCGGTCGCGTCACCGGTTTGACCGACGATGCCGATCTGCTGGCCGGGCTGTACGACCTGGCCCTTGCTTACCATCGCGCGGGTCGCCAGGTGCGCGTACATGTAGTCCTGGTGGAGCTTCTTGTTCCGGATGACCACGTAGTTGCCGGCGAGGCTCTGGAAGCTCACGAACTTGACCTTCGCCCGGCTCACGGCGACTTCCGGGGTGCCGCAGGCGGCCATGATGTCCTGGCCCTGATGCGTGTGGCCCTTGCGGGCCGCGCCGAATCCGTCGCCGAAGCTGTGCGAGCCGGCGAGCGGGAAGATCATCGATCCGGGCGCGGCGGGCGTGGTTGTCGACGGGTCGGTCGTGGTGGTGCCCGGAGCGCCCACGCCACCGCTCTGGGCGAACGCCGTCTGGGAGCCCAGCACCGAGGTCGCCAGGATCGCGGCGGCGATCAGCGCCACCCTGCGGGGCTTGGGTGAAACCTGCTTGTCGTTCGACACGCTTCGCACTCTCTCTGCGGCCTACGGAGTTAGCTGGCGGGCTCGCGCCGAGAGCGGCGCTACGAACCAGTTGGTTGCGATTCGCCCCTGGGGTGTCAACCCCTTTGGGTCCTCCGTTCCCGCCGGATTCGATCCGGCGGAACTTGGCCTTGCTGGCGCGCCAGTATAGCCAGAGGCCCGGGGGATAACCCCCGGGCCTCTGGTGGCAAACCGCACATACATGAAACGGGTCGCTGCTTTCGCAGCGCCCTCGCATCACTGGATGTAGCCGTCCTCCTTCAGGTACTCCGTGGCCACGGCGGCCGGATCCTGCTTGTCGATGTCGACGCGGGCGTTCAGCTCCTGCATGACCGGCAGAGTCAGGCCCTTCTGGACCTTCTCGATGGTCGCCTGGTAGTCCGGCCCGGCCTTCTGGACCGTGGACTGGTCGGTCACCCAGATCACGTTCCCCGCGGGGAAGATCCCCTTGTCGTCCTGGAGCAGGACGTACTTGTCGGGGTTCGCCGAGAGCTGGGCGTCCGAGGTGAACACGATCGACGCGTCGGCCTGGCCCTTGTCGAGCACCGTGTAGCGGAGCCCGATGTCGACCGGGTTGAACGACGCAAACTGCAGGCCGTAGGTCTTCTCGAGCCCGACCAGGCAGTCCTGCCGCTCGCGGCACTCCGGGGAGCCGTAGAGGCTGAGGTCCTGGGACTTGCCCTGGAGGTCAGAGATCTTGGTGACCCCGAGCTCGTTGGCCTTCGACTTCAGCATCCCGAAGGCGTTCGCATCCGCGAACGGAGTCGGCTGGAAGGCCGTCTCGCCCTTGGCCTCGAGCTCCTGCTTGGCCTGCGCATATGCCTGCTGGGCATCGGCGGGGACAGTGGTCTTGCCGAAGATCGACTCGAGCAGAGTCGAGGTGTACTCCGGGTACCCGCTGATCTCGCCATCCTGGAGCGCCTTGTAGGCGATCGTCTCCGAACCCAGGTTGAGGTTGGTCTTCACGTCATAGCCCGCGGCCTGCAGGGCCTGCGCGTAGATGTTCCCGAGGATGTATTCCTCGGTGAAGTTCTTGGAACCCACCGTGAGCTGGATCCCCTTGTTCGCGGGGTTCGACTTGATCAGGTTGGCGGAGTTGCCCCCACTCGTCCCCGTGTTGTCGTCGTTGCTGCCGCCCCCACAGGCGGCGACGCCGAGTGCAAGCACCAGCGCCGCAATCAGCGCGAAGGCCGCCCTCACTCGCCAATGGCCGGTCACCACGTGACCCTCCTCTCGTCAGGGCGCCTCACGCACCCCTGGAATGGACGCGCTGATCCTATGCGGCTGCGCCCGCGCGTGCGAGCTTCAGCCCACGCGGTGTCAGCAGCCACTGGAGCCCGGCGAGGCTCAGCTCGAGCGTCAGCGTGAGCAGAGCGATCAGGATCGCGCCGGCCACCACGCCCTCGTCGCCGTAGACGTTGCGGCCGAGAATGTAGTCGCCGAGCGTGCTCACTCCGGCCAGGGACGCCAGCGCCACGGTGGCGATGATGTTGACCGCGGCCGTTCGCACGCCGGCCATGATCGTCGGCACCGCCAGTGGCAGCTCGACCCGTACGACTATCTGCAGCGCGTTCATACCCATCCCGCGCGCGGCCTCGACCGCGTTCCGGTCCACCTGGCTTATCCCCACATATGTATTGGTGAGGATCGGCGGGATCCCCAGCACCGCGAACGCGATCGTGACGTTGCCGAGCCCCACCCCGATGAAGGCCGCGACGAAGGCGATCAGGGCGAGCTCGGGGACCGCCCGGCCGGCGTTGCCGATCGCGACCGCGACAGTCTCACCCCGTCGCAGGTGGCCGAGGATGACGCCGGCCGGCAGGGCGATCGCGACCGCCGCGAAGAGCGCCAGAAAGGTCACCTTGAGGTGCTGGCCAACCAGGTGAAGGGTTTGGTCGGGGCCGCCCACCAGAACTCCCCCGGTCCGGGCCGGCTGCTGGTGGAGGATGAAGTCGATGGCGTCGGGGAAGACGCTCAGGAACCCGAGGTGGATGACGGTGGTGTTCATACCCTCAGCTCTTGAGATCGGCGCCATGGGGCCAGAAGGCGCTGAGTGAGCAGGAGCAGCAGGTCGAAGGCGAGCGCCATCAGGATCGTCAGCCCGCCGGCGATCACGATGTTCGTCTTGAAGGTGATCTGCTGGTAGAGCGGCCCGCCGAGCGTGTCGACGTTCGCGAAGACCATCAGGCTGGCGATCGCGACCGTGGAGACCGTGGCGATCCGCAGGCCGGCGATGATCTCCGGCACCGCCAGCGGCAGCTCGACGCGCCAGAGGAGCTGGCGGTCGGTCATCCCCATGCCGAGCCCCGCCTCCTTGCTCTCGGCCGGGACGTTCGCGAGCCCGGCGACCGTGTTCCGGTAGATGATCTGCAGCGTGTAGACGCTGAGCACGATGATCGCCGTGGTCCATCCCAATCCCGTGACCGGGAGCAGCAGGAAGATGAAGGCGAGGGACGGGATCGTGTAGAGCACCCCCGTCGTCCCGGTGAAGGTTGGGACCAGCCAGCGGCGCCCGTGGGAGAGCAGTGCCATGGTGAAGGCGACGGTGAAGCCGATTGCCACCGCCACCATCACCAGCAGCAGGTGGTTGAGCAACGGGGTCGTGTAGCGGTCGAAGTTGTCGATCGCCCAGCCGAGGCAGAACGCCTTGTTCTTGGCGACGCAGCTTGCGTTGCCCCCGGTCCGCTTGTGGATCTCGACGGCGCCGATCAGCGTCCCCGGATTGGCGATCCCGGCCGTCACTCGTGCGGCCGCTCCACCGCGGCGTGCTCCTCGACCTTCGCCTCGGGGGAGGCCAGGAACTCGGAGATGATCTCCACCGAGAGAACCCCCGCGATCCGTCCCTCGGCATCCGCCACCGGGGCATATTGGGTCTCGCTCTGCAGGAGGTCGGCGAGCGCGTCGCGCATCACGTCGTCGAGATCCAGGATCGGCTCCGGTCCGCTGTCGGGTTTCTGGGGGACCGTGGAACCCCGCAGGTCGGCGTCCGAGAGCCAGCCGATCGGCCGCCGCTCCGAATCCACCACCAGGGCGTGGGGGACCTCCGCGCCGTCCAGCTTCGCCTTCACCTCGGCGGTGTCCTGGCCGACGAAGGCCAGCGGGGCCTCCCAGAGACGGATGTCCCGGACCCTCATCAGCGCGAGCCGCTTGAGCGCCCGGTCGGCGCCGACGAAGTCCTCGACGAAGTCGTCGGCGGGCGCCATCAGCAGCTCGGCCGGCGTCGCGTATTGGGCGAGGTGGCCGCCCTCCTTCAGGATCGCGATCCTGTCGCCCATCTTGATCGCCTCGTCGATGTCATGGGTGACGAAGAGGACGGTCTTCCGAATCTCGGCCTGGAGGCGGAGGAACTCGTTTTGCAGCCGTTCGCGATTGATCGGGTCGATCGCGCCGAAGGGTTCGTCCATCAGCATCACCGGCGGGTCGGCCGCGAGGGCGCGGGCGACCCCGATCCGCTGCTGCTGGCCGCCGGAGAGCTGGCTCGGGAACCGGTCCCCGAGCGCCGGGTCGAGCCCGATCACGCCGAACAGCTCCCGGACGCGCTTCTCGGTTCGATCGCGGTCCCAGCCGAGCAGATTCGGGACCGTGGCGATGTTCTCGGCGATCGTCCGATGGGGGAACAGACCGGTCTGCTGGATCACGTAGCCCATCTCGCGGCGCAGCTCCGTCGGGTCCCGGTCCCGGACCGAGGTTTCGCCGATCAGGATGTCGCCCTCGGTGATCTCGACCGTGCGGTTCACCATCCTCATCGCGGTGGTCTTCCCGCACCCCGAGGGGCCCACCAGGACGCAGATCTCGCCGGCCGGCACGTCGAGGGAGAGGTGGCTGATCGCGGTATCGGTCTGACCCGGATACCGCTTAGTCACTTCCCGGTAGGAAACCGACGCGGCTTGGTGCCCAGCCTCCACGGCGCGATCCTACCCATGCCGATGCCTGGCGAAGCCCCGGAACCTGGCTATCATGCCCCGGCCGCGAGATCTGTGCGCGGCTCTTTTCATGGCCACTGCTACAGCGATGAAGACCTACCAGGCGAACGCCCAGGACCGTGAGCGGGACTGGTACGTCGTCGACGCCGAGGGCAAGACGCTCGGCCGGCTGGCGACCCAGATCGCGGACGTCCTCCGCGGGAAGCGCAAGCCGACCTACACCCCTCACGTCGACGTCGGCGACTTCGTCATCGTCGTCAACGCCGAGAAGATCGCCGTCACCGGCAAGAAGCGCGAGGACAAGCGCTACTGGCGGCACAGCGGCTACCCGGGCGGCATCCGCTCCCGGACCCTCGGCGAGCTGCTCGAGACGCGACCCGAGGAGGTCATCCGCAAGGCGGTCAAGGGCATGATTCCGCGCAACCGGCTCGGCCGC
Source organism: Solirubrobacterales bacterium (assembly GCA_036276255.1). Classification (GTDB taxonomy): domain Bacteria; phylum Actinomycetota; class Thermoleophilia; order Solirubrobacterales; family 70-9; genus DASUPK01. The sequence continues at coordinate 30,273 of DASUPK010000047.1, forward strand.
CAGCAGCTCCGCAAGCTCAAGGTCTACGCCGGCCCGGAGCATCGCCACCAGGCCCAGCAGCCCAAGCCACTGGAGATCGAGACTTAGATGCAGGACGAAGAGCAGCAGAAGCCCCCCGAGGAGGGCACCCCCGAGCAGCAGCAGGCCGACGAGCAGGCCGCTCCGGAGGAGTACCCGCCTTCGGAAGGCGGAAGTCCCGAGCGCGGTGAAACCGAGCCTGAGGCGCCCCCCGCAGAGGAGGCCCTCGCCGAGGACGCCGCCGGCGAGGACGACACTCCCGCCGAGGAGCCCGCGGCTCCGGCCGAGGAGGCTCCTGCCCAGGCCGCCAAGGCCGAGGGCAAGCAGAAGAAGGAAGAGGTGGTCCCCGGCGCCGAGCTCGACCCGATCGCAATCGAGCCGGAGCGCCAGCTGGACGCCGAGGAACGCGCCCGCCAGGAGGCCGAGGAGGAGGAGCGCGCCCGCCGCGAGCGCGAGCTGATCGGCGAGGAGGGCGAGGCCACTCCCCTCGCGACGCAGCCCGCCAAGCTCTCCGGTGACGCCAGCTACTCGGCGACCGGCAAGCGGAAGTCCTCGATCGCCCGAGTGATCATCCGCCCGGGGGACGGCACGATCCAGGTCAACAAGCGCACCCTCGAGGAGTACTTCCCGCGGGAGTACCTGCAGTCCGTCGCGAAGCAGCCCCTGGCCCAGAGCGGCTACGAGGGCAACGTCGACGTGCGGGTCCGCGTGCACGGCGGCGGGATCTCCGGACAGGCGGCCGCGGTTCGCCACGGCATCGCTCGTGCGCTCTGCGACGTGGACCCGGCTCTCCGCCCCGAGCTGAAGCGCCGGGGCATGCTGACCCGCGACGCTCGGGTCAAGGAGCGCCGCAAGGCGGGCCTGAAGAAGGCCCGCAAGAAGCCCCAGTTCTCGAAGCGCTGAGGCCGCTGCGAACCTTCGCCTGGCGTCGTCCTCGGTCGGACGGCTCGCTCACGTAGGACTCAACTACGCTCGCTTCGCCGTCCTCCCTGCGTCCTAGCCAGACTCGGTTCTCACGGCCTCAGTGCGTTCCCCCGATGACCCAGACCTCGCGAAAATATTTCGGGACCGATGGGGTCCGGGGGCCCGTGGGCGAGTTGCTCACCCCCGACCTCGCCGTGCGACTCGGCCGTGCCGCGGCACTGCGGGATCCGTCTGAGCGGCCACAGGTCCTGATCGTGCGCGATACCCGTGAGTCCGGCCCGATGCTCGAGGAGGCACTGGCTGCCGGGATCGCCGCGGGGGGAGGGGATGCGATGCTCGGCGGCGTCCTGCCGACGCCCGCCGCCTCGGTGCTGGCCCGCCGCCTGAGCTTCGACCTGGCCGCGGTCGTCTCCGCGTCCCACAACCCGTTCGCGGACAACGGGATCAAGTTCTTCAACTCGCGCGGCACCAAGCTCGATGACGACGCCGAGCTCGAGATAGAGGGCCTCATGGACGAGGAGACCGGCGAGCGCGTCGGCGGCGTCCGCTCGCTCGAGGGTGCGTTCGACGACTACATCAGGGAGCTGCGGACCGTCTTCGGGCTCGACCTCTCCGGCATGCGGGTCGCTCTCGACTGCGCGAATGGCGCCACCTTCCGGGCGGCTCCGGTGATCTTCCAGGCGCTCGGCGCCGACCTGGTCCTGACGGGGATCGAGCCCGACGGCCGCAATATCAACGCCGACTGCGGCTCGACCCACCCCGAGAACCTGATCGAGCTCGTCAACTCGTCCGGTGCCGACATCGGTTTCGCGTACGACGGCGACGGCGACCGCATCGCCGCGGTGGACGGTCAGGGGCGGCTGCACGACGGCGACGACCTGATGGCCCTGATCGCCCTGGACCTCCAGAGGCGCGGCGAGCTCGAGGGCGGGGTGGCGGTGACGGTGATGACCAACTACGGATTCATGACGACGATGGAGAAGGCCGGGATCGCGGTCGTCCAGACGCAGGTCGGGGACCGTTACGTCATCGAGCAGCTGCTCGAGCGCGACTGGCGGCTAGGCGGCGAGCAGTCCGGCCACATCGTCTGGACCGACTTCACGCCGACCGGCGACGGCATCGCGGCGTCGCTCCTCACCCTGCGTGCGCTGGGTGGTCGCCCCCTCCAGGAGGTAGAGCCCTTCGAGCGCCTTCCGCAGCGGCTGGAGAACGTCCGAGTCAAGGACCGATCCGCGATCGAGGGTGCGACCGAGGTCTGGGACGCCGTCGAGGAGGAGAACACGAAGCTCGAGGGCCGCGGCCGTGTTCTGGTTCGACCCTCCGGGACGGAGCCGCTTGTGCGAGTGATGGTCGAGGCGCCCGACGAGGCCGAATGCGAGGCGATCTGCAACCGCCTGATCGAGATCGTCAATCGGGTGCTCGCGTAGCGACTACCCTGTTACGTCTCTTATGTGCGGAATAGTCGGATACGTAGGTGACCGACCGTGCCGGGACCTGCTGATCGCCGGACTGGAGAAGCTCGAGTACCGAGGCTATGACTCCGCCGGCATCTCGGTGCTCTCGGACGGTGAGATCGACAGCGTGCGCGCCGTCGGCAACCTGGCGAACCTGCGCGCGGCCGTCGAGGAGCATTCCTCGAACGGCGACGGCGGCTCGGTCGCGGTTGCCGCGAAGCCGGGGACGATCGGGCTCGGGCATACCCGCTGGGCCACGCACGGGCGCGTCACCGAGGAGAACGCCCATCCGCACGGCGACTGCAACGAGCGGATCCACATCGTCCTCAACGGCATCGTCGAGAACCACGCCGAGCTGCGGAAGGAGCTGAAGGCCGAGGGTCACGAGTTCACCTCGGAGACCGATGCCGAGATCGTCGCCCACCTGATCGAGCGCCACTACGACGGCGACCTCGCCGAGGCGGTCCGGAGGGCCTTCGGCGACCTGCGCGGCCACTACGCCTTCGTCGCCATGCACAACGACCACGAGGACACGCTCGTCGCGGCGCGGAAGGAGTGCCCGCTGATCGTCGGCCTCGGCGAGGACGAGAACTTCGTCGCCTCCGCGATCCCGGCATTCCTGGCCGAGACCCGGCAGGCCCTGGGAATCAAGAACGACGAGGTGGTGACCGTTCACAAGGGCGACGTCACGGTGATGGACGCCGACGGCAACCTGGTCGAGGGGCGGGAGCCGATCGAGGTCACCTGGGACGAGGACGCCGCCGAGAAGGGCGGCTACTCGACCTTCATGCTGAAGGAGATCCACGAGCAACCCGACGCCGTCGCCGAGACCATCACCGACCGGCTTCCGGGCGTCGACGGGGTCGATCTCTCCGACATGGACCTCGACGACGAATTCCTGAAGGGGATCGAGCGGATCGTGATCGTGGCGTGCGGAACCTCCTACCACGCCGGCCTGGTCGGCCGCTACGCGATCGAGCAGTGGGCGCGGGTCCCGGTCGAGATGGACATCGCCTCCGAATACCGCTACCGCGAGCCGGTCCACCGGCCAAACGACCTCGTCATCGGGATCACGCAGTCCGGGGAGACCGCCGACACGCTCGCCGCGATGCGGCTGGCGCGGGAGGGCGGCTCGAAGGTGCTCGCGATCTGCAATGTGATGGGAAGCCAGGCCACCAGGGACGCCGACGCCGTCCTCTTCACCCGTTCTGGGATCGAGATCAGCGTCGCCGCCACCAAGACCTTCGTCAGCCAGGTCGCCGCCATGTACCTGCTCGGGCTGCGGCTCGCGGAGCTGCGCGGGACGATGGAGCCGGAGCGCCTGAGGGAGCTGGTGGCCGAGCTCAAGACGCTGCCCCACAAGATCCAGGAGACGATCGTCTCGTGCGACGAGCGCGTCAAGGCGATCGCCCGCTCCCAGTACCAGCAGCGCTTCTTCATGTACATCGGGCGGCACATCGGGCTGGCCGTCTGCCTCGAGGGCGCTCTCAAGCTGAAGGAGATCTCCTACATCCCGGCGGACGCATACGCGGCGGGGGAGATGAAGCACGGCCCGATCGCCCTGCTCGACGAGTCCACCCCTGTGGTCGCCGTCGCGACGGACAGCCCTGTGGTGGGAAAGATCCTCTCCAACATGGAGGAGGTGCGGGCTCGCGGCGCCGACGTGATCGCCGTCGCCACCGAGGGCTCGGAGGGCGTCGAGGACGCCGCCGATCAGACGATCTTCGTCCCGCGCACCGACTGGATCGTGCAGCCGATCGTCGCGATCGTGCCGCTCCAGCTGCTGGCCTACTACATCGCGCGTGAGAACGGCCTCAACGTGGATCAGCCTCGCAACCTCGCCAAGACAGTCACCGTCGAGTAGCCACGCTAGGATTCCGCGCCCCTTGAGTCCCCGCCGGTTCAGCGCGCTTCTCCTTGCCTGCGTGGCCGCCCCGGCTGCGATCCTCACCGGCTGTGGTGGCGGTGGCAGCGTCGACGTCGGCCCGGCCGCCGCGGTCCCGGCCAGCACGCCGATCTACCTCGATGCCACGGTCAAGCCGACGGGCACCGCGAAGACCAACGCCGAGGCCGCGCTCAAGACCATCCTGCACACGAACGATCCGGCCAGCCAGATCATCGCCCAGATCGACAAGCAGAAGACCGCAACGGGGCAGCCCGTGGACTACCAGACGGACATCGCCCCGTGGCTGGGGCAGAAGGCGGCCGTCTTCTTCACGACCCTCGGTCAGAACTCGAAGGGGGCGTCGGTCGTCGAGACCACGAACCCGAGCGCAGCGCTCGCCTTCGCCCAGAAGGCCAATGGCACAAGCGGCGCGCCGAAGAGCGTCGACGGCGTCTCGGTCCAGACGGCTCAGGACGGGACCACGGCGTACGCCACCGTCGGCGACTTCCTCCTGGTGGGCAACGAGGCCGGGGTCGAGGCGGCGATCCAGGCGGACAAGGGCGACTCGCTCGGAGACGACAGCGACTTCAAGGACTCGATCGGCGACCTCCCCGACGACCGGCTGGGCACCGTCTACACGGTCCCCAAGACCTTCATCGACGCGCTCGGCAGCCAGTTCGACGCGAACAGCAAGGCCGCCATCGAGAAGAGCGCCGGCGAGAACCTCACTGAGCCGGTGGCCGGTGCGCTGACGGCCTCGGCCGACTCGGTCCAGCTCGAGGCGACGGGTGGGAGCAACGGCGTCGACACGCCGGAGAGCTCGCTGATCGGCGACGTGCCGGGTCAGTCCTGGCTTGCCCTCGGGATCGGAGACCTTGGCGACAACCTGAAGCAGAGCATCAACCAGCTCAAGCAGCAGATCCCGAACTTCGCCTCCATCCAGCAGCAGATCGAGCAGACCACTGGGTCGTCGCTCGACCAGCTCACCGGGGCCCTCGGCGATGCCGTCATCTACGTGCAGGGGACGTCCCAGTCGACCCTCACCGGTGCCCTGGTCGTCCAGTCCAAGGACACGGCGCTCACCGGGCGCCTCCTGAATCAGCTCCAGGGGCTGCTGCGGATCGGTGGGCAGATCAAGCCGCTGAAGCTCTCCGGCGGCGGCACCGGCTTCCGGATGTCGGATCGGAGCATCCCGCAGCCGTTCGAGATCGCGCAGCAGGGCGACAAGCTGGTGATCGGCTACGGCGCCGGCTCCGCCGAGGCGAGCCTGACGCCGGCCCAGACGCTCTCGGACTCGCCGACCTTCTCCGCGGCGCAGGGGCAGGTCTCCTCGCTCGGCACCGACCTCTTCCTCAACCTGCAGTCGATCTTCGCGCTGGCGGAGTCCTCCGGCGCGAAGTCCGATCCGCAGTACGTCCAGGCCAAGCCGTACCTGGACGCGCTCAACTACGTCGTCACCGGCTCGGGCTCGAGTAACGACAAGGCCGAGTTCAAGGCGGTCCTCGGCCTCAAGTAGGCTCGGGGACTCGTGGGGAGCGCCGTCGGCATCGACCTGATCGAGATCGAGCGCGTCGAACGCGCGCTTGAGCGCAGGCCGCGCCTGGCGGAGCGACTGTTCACCGAGGATGAGCTGGCGTATGCACGGGGTCGCGCGCGTCCCGGCCGGCACCTCGCCGCACGCTTCGCCGCCAAGGAAGCGGTGATCAAGGCGCTGGGCACCGGTGTGCCGCTCCGCCAGATTGAGGTGATCAGCGGCGAGCCGCCGCGCGTCGAGCTCCACGGTCGTGCGGCCGAGGTGGCCGACGGAGCCGAGATCGCCATCTCGCTGACCCATTCGCGCGAGAGCGCCGCGGCAGTCGCGATCGCCGGGTGAGTTGGCTCACCCTGATCGCCACGAGCGCGCACGGCATGCGCGGGCGCGTCGCCGTGGGGATGACCAGGCGGACACTGCCGCGCCGAATGAGCGCCGATCCGGTGGCCGAGATGCCGGATGGCCTGCATGTCGCGATCTGCGGCTCCGGGTCGCCGCTGCCTGACCCGAAGAGAGGCAATCCGTGCGTGGCGGTGATCGCCGGAGGGCGGGTGTTCGTCGTCGATGCAGGAGAGCGGGCATCCGAGACCCTCAACCGCATGGGGATCGATCCCGGGGGGATCGAGGCCGTGCTGTTGACCCACTTCCACTCGGATCACATCGGCGGCCTCGGCAGCCTGGCGATACAACGCTGGGTCGCCCAGGGCTCGCGGGACAGGATGCGGATCATCGGGCCGCCCGGAGTCGAGCGGGTCGTGGCCGGCTACAACGAGGCATTCGCGCTCGACCACGGCTACCGCACCGCGCACCACGGCGAGGAGATCGCCCCGTCCGCGACCGCGGGCATGACCGCCGAGCCCTTCGACTTCCCGGATGGGGCGGACTCCACAGTCCTGCTCGACGACGGCGGCCTGAAGGTGACTGCGTTTCGTGTCGACCATTCCCCGGCCGAGCCGGCGGTCGGCTACCGCTTCGACTGCGAGGGCCGCAGCCTCGTGATCAGCGGCGACACCAGCTACTCCCCGGTTCTCGTCGGTGCGGCGGCCGGCGCCGATCTGCTTGTCCACGATGCCCTCTCACCGGAGCTGACCAAGCTCGTCGAGGATGCCGCGGGCGCCGCCGGACTGACTGCGCGGGCCAAGATCTTCGCCGACATTCCCGACTATCACGCAAGCCCGGCTCAAGCGGCTGACGCGGCTCGAGAGGCCGGAGTTGGGGCGCTCGCGCTGACCCACATCGTCCCGCCACTGCCGCTGAAGTCTCTCGAGGGGCCGTTCCTGGGCGACGCGCGCCAGCGGTTCAGCGGGCCACTGTGGATCGCAAAGGACGGTGACCTCTACAGCCTGCCGGCCGGCGGGGGTCTTGACCGCTCCAACATGATCGGCCGCGGCCCGGGCTCCTAGAGGCTCTGAACTCCCAGCGGCCGCGCCGCTTTGCCCTCGCCTGCCGCCTCAGGAATCCCGGAGTAGGCTCAGGCCGATGGAGGACTGGCTCGATCCATGCCTGAACGCGGAAGAGATGCGCGCCACGGACGCGTGGGCGATCAAGGACCGGGGGGTGCCCTCGCTCGAGCTGATGGAGACCGCCGGGCGCGCGCTCGCCGAGGCGGCCGCTCAGGTCGCGACCTCGAACCGGGCGGCGATCGTGTGCGGAAAAGGGAACAACGGCGGTGACGGCCTGGTCGCGGCGCGCGCGCTGCGCGAGACCGGCTTCGAGGTCGACGCCCTGCTGCTGGCGCCGCCCGACGAGCTCTCAGCCGACTCCCAGGCCAATGCCGCCCGGTTCGATGGGGCGCGGCTCCTGGACCCGAGCGAGCTGGCCGGGGCGATGCGCGGCACGGGGGTGGTCGTCGACGCGGTCTTCGGCACGGGCTTCGCGGGGAGTCCCCGAGGCCCGGCCGTCGACGCGATCGGGGCGATGAATGAGGTAGACGCTCCGGTGGTCGCAACGGACATCGCCTCCGGGGTGAATGCGTCCACGGGGGAGGTTGAGGGCGCGGCCGTCTCGGCCGACGCCACCGTGACCTTTCACGCTCCGAAGCTCGGCCACTGGATCGCACCGGGAAAGGACCACACGGGTGAGCTCACGGTCGCGCCGATCGGCATCCCGGATGGCGCCCCGGTGGAGCCCTCGGCGGGCCTGATCTCTCCGCGGGTCCTCGAGCTCGCGCCGCCCCGCGCCGCCGGCTCGACCAAGTTCAGCTCCGGGCAGGTGCTGATCGTGGGCGGCTCCCGTGGGCTGACGGGTGCGGTCACCATGGCGGCCCTCGCCTCGATCCGCACCGGTGCCGGCTATGCGACGGTGGCGGTCCCAGCGGACCTCGAGCGGATCTTCGAGATCAAGCTGACGGAGGCGATGTCGATCGGCTGCGCGAGCCGCGACGGCAGGCTCCGGCCGGCCGCGTCCGAACAGATCCTCGGCGCCGCCGAGCGCGCGGCGTGCGTGGTGCTGGGTTCCGGCATGGGCCGCGAGCAGGGCACCCAGCGCCTGATTCAGGAGCTCACCGAGCGGATCGAGGCGCCGCTGGTGATCGACGCCGACGGGCTCAACGCCCACGCGGGGCGGATCGAGAAGCTCGCCAAGCGCAAGGCACCCTTCGTGCTCACCCCTCACGCGGGTGAGATGGGACGGCTATTGGACCGGGACTCGGAGGAGATTGGCGCCAAGCGCGCGGAGAGCGCGCGCGAGGCCGCGGCGCGAAGCGGGGGCATCGTGCTGCTCAAGGGCGACGACACCATCGTCACCGACGGTGAGCGCCTCGCCATCAACGCGATCTCAAGCCCCCAACTCGCCACCGCCGGCACCGGGGACGTCCTCTCCGGCATGATCGCCGCGCTGATCGCCCGGGGCATGGAGCCGTTCGCGGCCGCCTGCGCCGCGGTGGTCGCCCACTCGCGGGCCGGGCGGGAGGCGGGACGGCGCGTCGGCCATGACTCGGTGATCGCCGGCGATGTCATCGAATCGATTCCGGCGGGGCTGTCCCCCTGAGCGCGCCGGAGACGACAACCCGGGCCCTGGCGACGATCGACGCGGGCGCGGTGGAGCGCAACTGCCGGACCCTGAAGGACCGGGTGGGCGATGGCGTGGAGCTCTGCGCCGTGGTGAAGGCGAACGGCTATGGGCACGGCGCCGCGGTCTGCGCGGCCGCCGCCCTGCGCGGCGGGGCGAGCAGGCTCGCCGTGGCCGCCGCGGGCGAGGCCGAGGATCTCCGGTTGCACTTCCCGGAGGTCCCGATCCTGGTCATGGGCGCTCTCACCTCGGACGAGCTCCGGACCGCGCTGGCCGCGCGAGCCGACGTCGCGATCTGGCGCGAGGGATTCCGGGACGTCTGCTCGCGGATCGCCGAGGACCTCGGCCGGATTGTCCGCGTGCACGTCAAGCTCGACAGCGGCATGGGCCGCCTGGGTGAGCGCGACCCGGACACGCTGATCGAGCTCACCCGTACCTGCGTCGAGGACCAGCGTGTGGACGTCGCCGGCGTCTGGACGCATTTCGCGACCGCGGACGAGGAGGGCGACTCCTACCTCGGCGAGCAGCTCGCCGCCTTCACACCGGTCGCCGAGGCGGTCCGGGAGCTCGCCCCGGACTGCGTGGTCCACGCGGCGAACAGCGCCGCGACGTTGCGGGACCCGGCGACCCATTTCGACATGGTCCGCTGCGGAATCGCCGTCTACGGGCTCGATCCCTTCGGCCGTGACCCCGGCGAGCGGGACCTGGAGCCGGCCCTCGAGCTGCACTCCTACGTCGCCGACATCAAGCGCTTCGAGCGCGGGGCGAGCGCGGGATACGGGAGGACGTGGCACGCGCCGGAGGACACCTGGGTCGGCGTGCTCCCGATTGGCTACGGCGACGGTGTTCGGCGCGGCCTCTCCAACAACGCGGAGGTGCTCGTCGGCGGCCGGCGGTATCCGCTCGTGGGAACAGTGTCGATGGACAACATCACCATCGACCTCGGCCCCGATACGGAGGTTGAGCCGGGCGCTCCCGCAGTCCTGATCGGCGCCCAGGGCTCGGAGCGGATCCTCGCGGAGGAGGTCGCGGCTCGCCTCGACACCATCAACTACGAGGTGACCTGCGGCATCTCCGGGCGGGTGCCTCGCGAGGTGATCGGGTGAGCCCGTCGCTGGACGAAGCGCTCTCCGGCGCTCCGTCGATCGCGGCGGCCCGCACCGCGCTGGAGGAGCGCTCGAGTCCCGTCTGGCTCGTCGGCGGCGCGATCAGGGACGCGCTGCTCGACCGAGAGGTCGCCGACGCCGACCTCGCCGTGGAGCGCGGCGGCGAGGAGCAGGCCGCCCGCGCGATCGCCCGGGTGGCCGGCGGCTCGGCCTTCTCGCTCTCGGAGGAATTCGGGACCTGGCGAGCGGTCGCGTCCACCGACGGCTGGCACGTCGACGTCTCGGGTCTGCGCGCGGAGTCGATCGAGGGCGATCTGCGCGCCCGCGACTTCACCGTGAACGCGATCGCCGTGCCGCTGGGCGGCGGCGATCCGGTCGATCCGACGGGCGGGATCGCCGATGCGGAGGCCCGGATCCTGAGGGCGGCGTCTGAGGCTTCATTCGAGGACGACCCGCTCCGCCTGCTGCGCGCGTGCCGGCTGAGCGCGAGCCTCAGCCTGTCGCTCGATCCGGGCACGGCTGATCTCGCGCGCCGGGATGCCGATCGCGCCGCCGATCCGGCCGGCGAGCGCCAGTTCGCGGAGCTGCGGGGCATCGTCGCGGGCGAGGAGCCGATTGCCGGCATCCGGCTGATGGAGGAGCTGGCCGTGCTGCCGGTCGTCCTTCCCGAGCTCGAGGCGCTCCGCGGCGTGGTCCAGAACCCCAACCACCATCTCGACGTGTTCGGCCACACGATCGCGGTGCTCGAGGAGTGGCTCGGCATCGAGGCCGACGTCTCGGGCTTCGCCGGAAACCTCGCCCCCGAGGTGGAGGCGTTCCTCGACGAGCCCCTCGCCGACGAGCTCACCAGGCGGGATGCGCTGCGATTCGGGGCGCTCTTCCATGACCTGGGCAAGCCCGAGACCCGGGAAGAGGGCTCCGGCTACGTCACCTTCATCGGCCACGACGAGGTCGGGGCGAGGATCATCGCCTCGATCTGCCGGCGGCTCCGCACGAGCCGCGCGCTCAGCGGGCATCTCCAGGGACTTGCTCTCCACCACCTGCGGCTCGGGTTCCTGATCCACCAGAGGCCGCTCTCGCGGCGTGCTGTCTATGACTACCTCATCGCCACCGAGCCGGTGGGGGCGGACGTCACGCTGCTCACCGTCGCCGACCGCCTCGCGGCCCGCGGCGAGGGCCCCCTGGCCAGCCCGGAGATGGTGGAGGCGCATCTCGACCTGGCCCGCCAGATGCTGCGGGAGGCGCTCGCCTGGCACCGCCAGGGCACACCGCGGCCTCCGCTGACGGGGGACGAGCTGGCGGAGGAGCTCGGGCTGTCTCCCGGCCCCGAGATGGGCCGCGTGCTCGAGGAGCTTCGCGCCGAGGCCTTCACTGGCGAGATCACCAGCCGCTCGCAGGCGCTCGAGCGAGCCCGGCAGCTCCGCTAGCACGCCGTTGGGGATAGCGTTCGCGCCGATGGCGGAGCCCGATTGCCTCTTCTGCCGCATCGTCGCCGGGTCGATCCCGAGCGAGACGATCGACGCCAACGAGCGGACGGTGTCGTTCATGGACATCAACCCGGCTACCGCGGGGCACGCGCTGGTCGTGCCCAGGGTCCACTCGAAGGACCTGCTCGAGATTGGGACGGAGGACCTATCGGCCACGGTGCTGACCGCCCAGCGGCTGGCCGAGCGGATGAAGGACGCGCTCGGAGCGGATGGGGTCAACCTGATCAACGCCTGCGGGCAGGCCGCCTGGCAGACCGTCTTCCACTTCCACATCCACGTGGTGCCCCGCTACGAGGGTGATCCGCTGAAGCTTCCGTGGATTCCCGAGGCGGGGGATTCGAACGAGGTCGCACAGATCGCCAACAAACTGCGGGGAGACCAGATGCGAGGGTCCTCCGCAGGCGAAGCCGAGGAGGAGCCCGTTTGATGACGGAGACGACGACGAAACCGATCAGGCTCGAGCGCGACGGCAACGTCGCGTCGATCGTGCTCTCGAACCCGCCGCTCAACCTGTTCAGCGACGACGCCTGGGGGGCGCTCGTCTCCTGTATCGAGGAGGTCGAGGGCTCGGACGCCCGCGCCCTGGTCTGGCGCGCGGAGGGCGACATCTTCACCGGGGGCGTCGACGTCAACAGCTTCAAGCGAGTCCAGAAGGAGGGCAGCGCCTCGGACTCGTTCGGCTCGCTGATCCCGGTGGTCCGGCGCATCGAGGAGCTGCCGATCCCGACGCTCGCATTGGTCCACGGGCTCTGCCTGACCGCCGGCCTGGAGATCTCGCTCGGCTGCGACATGCTCTGGGCGACCGAATCGGCTCGCTTCGGCCTGGTCGAAGCCGTCGTCGGCCTCACGCCGGGGGCGGGCGGCACGCAGCGGATGGCCGAGCGAGCTGGCCCGGCGCGCGCCGCGGAGTTCGTGATGAGCGGTGGTCTCTACGACGCCGCCACCCTCGAGCGCTGGAACGTCGTCAACCGGGTTGTGCCCGATGATGCGCTGCACGAGAAGGGCATGAAGTTCGCCCATAGGCTGGCCGATGGCCCGACCGTCGCGCACGGGGCCACGAAGCAGATCATCCGCGGCTACCGCGCGGGGGGCGTGAACCAGGCCGATGAGGTGACACCTGGCGTGTTCGCCGATCTGTTCGCATCCGAGGACCTGAAGAACGCCGTGGCGAGCTTCCTGAAGGATGGGCCCGGCAAGGCAACGTTCGAGGGGAAGTAGCCGCAGCCGCTACCCTGCCCGGTCGCAGATGGCGAAGGAAGAGAAAATCGAGATGGAGGGTGAGATCACCGAGGCGCTGCCCAACACGATGTTCCGCGTCAAGTTGGACAACGACCACGAGGTGCTCGGCCACATCTCGGGCAAGATGCGCCGCCACTACATCCGCATCCTCCCCGGAGACCGGGTGAAGATCGAGCTTTCGCCCTACGACCTGGACCGCGGCCGCATCACGTACCGTTACAAGTAGATGCGAATCCGCACCAGGACAGTTGCGCTCGCTGCAACCGGAGCGCTCTGCGTGATCCTGGCCGCCACGGCGTTTGCCGGGTCCAAGACGAAGAGGGTCTCGGTGATCGTCAACGCGACCAGCGCACAGATCGTCAAGGGCTCCAAGCAGAAGCAGCTGCAGGTGAATGCCCAGCTCGATTCGTCGTTCGCCCGCTGCGAGCGCCAGCGCAACGTCCTCCTCTACCGCTCCGTCAACGGCGGGCTCTCCGGTCCCGCGATCGGCAAGGCGACCAGCCAGGGCGGAGGGAGCAAGGGCCGCGTGACGATCACCGGAACGAGCTCGACCAGGATCAAGCCCACGGACGAGTTCCTCGCGATCGCCGCGCAGCGCAAGGTGAAGATCAAGGGCAAGGCATTCGTCTGCAAGCGCGGCGTCTCGGCGGCCTTCTCCGCAAACTCCGTCTAGGGGCGTAGGCTGATCCTCCAACCCGAGAGGAGGAGGAGAGAGATGAGGGCGGGAAGGTTGCTGATCGTGATCGCGATAGCGGCGCTGGGAGTCGGGCTGTTCAGCGCCACGGCATTCGCGGGCAAGAAGAAGAAGACATCGGTCGTCTACTTCGGCGGGAATCCGAAGTTCAACAACAGCGGCAAGGTGACGGCGAAGGGGACGCTCAACACCGCCAGCGCCTGCAGGGTCGCTCGCGGGATGAGGCTCCAGGTGCTCGATCAGACGGGCGCGGTCCTGTCCACGCTGGACGGCTCGACCTCCGATTCGAACGGGAACTGGTCGGTCTCCGGGCAGCTGCCGAGCACGCTGCCCGCGGGGACGAACTCCGTCCGGGTCAAGGCCCTGAAGCTGTCCGTGGGGAAGTTCGTCTGCAAAGCGGGGCTCTCCACGCCTGTGGCGGTCCCGGCAGCGAAATAGGCTCGCCCCGCGCGGCGGCCTAGCTCAGATAGGACCCGGCGGCCGCCGGGTCCGGGTCGGCGAGCTCCGCGATCAGCGAGGACCAGCCGAACTCCTTGGCACCCAGCCCCTCGCCGGAGTACGGCTCGTAGAACTCGCGCAGGCGCTCCTCGACGACCGCAGCGCTCAGACAACTCGCCATCTCCATCGCTTCCGCGTCGTGGCCGTAGCGGAGCAGGCCCATCCAGAGCAGCCAGGCCGAGTTGATCCAAGTCGGGCCGCGCCAGTACAGGCGGCGGAGCGGCGCCTTCCACTTGCGGGGCTCGAAGGTCGGCTCCTCGGCCGAGACGGAGGTCGGCGGGAAGGGCAGCCAGTACTTTCGCCGGTCGAGGAGGTGTTCTGAGATCAGGCGCCGGCCGATCTCCGCGGGCAGGTCGGGCAGAGCGAGCGGGGCGAGCGCCGACCAGGTCGAGGTCCGGATGCGGCGGTCGCCGTCGGACGCCGGGTCTGTCCTGTCCTCGTGGGCGAGATCGCCGCGCGCGACGTCCAGGAAGAGCCCGCGCCGCTCGTCCCAGAGCCTCTCGACGATCTGCGGGGTGATGGAAGGCTGGCCGGCGGCGATTCGCGAGAGGTTCCAGAGCACGTTCGTGACCACCTCGCAGAGGACCGGCCCTCCGCCGCCGAGCAGGCGGCGGGCGTTCCAGCCGAGGCGGCGGTTGCGGGCGATCAGGAACGGGAACAGCGGCCTGGCGTGCGCGCGCAGGCCCCAGACCGCGTCGAACTTCGGGGAGGAGTCGAGCCCGGACTCGTCGGGCTGGACGATCCAGAGCAGCCCGTCGCGGTCCAGGTCCCGATTGGTCTCGAGCCAGCGGTGGTGGGCGGCGATGCGCGGCTCGTCCGCCGGGTCCCCGACGGCGATCCGCCAGGCCCAGGCGAGCAGAGGCGGCTGGATCGTCGAGGTGTTGTCCGCCTTCTTCGAGGTGACGTTGTACGTCCAGCGGCGCTGCCAGTCCACGTGACCGTGCCAGAAGATCGTGTGGCCGATGAAGCCGTCCTCGGAGCCGCCCGCCAGCAGGCTGCGGAGCTCGCTCTCGGCGCGGGCGCGGTCGAAGCGGCGCCAGACGATCGCGTGGAAGCAGGAGTCCCAGTACCACTGCCACGGGTAGTGCCCGGCGCTCGGCCGCGAGTAGCCGTAGTGCACGCCGTTGCGCTCCCCATCGATCCAGTTGCCGCGCAGCGTCTCCTCGGCGATCTGGAGCACTCGCTGGGCGACGGAGTCGAGGCTCACGCCCGGCAGACTAGACTGGCGCTCTGGTTGCTCCAACGAACGAATCGCTGATCAGTTCCTGGCTGGACCCGCTGCTCGACCACGTTCCCGATGCGTCGTTGTTCGACGCCCATACCCATATCGGGTTCAACGACCCTGACGGAGCGCGCCTCACGGGTGATCAGCTGATTGAGATCCTTGCTTCCCTCGATGCCAAGGGGGTGGTCTTCCCGATGCACGAGCCAGACGGCTACCGGGAGGCGAACGATCTGATGATCTCGGATGCGGCCGGTTCAGACGGTCGGCTGGTGCCGTTTTGCAGGCTGAACCCGAACGATGGGCCGATCGCCGAGGCCAGGCGCTGCATCGAGCTCGGCGCCCGGGGCATCAAGCTGCACCCTCGCTCCGACGACTTCGCGCTCGACGCGCCTGAGTCGCGCGAGATATTCGCCCTGGCAGACGAGCATCGACTCCCCATCCTGATCCACGCGGGCCGTGGCATCCCGGCGCTCGGAGAGCACACTCTCGAGCTCTCCGCCGAGTTCCCCGACGCGAAGATCATCCTGGCGCACGCCGCGGTGACCGACCTGAGCTGGATCTGGCGCTACCTGCCGGAGCACCCCAACGTATTCATCGACACCTCCTGGTGGGTCCCGGTCGACCTGATGATCCTCTTCACCCACGTGCCGCCCGGCCGCATCCTGTTCGCGAGTGACGTTCCCTACGGCACCCCCGCGCTGAACGCGATCCTGGCGCTCCGATGTGCGCTCCAGGCAGGTCTCACCGTCGAGCAGATCCGGTCGATGTGCGGCACTCAGCTCGAGCGCCTGCTCGCCGATGAGGAGCCGCTGGATCTTGGCCCCCCGCCGGCGACTGTCCGTCCGGCGAGCGACCTGATCCTTGAGCGGGTCTACGTCTATCTGATGGCTGGACTCTCCCGCCTGATCGTCGGGGCGGCGGCTGAGGATGTGATCGGGCTGGCGCGCCTTTCGTGCAAGGTGGATCGCGACACCCCGAACGCCGCGGCCTGCGAGACGATCGCCGACCTGATCGACTTCCAGATTCGGGCGTTCGCGGAGGTGGCCACGGAGGATCTGGCCACGCCCTCGACCACACGGCTCTCGCTGCTCGCGCCACTGCTCCTGGCGGCGACGCTGGCCGCTACGCCCGGTGTTCCGACGCCTGCCGCGGCCGTCACTGACTAGTCGGCGACGGATCGACCTCGGGCCCGCGGCGACGTTGCGTCCTGAGCCGGGTGACGATCGCGGTCGCCCCCGGCGGCAGCCTGCCGTCCGTCGACAGCCATGAGCCCGCCAGGATCAGGAGCAATCCGGCGATCGCCCCCGCACCGGGGCTCTCGCCGAGGACGACGACGCCGAGCGCCACCGCCACCACCGGGTTCACGTAGGTGATGATCGAGGCGCGGCCGGCGCCGACCTCGGAGACCAGCACCATCAGGATGACGAACGCGATCGCGGTGCACACCACCCCGAGGACGACCAGCGAGGCGAGCGCGTCCGCCGGCGGGGCGCTGCTCGGGAAGGTGATCAGGCCGGCCGGGGTGAGCAGCACCGCCGCGACGGCCAGGCTGGCGGCCATCGTGGCGCGGGGGTCGAAGCCGAGCAGGTGCCGCTTGATGATCATCGGTCCCGCGGCATAGCCGAGGGCGGCGACCATCACCGCTCCCGCTCCGAGGACCGCGCCGGGCTCGGAGCTCAGGTCAATGCCGACGAGTGTGATCACACCGGCCAGGCCGACCAGCATCCCGAGCATGCGAGTCCGGGTGGGGCGCTCGGTGTGATCGAAGCGGAGGGCGAGCAGGGCGATCAGCAGCGGCACGGTCGCGATCACGATCGCGGCCACAGAGGAGTCCACGTGCCGCTCACCGGCTGCGATCAACGGGAAGGGGAGAGCCATCTCCACCGTTGCATAGGTGAGGATCCAGCGGCGCGGCCCGCGCCACAGCATCTCCAGAGCCTGGCGCGGGACAAGGGCGAGGAGCAGCGCGGCGCCGAGCACGATCCTCGCCCAGGCGAGAAAGAAGGGGGAGACGCCGCCGTCGACCGCGACCTTGATGAATAGGTAGGGAACGCCCCAGATCAGCGACAGGGCCGCGAACGCAAGCCAGGCCCGCCTGTTCATGGATCAGGCGACGGTGGCGGGACGAAGTTCGACGAACTCCCGGTCGGTGGCGCGCTCGAACGCCTCGGCGGCATCGAGCAGGGCGGCGTCCGAGCCCCATGGGCCGAGGAGCTGCAGTGCCGCCGGCAGCCCACCGTCGAGGCCCACCGGGACGCTCACCCCCGGCACGCCGGTGAGATTCGCGAGGACGCCCTGGCGCGCGTTGCCCGAGTCGGCGGACTCGACGCCGGACGGCAGCTCGATCATCGGCTCGGCCAGCGGAGGGGCCACGGCCGGGACGGCCGGCCAGGCGAGGAGGTCGACCTCGTCGAAGAGGGCGGCCAGGTCCCTGCGTACCTTGGCGCGGAGCTTGAACCCACGCGCCGTCAGGCTGAGCGGCAGCACGGCCCGCAGCTTGAGGACGCCCCGGTTGATCAGGCCGAGCTCGGGATTGAGCTCGTTGAGCACCCTGGGGACCAAGTGCGCCGCCTCCTCCGACTGCGCGACCAGCAGGGCGGCGGGCAGGATCAGCTCGAGATCGGGCAGCCCCACCTCCGTCACCTCACCGCCGACCTCGGCCCGTAGGGCCTCGAGCGCCGCCTCGCACGCCTCGCTCACCCCGGGCGCCGAGTCGCTCCAGTAGGGATCGCGGATCACGCCGATCCGCAGTCCCTCATCAAACGGGTTGCGCTGACGCGCACCCTCGCCCCAACCGGCTTCGAGCTCCTCGCCGAACAGCGCCGAGGCGAGCAGCCGGCAGTCGGCGGCGTCGCGGCAGAGCGGGCCGGAGACGATCGTCTCGGTGTTGGCGATGTGATGGCCCTCCATCGCGGAGCGCCCGAAGGTGGGCTTCAGTCCCGTGAGGCCGCAGTAGGCGGCCGGGTAGCGGATCGAGCCGAGGCCGTCGGCGCCGACGGCGCCCGAGACCAGGCCCCCGGCGACGGCCGCCGCTGGGCCGCTGGAGGAGCCACCCGGGCAGCGGTCGAGGTCCCAAGGGTTGTGGGCGGCGCCGTAGAGGGAGGTGTTCCCGGTGCTGCTCGCGCCGAGCTCGTGCATGTTCGCGACGCCCGCGATCACCGCGCCCGCGTCGCGCAGAGCGCGGTAGGGCCCCGACTCGCCCGGCTCGGTGGTCACTCCGGGAACGGACGCGGCGCCGACGGTCTCGGCTCGCCAGGGAAGCGGCCACTCATCCTTGATCAGGACCGGGACACCGCGCAGCGGGCCGTCGGGCGCCTGGTCGAGCATCTCGCGTGAACGGTCGGGGAAGGTCGCGACCACCGCGTTCAGGTCGGGGTTGCGTTCCTCGATCCTGGCCAGGCAGGCGTCGAGCAGCTCGCCGGCGTCGAGGTCGCCGCCCGCGATCTGCGCCGCCTGCTCCCTCAGCGGAAGGTCGAGGGCGCTCATCGCGCCGGAGGCTTAGAGAGGTCGGGGCGCATCTCGGGCTCGATTCCGTCGAGGTCCGCATCCCGGAGCAGCTGTATGCCCGGCTCGTAGAGGGACCAGACGCCCAGCATCACGGCCCGCTCGTCCTCATCGGCGTCGATTCCGAAGGTCCCGAGGGCCCCGTCCAAATAGCTCTGGAATGCGGATTCGCCCTCCACCGGGCTGAACCTTACTCGTGCGGACTGCAAGGAAACCCCGCAACCCTCCACGAAAAGGGGTGTTCAATGAAGCCAATGGGCCAAGAAGCTCACGCACAAGCACGCCTGCACAGATGGAGCATCGGAATGGCCGTCGCGGTCTTCACGACCGTGCTCGCCGCCCTCATCGTGACCGGCATCGCCGGCGCGGCTCCACGCGTAACCGTGCTGGGCGCGGCGACGCCCGCGGTTCCCTCGTGCCCCACGAACTGCCAGGCGATCGGCAAGACCACCGGCTTCCAGACGAACATCACCGGCGCAAAGAACCCCTTCATCGTCGCGACGCGCGGCCGGCTCGTCGCCTGGTCGATCAAGACCGGCGCGCCCAGCACCAAGCCGAACCCGAACAACAACGACCAGAGCGACTACGACTTCTTCAGCAAGACGTTCGGGGGGCCGCCCAGGGCGAGGATCTCGGTGCTCAAGCCGATCATGAAGTCGATCCGGGCCGGCAAGCCGATCTACAAGCTCAAGTCCCAGTCGCCCGTGGAGGACCTCTCCGCCTTCCTCGGGCAGACAACCACCTTCACGCTCGACACCCCGCTGCGGGTGAAGCCGAACAACGTCGTCGCCCTCACGGTCCCGACCTGGGCGCCCGCCTTCGCGATCAATCAGAGCGCGGACACGAAGTGGGCCGCCAGCCGCAAGAAGGGCAAGTGCAGCAACACCCAGGACATCCTCGCCGGGACGCCGCAGGATGCGCTCGGCACCGAGCGCTCCTACGGGTGCGTCTACAACACGGCGCGCCTGCTCTACTCGGCGACCGTGGTCGCGGACCCGAATCAGTCCGCCCCGAAGAAGCCGGGCAAGAAGAAGTAGTCCTTCAGGCC
>DASUPK010000048.1:0-11169 GCA_036276255.1 Solirubrobacterales bacterium
TTCCACCTGCCCGCGAGCTACGCGGGGCGGGAGGTGGCGGGCGTCCGCTTCCGCTTCGAGGGCGGCAAGGTCGTGGATGCGAGCGCCGAGAAGGGGGAGGAGTTCCTGATCGAGATGCTCGACACCGACGACGGCGCCCGCCGTCTCGGCGAGCTCGGCATCGGCACCAACTACGGCATCACCGCCGGCACCGGCGAGATCCTGCTCGACGAGAAGATCGGCGGGACCGTCCACCTGGCTGTGGGCCGCTCCTATCCGGAGACCGGCGGAGTCAACGAGTCGGCCATCCACTGGGACATGATCTGCGACCTTCGCAAGGGCGGCCAGATCGAGGTCGACGGCGAGGCTTTGCAGCGCGACGGGCAATTCGTCGTCTGAGACGCCCAGGCGATAGGAATACGGCCGCTCCGCGGTGGCCGCGAAAAAGAAGCACCGCTGAGCCCCGCGCAACTCGCGTTCGGCCGGCGGGTTTAGGGGATGACAACAGCAGGCGCTCGGCTGGGGAGATCGGGCCGTCACTACAGGAGGGACACCATGTTCGGACGCAAGCTGGGATTAATCGCCGTCGCGGCGCTGGCCCTGGGTCTCGTCCTCGCGGCACCCGCCGCGCAGGCAAGGAAGAAGGTCGTCACCAAGACCTATCAGGTGGGTGTGGGAGCACCGACCGGTGGCGTCCCGCTCAACGTCCCGGACGGCGGTGGAGCGGCGCAACAGCTCGTCCGCGACCCGCTCGCCGTCAAGGGATTGAATCCGCGCGGCAAGATCAAGGACGTCAACGTGGGGGTGCGCATCAGCCACCCGTTCGCCAGCGACCTCGAGATCTATCTGGCCACCCCTCGAGGGGTGATCAGCCTCTCCCATGACGTCGGCGGCAGCGGCAACAACTACGGCAACGGGTTCGCTGGCTGCGCGGGAGGCCTGACGACGTTCGACAGCCAGACCCCGACCTCGATCGCGACGCCGGGTCTGCAGGCGCCGTTCGTCGGCTTCTTCGCGCCTCAGGAGAGCCTCGGCCTGGTCAACGGACTGGGGGACAAGAAGGCCACCAACGCGACCTGGTCGCTCCTTGTCATGGACGACAACAACATGCACGGCACCGGGACCGTCGACTGCTTCAAGTTGGCGATCACCGCGACCAATCCGAAGTAGCCGTTGGGCACGTGGGCGGAGCGAAGCCGGCGACGTTCGCCCCGAGCTCGCGCCTAGAATCGACCCATGTCCGGTCACTCGAAGTGGTCGTCGATCAAGCACAAGAAGGGCGCGGCCGACGCCAAGCGCGGCAAGCTCTTTACGAAGCTGGCGCGCGCGATCACCGTCGCCGCTCGCGACGGGGGCGGCAGTGTCGACGCCAATCCCACCCTCGGGCTCGCCGTCCAGAAGGCCCGTGACGCCTCGATGCCCAAGGACAACATCCAGCGGGCAATCGATCGCGGCACCGGCGAGGGCGCCGATGCCGCCGCGATCGAGAGCGTCTCCTACGAGGGCTACGGGCCCGGCGGGGCGGCGATCCTGGTCGAGACCCTGACCGACAACCGCAACCGCACCGCCTCGGAGATCAGGCACGCGTTCGAGCGGAACGGGGGGAGCCTCGGCGAGCCGGGCTCGGTCGCCTGGCAGTTCGAGAACCGCGGCGTGATCCTGGTGGACGGCGACCGCTACGGCGAGGACGACCTGATGCCGGCGATCGATGCCGGGGCCGAGGACGTCACCGAGGACGGGGACCTGCTCAAGGTAACGACGGCGGCCACTGACTTGACTGCGGTCCGCTCCGCCCTGGAGTCCGCCGGCGTCGAGGTTCAGTCAGCCGAGCTTTCGATGGAGCCCAAGAGCACGGTCGAGGTGGGGGAGGCCGACGCGTCCTCCCTGCTCCGCCTGATGGACGCGCTCGAGGACCACGACGACGTCGACTCGGTGCACGCGAACTTCGACGTGCCGGAGGAGATCCTGGAGAGGGCAGCCGCCACCTCGTAGGCGGGGTTACTTCCTCATTTCTTCTTGGGGACTGCGTCCTTCTTGCAGTAGGCGATCGTCTGCAGCGTGGAACCCGCGGGCTCCGTGAAGGACGGGTGCTGCCAGAGTCCGACGTGCCAGCCCTTCTTGCCGACCGGGTTGCTCTCATCGACGCTGGCGATCAGGGTCACGCTCGAGGGGAACGTCGACGGGGTGAGCAGAAAGCCCCCGCCCACCGCATGCGTCTTGCCCGTGCAGCTCGCGTCAGCGGACGTACGCACGTCATTGGGAATCGGTGCGGAAGCGGATGCCTCGCTGATGGACGATCCCTTCCTGTTCCGCTCGCAGAGCGCAAATGCCGTTCAGGTTCGACGGCGGCGCGCCAGTCCGTGAAGCTGGCGATCGCCAGCGCGTAGGCAGCGATCGCCCGTGAGCCGGAAGGGGCCGCCCACGGGCGGCCCCTTCCGTTAAAGGACATCCGGGGTGAGAGTGAGAATGGAATGGCGTGATCGTCATCGGTATCGATCCGGGTACCGCCAACACCGGATTCGGCGTGGTCCGCACGTCCGGTGAGCGGATGGCCGCGCTCGACGGGGGCGTGATCGAGACCGCGTCCGACCTGCCGGTCGAGCAGCGGCTGGGCCGGCTGCACGAGTCCCTCGGTGAGCTGATCCGCTGGCACGAGCCCAAGGCGATGGCTCTCGAGGACCTTTTCTTCGGCAAGAACGTGGCGTCGGCCCTGAGCGTCGGCGAGGCCCGCGGGGTGGCGATGCTGGCGGCCGCCAAGCACGATCTGCCCTGCTTCGACTACACGCCGCAGGCGGTGAAGAAGGCCGTCTGCGGCTCCGGCTCGGCCGAGAAGGGCCAGGTGCAGAAAATGGTGGCGACCCTGCTCGGGCTGCCCGAGCCGCCCTCGCCCGATCACGCGGCTGACGCCTTCGCCGTGGCGATCTGCCATGCGGGGACGGCCGGGGCGCGCAACGCCGTCTCGCACCTCGGGCGCCCGCGCGTGGGCACGACACCCACGCCCTCCGGCCGCCAGCGGCTCGCGGGCTGAAGGCATCCGGTCGGGTACGCAGAATCAGGATCCATGATCGCCTCCGTCAGCGGAGAGGTGCTGGTGCGCCGTCCCGATTACGTCGTGATCGACGCGAGCGGCGTCGGCTATCGCCTCGCCGTCTCCTCCGAGACGCTCAAGGCGGTGGCCGCCCGCGGCAAGCACGCTGCGCTGCACGCCCATCTCGTCGCCAGGGAGGACTCGCTCAGCCTCTACGGCTTCGCGAGCGAGGAGGAGCGCGATCTCTTCCTCCACCTGATCTCCGTCGGCGGGGTGGGGCCGAAGGTCGCGATGGCCGTGCTCTCCGGCGGTTCGGTACGAGAGCTGCTTCGTGCGATCGCGGCCGGTGACGCCAAGCGCTTCCAGGCCGTCCCGGGGGTCGGGAAGCGGACGGCCGAGCGAATCATCGTCGAGCTGCGCGAGAAGGTCGCGGGCGAGATCGAGGGCGACGCCGACAGCGTCGCTCTTGCCGCCGGCGACGAGGACCCGCGCTCGCTCGCGCGCGAAGGCCTGCTCAACCTCGGCTACACGCCGCCGGAGGCCGAGAAGCTGTTGGCGAAGGCCAAGGGCGAGAGCCCCGAAGAGATCGTGCAGGCCGCGCTGCGGAGCGCCGCAGGGGCGAAGGCCGCATGACCATTGAACCCGGCAAGGGGATTCGCACCCCTGGGATCGACGACGACACCGAGGTCGTGATTCATGACGCCCGGGCCGTCGGCGCCGACGACGACTTCGATCGCTCCCTGCGCCCACCAAAGCTCGAGGACTTCGTCAATCAGGTCCAGGTCACCGAGCAGCTCGGGATCTTCATCGAGGCCGCCCGCCGGCGGGGGGAGCCGCTCGACCACGTCCTGCTCGCGGGTCCGCCCGGCCTCGGCAAGACCTCTCTGGCGTACATCATCGCCGCGGAGCTCAGCGTGCCGATGGTCCAGACGGCCGGTCCGGCGCTCGAGCGCAAGGCGGACATCGCCGCCTTCCTCACCTCCCTGGAGCCGGGCAGCGTCTTCTTCATCGACGAGATCCACCGGCTCGGTCGGGCCGTCGAGGAGACGCTCTATCCGGCGATGGAAGACCGGCGCCTGCCGGTCGTCCTCGGCCAGGGAGCCGGCGCGCGGACGGTCACCCTCGACCTGCCGCCGTTCACGCTGATCGGGGCGACGACCCGGACCGGGCTGCTGACGACACCGCTGCGCGACCGCTTCGGTGTCTGCCACCGGCTGGAGCACTATGACGCGTCCGACCTGTGCCAGATCGTGCTGCGCTCCGCGAGGATTCTCGGCATCGAGGTGACCGAGGAGGGGGCGGAGGAGATCTCGAGCCGGGCGCGGGGCACGCCGCGCGTGGCCAACCGGTTGCTCCGCCGGGTGCGCGACTTCGCCGAGGTCAAGGAGAGGGGCGGCATCGACGCCGAGATCGCATCGGACGCGCTTGAGATGTTGGAGGTCGACCGCGCCGGGCTCGATCGCCACGACCGCCAGCTGCTCGAGCTGATGGCCTCCAAGTTCGGCGGCGGCCCCGTCGGCCTCTCGACGCTCGCCGTCGCGATCGGGGAGGAGGCCGACACGGTCGAGGACGTCTTCGAGCCCTATCTCCTGCAGCAGGGATTGGTGAAGCGCACCCCCCGGGGACGGGTTCTGACGGAGAGGGCCTACGAGCACCTGGGTCTCCCGGTTCCCAGCGGCCACCAGGTCGGCCTCCTCTGAGCGAGGGGCGAAGCCCCGAGCGGTTATCTCGGCCGGCCGCTTGTGGCCGCGATCTGATGGCGAAGCCGCATCTAGTCGTCGGCTAGCCTTTTCTCGATGCCGTACTTCATCTGTCCGAACTGTGGGAACAGGGAGCTGAGCGGGGAGCGCACCGCCGGATTCTCGACACGGCCCAAGGGCTGCTCCAAGTGCGGGTTCGGCTTCCTCTTCGAGCTCCTCGACGACTACATGCCCGCGCCCGGCGCCGCCTTCTTCACCTGCGACCAGGAGGGGCGCGTGCTCGACCTTGGCAAGGGGGCCTTCGAGCTCACCGGCCTGAAGGACGAGCAGGTGATCGGCCGCCCGGTCAGGGAGGTTCTCGGCCTGCAGTGGATCGGCAAGGGCGACGGCGGGGCGACCGCGGACACCGACGCCAACGGCGAGACCGACCCGATAGAGACGACCCTCGAGTGGGGAGTGCGGTCCCTCGGGAAGAAGGTCGCGGTGAACGCCGAGGGCGATCTGCCGACCGAGGCGGTCGCCGATTTGTTCCCGGCCTACGACGACGACGGCGGGCTGCTGCTCGTGCTGACGCCCGAGTAGAAGCCCAATCCGAACGGCGACGAATCGCGTTTACGCTTCAGCAAGCTCTGCCGCTAGCGTGCCCCTGACACCGTGAGCAACCGCCGACGCAACCTCTTCGTCCTCGCCTTCGTGGCCCTCCTGATCCTCGGGTCGGGAATCGTCATCGCCACCAAGAAGACGACCCTCGGGCTCGACCTGAAGGGCGGCACCGAGCTGATCTTCCAGGCGCGCCCGACGCCGCAGAACCCGACGATCGACAGCGCCGACATGGACCGTGCGATCGAGATCATCCGGAAGCGGACCGACGCGTTCGGCGTGTCCGAGCCGGAGATCTCCCGGATCGGCTCCGACTCGATTCGCGTCGGGCTGCCCGACGTGAGCAACGCCGCGAATGCGAGCAAGCAGGTGGGGGAGACGGCGCAGATGTACTTCTACGACTGGGAGCCGAACGTCATCCCCAACCCGGCGAAGACGAACGTCCCGAACGGCGAGTCCTCGTTCAGCCGGCTGTACGACGCCGTCCAGATCGCCTCCAAGCAGACGCCGGAGTGCTTCCAGAACAAATGCACGACAACGGGTCCGCAGTACTACCTCTTCAACGCGCAGACACACGCCTGGATAGCCGGGCCGGCGGACAACAGGAGGGACCTCTTCTCCGAGCTGCCGGGCCAGAAGCAGCCCACGAACAGCCAGATCCTCACCGTTCCGCAGGGCACCCTCGTGGTGCAGAAGGAGCCCAACCAGGGTCAGACGCAGACCGACAATCCGAACAGTCCCGAGGCGCAGTGGTTCGTGATCCGCGACCGCCCGGCGCTCTCCGGCACTGACATCACCGACCCGAAGGCGAGCTTCGACCAGTTCAACCAGCCGGACGTGACCTTCTCCTTCTCCGGCAATGGCCGGCAGGAGTTCTCCGACGTCACCAAGGCGATCGCCCAGCGTGGTCTGCAGAACGCCCCGCCGGGGGTCGCCGGGAACACCAGCCTCGCCGACCAGTACTCGGGCCACTTCGCCGTGGTGCTCGATCAGCAGATCAAGTCGCGCCCGATTGTCAACTTCGTCGACAACCCGAACGGGATCGACGGGCGGACCGGCGCGGAGATCAACGGGCTGACCCAGCAGGAGTCCAACGACCTGGCGCAGATCCTGCAGATCGGCGCGCTTCCCGTCGACCTGACTCAGATCTCGAGCTCCACGGTCTCCGCGACGCTCGGCCAGCAGGCGCTGAACAAGGGCCTGAAGGCGGGGATCATCGGCCTGATCCTGGTCTGCCTCTTCCTGCTCATCTACTACCGCTTCCTCGGTTTCGTGGCGGTCGTGGGGCTGGCGATCTATGGGGTGCTGTTCTTCGCTCTGATCAAGCTGATCCCGATCACCCTGACCCTGCCGGGGATAGCCGGGTTGATCCTGACTATCGGGGTGGCGGCCGACGCCAACATCGTCATCTTCGAGCGGATCAAGGAAGAGGCGAGGGGCGGCAAATCGATGCTGAGCGCGATCTCGGCCGGCTATCGGAGGGGAATCGCGACGATCGTCGACGCGAACGTGATCACGCTGATCACGGCCTTCATCCTGTTCGCGCTGGCCACCTCGAACGTGAAGGGCTTCGCCTTCACCCTCGGCGTGGGCACGATCGTTTCGCTGTTCACCGCGGTGGTCTTCACGCAGGCGTTCCTGGGCCTGTTCGGCCGAGCGCACTTCCTGCGCTCGCCGAAGCTGCTCGGTGCGCGGAAGAACTACCACCACTGGAGGTTCGACTTCACCCGGGCGAGCCGCTACTTCTTCGCGCTCTCGGGCTGCATCCTGCTGATCGGCGCGATCTCATTCGCCACCAAGCAGCTCAACCTCGGCATCGATTTCAAGGGCGGCAGCCGCATCACGGTCGGCCTGTCGAAGCAGACGACGGTCGGCGACGTGCGCTCCACCGTGGAGGCCGCCGGCATCAGCGACGCCCAGGTGACCAAGGCGAGCAACAAGGAGCTCGGCACGAATGTCTTCGAGATCGACTCGAAGGCGAAGCCGGACGAGATCCAGAAGGTGCAGCCGGCCCTGCAGTCGGCGTACGGGATCGTCCCCAACGGCTTCGACGCGACCACCGTCGGCCCGACCTTCGGCCAGCAGGTGGCCAACAGCGCGATCGAGGCGATCATCTTCTCGCTGCTTGTGATCTGCGCCTACGTGGCGTTCCGGTTCGAGCCCAAGTACGCCGTGCCCGTGATCATCGCCCTGCTCCACGACGTCCTGATCACGGCAGGCGTGTATTCGCTGACGGGGAGGGAGGTGACCAGCGGCACCGTCGCCGCGTTCCTGACCATTCTCGGGTACTCGCTCTACGACACGGTCATCGTGTTCGACCGAATACGCGAGAACGTGCCGCGGCTGCCGCGCGCGACCTTCTCCCAGATCGTCAACCGCTCGATGAGCGAGGTTCTGACCCGGTCGCTGATCACCGGTCTGTCCAGCGTCTTCCTGGTGACCGTGCTCTTCATCTTCGGCGGCGCGACCCTGCAGGACTTCGCCTTCGCGATGATGGTCGGCCTCGCCTCCGGTACGTATTCCTCGATCTTCATCGCGTCGCCGGTGCTGACCCACTGGAAGGAGCGCGAGCCGGCATATCGGCGACGGCGCGAGCGCATCGAGGAGCAGATGGGCGGGGTCGTGCCCGCCTTCCCCGAGGACAACGTGGTGGCGCGAGTCGACGGTGGGCCCGAGGAGCCGGTGCAGGCCGAGACTCCGGTGCCCGCGGCTGCCGCTCCGAGCCGGGCCGATACCCCCGCGCCCTCCCAGTCCCAGGTTCCCGGCGTGGTGCCAGAGCCGCCCAGGCCGGTGGCCCCACCGCGAGCTCCTGCGCCGAGCGAGCCGCCGGCGCCCGTGGGCGCAGACGGTGGCGACGGGGCAGGCAATGAAGGCCAGCCGACCGGCGACGGCGAGCCCGCCTCGACTGGGAACGGTGGGGCCGAGCAGCAGCAGCCCGAATTGAGCGAGGCGAGCGCCGCCGCCCTGCGGCGCGCGCGCGAGCAGGGTGGGGGCCGTAAGAAACGTCGAAAGCACGGGAGGAACCGCTGATGGCCGCACTGGTCTGGTTCACGATGGGTGTCGCCCTCTGGCACTTCACGGTCTTCATCCCGGACCGCTTCCAGGGCGGCATCGTGGGCGCCTTCCTGGGAGCCACCGTGGGCGCGATGGCGAGCGGCGCGATCGCCCAGATCCTGCTCGGCAAGACGATCGGCGACACCGACCTGGCGACGGCCTTCTACGCGATCCCGGGCACCCTGATCGGCCTCGCCGTCGTCTACGCGATGGGCGTGCGCTCGGGTGTGGAGGCGGAGCACATCTAGCGGTTCGCCGGGGCGAATTCGGCGGAGTTGGCGCCTTGTTTCCCCCCAGCCGGGTCGCGCACCGCCCGCCGCCGGGCGTTTGCACCGCGTTCATCGCGGCGTGTACGCGGTCGGCCACGCCAACATCAGCAATGAAGGCAGATGGATGGCGGCGGTCCTGGCAGTCGGCGAGAGGCCGTTCTCAGCCATCGAAGCGCGGCCGCGCTCTGGCGGATCCTGCCGTCCGCTGAGGTGAACGAGGCAATCGGCCCTATGTTGGCTCCATGCGGGCCCTCCTCGACCGCGTTGAGCGGATGCCGATGTGGGCGCGACTCGCCGTCCTGGCGGTCGCGGCCGGATTGGTTGTGGTCGCCACCGCGGGGCGCAATTCCGAGCCGGACTCTCAGGCGGACGGTGGGGTGGCGGGTGCCAGAGCGCACTCGCGATACCTCGGCCCTCGGCACAGCTCGGGCACCTGGACGACCTCCCGGCACAAGCGCGTTTCGGTCGTCTGGGCGATCGGCGATGGGGCTGACGGGGGAGCGGACAGCCGTGCGGTCGCCGCGATGGTCGGCGCGCAGCGCCTGGACCGCCTGCTCTACCTCGGCGACGTCTACGAGACCGGGACCGCCTCCGAATTCCGGTCGAACTACGACCCGCCGTACCACAGTTTCAACTCCGTGACCGCTCCCACGATCGGCAATCACGAGTGGCCGAACGTCGCCAGGGGCTACGTGCCCTACTGGACGGCGGCCCGCGGCGCGCCGCCGCCGTTCGCCTACGCGTTCGCGGCTTCCGGCTGGCAGCTGATCAGCCTCAACTCGAATCTGCCCACCTCACCCGATCAGCTCGGCTGGCTGCGCACCGAGATCGCGCAGTCGCCCCGCTACGGGACCTGCCGGCTCGCCTTCATGCATCATCCGGTCTTCAGCGCCGGTCTGCACGGCGATCTCAGCTCGCTCCAGGGCATCTTCAGCGAGCTGGAGGGACACGCCGCCATCGTCCTCGCCGGTCACGATCACGACATGCAGCGATTCCATCCGGTCGGCCGCATCACCCAATACGTCGACGGCGCGGGCGGCCGCGAGCTCTACCCGGTCAACCGCAACGACCCGCGCCTTGCCTTCGCCGACGACACCCACCATGGGGCGCTCCGCATCAAGCTGAGCCCGGGGCGCGCCATCCTCGCCTTCGTCGCCGAGGACGGCGGAACGCTCGATCGAAGCGTCGTGCACTGCCGGCAACGCTGACGGCCGCTCCGCTGGCCGGCGGGGCGGTTCCGTCGGGGGCCGAACTCAAGATGGCTGGATGGCCTCGACTGGACCCGCACGCGCGTTTCAGGCTGATCCCTATGACTACGGGGAGGTTCGTCGCCTGGCGGCGGAGCTGGAATTGGCCGAGCCCGTCGCCGTGACGCTCGTCAGGCGCGGCTACCGGACGGTCGATGCGGCTCGCCGCTTCCTCGAAGCCCGCGAGGCCCACGCGCCGACTGACTTCCGGGGAATGGAGGAGGCGTGCGAGCTGATCCTCTCGGTCGCGCGCGGCCCGGCGCGGATCACGGTTCACGGCGACTACGACGTCGACGGCGTCACCTCGACCGCGATCCTCGTCTCGACCCTCCGCGCCCTCGGCGCCGAGTGCGACTGGTTCATACCCGACAGGCTCTCCGACGGCTACGGGCTGACGATGTCGAGCATCGAGCAGCTCCAACGGCGCGGCACCGAGCTCGTCATCACCGTCGATTGCGGGATCGGCTCCGTCGAGGAGGTCGCCGCCGCCCGGGCCGCGGGTATGCAGGTCGTGGTCACCGACCATCACCTCCCGGGCGAAACCCTGCCGGACTGCCCGATCATCCATCCGGTCGTCTCGGATTATCCGTTCGAGGGGCTCTGCGCCGCTGGCGTCGCCTACAAGCTGGCGACCGCCCTTTGTGACGCCGCCGGCCAGGGCGCCGCCGAGACGGTCGGGGGCACGCGGCATCCCACCGATGCCCTCCTCGACATGGTCGCTCTGGCGACGGTCGCCGACATGGTGCCTCTGGTCGGGGAGAACCGCCGCCTGGTTCGTGAGGGCCTGCGGCTCTTCCGCGAGACCCCCCGCGTCGGGCTGCGCGCTCTGATGGCCGCCGCGTCGGTCGACCCCGAGTCGGTCGATGCCGGCGCTCTCGGCTTCCGGCTCGCTCCGCGGATCAACGCCGCCGGCCGGCTCTATCGAGCGGACGCCGGGGTGGAGCTGATGCTCACCGACGATCCCGACCGCGCCGCCGCGATCGCCGCCGAGCTCGATCGCGCCAACGCCGAGCGCCGCTGGGCGGAGCAGAAGGTGGTGGAGGGGGCGCAGCGCGCCCGCTCGGAGCTGCCCGACTCCCTGAAGGAGGCGCCGGCCCTCGTCCTCGCCGGGGAGGGGTGGCACCCCGGCGTGGTCGGAATCGCGGCCTCCCGCCTGGTCGAGCGGTACTTCCGGCCCACCATCCTGCTCTCGGTCGAGAACGGCCGGGCGAAGGGATCCGCGCGCAGCATCCCCGGATTCGACCTGGTCGCCGCCCTCGACGCCACCTCGGAGCACCTCACCCGCTACGGAG
>DASUPK010000049.1:0-12942 GCA_036276255.1 Solirubrobacterales bacterium
AAACGGCTGGCCCGCGTCGAGGGCCAGGTGCGGGGCGTGACCCGGATGATCGAGGAGGACCGCTACTGCATCGACGTCCTCACCCAGATCGAGGCCGCGCAGGCAGCTCTCAACAAGGTCGCGCTCGCCCTGGTCGACGACCACGTCCGTCACTGCATGCGCGGCGGCAGGGGAGCGACCGAGAAGCAGGTGCAGGAACTGATGGGCGCCGTCGGCCGGCTGGTCGCCTCGTAGCCGTCTTCGGCCAGATCCCTGGCGAGCACACCGCGAGGAAGGTCAGTCGTAGAGCGCGAACGCCGCCAGCACCACATAGATGGCGATCAGGGCGAGGCCCTCGAACAGCTGGGCCTCGCCGTCCCCGGTGATCTGCCAGATCGCAATCGCGGTCATAAAGAGCGCCCCTATGTAGACGGGCGCGAGCGCAAACGTCAGATGCGTGGTGAAGACGAGCGAGGTGAGCACCAGCGCCGGGAAGAGAAAGGCGGCGATCTGGGCCACAGAGTTCTTCACCACCGAGATCGCGAGGTCGGACTTGCCCTTGGCCGCCAGAAAGATCCCGGTGAAGTTCTCCACGGCGTTGCCCGCTATGGCCACGATCACCAGTCCGGCGAACGCCTTGGAGATGCCGAGAGTCGCCACCGCGGGGTCGAGGGCGTGGATGAACCAGTCCGAAACGAACGCCGCGCCGACGCCGGCGATCGTGAGCAGTACGACCGCGAAGGTCATCGAGAGCCGCGGCTTGGTCTCCTCCTCGCCCGCCTCACTCGGCTCGGGGTCCGAGCGCAGGTAACCCCAGATCCAGGCCCCGTAGACGACGAGCAGGCAGATCGCCCCGACGATGGAGAGGCCCTCGACGTGATGGCTTGCCGCATCGGAGGATGCAATCGAGAGGCCGATGATCACGATCACGAAGAGCGAGACGAGCAGCAGCGTCGCGGTGTCCTGCGGCAGGCGGTGCCGGAAGCGCATGCAGCCGTCGTCGGCCCTGATCGTGCCGGCGACGATCACCAGTCCGAGCACCAGCAGGGCATTGGCGAAGATCGAGCCGATCAGCGAGGTCTGAGCGACGACGAGCTCGCCGTTGCTGAGCGCGAAGAGCACGATGAAGAACTCGGGCAGGTTGCCAAGGGTCGATTGCATGAAGCCCGTGACGGCCGGCCCAAATCGCATCCCGACCTGCTCGGTGGCGAGGGCAACCACCCACGCCAGTCCAGCGAGGGCGAAGGTCGCAGCGGCGAAGGCAGGCACGGCACCCCCGCCGGAATAGCGCAGCACCCCGGCGACCGCCGTGATGACCGCGGTGCCAGCCAAGAAAAATCTCTCCCTTGACGTCATGCCTGGGAGACTTTCATTTTCTGACGGCGGCTATAGGGTCGGCGCGTCGACCGAGCCCGTCGCGGGTTTGAAGGAGCAGTCACAGGAGGGAGGATCCGGTGAATTGGCTCAGACGAAATCTCAGTTACGCGAACGTGACGGCCACACTCGCGCTAATCATCGCGGTCGCCGGTGGCACAACGGCGATCGCGATGAAGGCGACAGCGCCCAAGAACTCCGTGACCACCAAGAGCATCCGGCCGTTCAACGTGACGGCGCGCGACTTGTCGCGGCTAATTGAGGTCAGAAGTCAGACCGCATTTCGAGATCCTGGGTCACCCGATGGAACATTCGCAAGGGCGACCGCGACTGCCCGTTGTCCTGTCGGCAGCCGCGTAATCTCAGGCGGAGGATTTGTCGACAGCGACCATGCCGCCCTGATTGGCTCAGACCCAATCAGCGAAGGCTGGGTGGTGAGCGCAACAGCTGATGGGGCAAATCAGGCCACGATCACTGTGATCGCTCGGTGCCTCTCGAAGCGGGCCGAAAAACCGACGCCCTAACCGCGCACGACAAGCTTGCGCTTGCGCGATGCGCCAGGATCGTAGGGATAGCCACTCTGACTCTTGACGAGCGCTCGAAAGATGTAGCGCACCCGGCCAACCGTCTGGGTGAACCGGTACTTGCCACGAAATCGTCCGTCGTCCACGGTTTGCACTTGCTTGAAGGTCCGCCACTTGCGGCCGACCCGTGCTTGCAGTGCCACCGCACGACCCTCAGCGTTCGGTCCAGGAAGTTGCCCGACGAACGTCGCCGCTTGCCCATTGGTCAGGTGCTTGTGGGGAATTGCGAGGGAGGGCACGACCTTTGAATCGAGCTCGACTCGGTCGCTGACCTTCTTCGTGTTGAATCGATAGACGAGGTCAACGGTGCGCGAAGGTCCGGCGTCGAGTCTGGTGGCAAAGCGACCATTGCCCTGCGTCGTGACGGTGGTCGCAAGTTCCCGGCCGGCGTCAGGTAGCTCAATGGTTTGGTAGACGCACACGGCAGCCCCTGCTACGGAGTGTCCAGCGGCGTCAGTGAGGGTGCCTCGAATCACCGGGTCGTCCTTGGACGTCAGCTGCGCCCTGCGTCGCAATTGACCGCCAACGTCAGCGCCTGAGTCGAGCGATGTCGCGGCGGTCCCACCAGAAGCCGCGCACGAATTGTCGACGCTCACCGTCCGCCGCAAGCATTGCGATTCGTTGCCACCGACGTCGTAACCACAGATCCTGACCTCATTAGCGCCGTTCACCCAACCGGCCCCGTGCTCGGTGTCTAGCTGGACCGCGCGCGGACCGGACGAGTCCGGACACGGCTTAAGGTGGGAGTAGGAGACACCGTCGATGTCCGGACCACAGATGCTTGAGGTAGTTGATCGAATGCCATTGACGTAGACGACGATCGACTGCACGCCGCCACCTGAGTCGGTAACCGTGGTATTGACCGTCTGGACCCCGCTCACCACCCCGCCATCGAGAAGTTCGCCCGAAGCGCTAACCGAGGGTGGAGCGAGATCCTGAACCTCCGCATAGAAGTCCGTGATGTACGCGAAAGCCGACGTGCTCGAGCAGGGACTAGCGAAACACCGCTCATAGATGGCATAGAAGGTCGTGTTGCTTTGCACCGGGACCACCCACTGGTCGCCCCCGCCGCCGACCGCGCTGTACCCGGGCGAGCCGCTGCCGCTTGACATCGGGCCGTAGCCGCCGTGGGTGTAGTAGTGGAGGCTCGTCTGTGCGGTCTTGAAGATCGTCCCGGTCGGCGCATTCCACTGCCAGACGACATACGTGCCATTGGTGCTGTTCCCATTGGCCTCCATGCGGAGCCCCCAGTTCCCGCACGTATCCGTCTGCTTGACCTTTGTCGCCTCCCCAAACGGACGGATCATCCCGGCGTCGGTGTTTCCGACGCTGGAATTGCACTCCCGCACGTTGTAGTTGGCTCGCGCCCCGGCGGGCGCAAGCGCTGCCAACGCCGCGCACGCGACCGCCGCCGCCAGGAAAATACGAACGAGCCTCCGGGGCTGCCATCGGTTTGAAGTCACCTTCACCGTCTCCTCCTCCGCTGACGTCGTTGCCTCCCTAAGGACCGGGCGTTCGAATCTCTCCGAGCGACCGCTCACTCGATCCCGAACCCTCCGCCTGATCCGCCTCCACCGCCAGATCCGCCGCTGCCGCCACCACCACTGGACGGCCCGCCGAACTCCCCACTGCTGGAACTGCCCGAGGACGACGATGCCGGCGGTGACTCGACTCCGAACTGGCGGCTCTTCTGCTGCACGGGAGTCGGTGGCGAGCCCGACGGTTCCGCTTCCTTAGGTGGCGCGGGCGCCTGATCCGGCTCGGTCTGCACGGCGCCCTCCTGCGGAATCGTCGTCGTCGAGGCAGGCTCGGCCGGTCTCTCGATTGCGGGCCTCTCGTTCCCGCGATCGCCGTCCGTGATCGCCCCAGGATCGACGACACCAGTCGCCACGCAGGTTGCGCCGCCGGCCGCGGTGGCCCCGCAGATCGCGAGCACCTTCGCGACGGCGGCCATTCCCGCTCCGCGAGTTCCGCCCGCAGCGGTGACCGACGCCGCATCGCCGCTCCCGCCGCCTCGCGACAGCAGCGAGTAGCCGACTTCCTGGACCTTGTCCACGATCGCTCCCGCGCGTTCGGCGATCCATTCGTGGGGGTGACCGGCCATCGACTGGTCAAGCAGCGGGCCGGCCGGCATCAGCTCGAAGACGGTGTCCGGGATCGCGCGGTACGCCCGCAGCTTCGCGCGGCAGGCGGCGCAGCTTCTCAGGTGAAACTCAAGGGCTTCCCTGGAGCTATTCGCCTCTTCGCCGTCGGCCATCTCAGAGAGAGCACCGGCCAATTGGTCACATCGACGCCCGTCTTCGATTTCGGCGAAGACCTGCAGGAAGCGCTTCCTGCCCTCCGCCATACACCTGTTGATCTTCGTGTACGACCAACCCGTGATCTCCCCTATTTCGGCGTACGAGTACCCCTGCGCCTTGAGGGTCAGCGCCCGGACCTCCTGGGGCTTGAGGGCGTTGAGGGCCTCGCCGCTTCGGACCACCCGCTCGCGTCGCGCCAGCCGATCGTTCGGCCCCGGGCTCTCGGACGCGATCGAATCGAGGGGGTCCCACTCATCCTCCCCGTCGGGTCCCGAAGCGCGGTGCGATCCGAGCAGCCGTTCCCGCTGCCGGCGCACCGCCAGCGCTTCGCGCTTGGTGACGGTCTGCATCCAGCGGACCAGGGAGTCGCCCTCGATCGGCGGCGCCTTCGTGAGCAGGATCTCGAGGGCGCGCTGATAGGCGTCTTCGGCGTCGTCCGCGCAGATGGAGTATCGCCGTGCGGTTCGCCGGAAGACCGCGTCGTGAGTCTCCATCAGTCCGCTGGCCGCGCGACGGCGCGACTCGGGGGAGGCAACTGCCTCGGTGGCCTCGTCTGCGGATCGGGCGTCGGCCCCGGCCCGACCGGTTGTTCCTCCCAACAGACCCAGACGGCTCACCTCCGACACATCCAGGTGAGCCGGAAATTGCCACTACTCGCCCCATTTGGCCAGGGTCGGTCTTCGCAATTTGCGAGAGAGGTCGACGGAATTGGCCGCAATTTGCGTCGAGGACGTGACCAGAATTGAGGTGACTCCGCGCTTGCCGGGCCGCTCGTCTCCTGCGAGACTCAGCGCGTGTCTGCCGGGAGGGGAACCCTCACAGCTGCTGCCGTCGTGGCCGCCCTCGTCGGCGCGCTGCTCGTGCCCGCGATCGCGCCGGCCAAGTCGGGGGTCGCGCAGCTCACCTCGAAGAAGTCCAAGCCCCGGACGAAGTTCATCTTCCTGAAGGCGAAGGTCGGCTCCGACGGCTTCGTCACCCCGGGCCAGCCCGAGACGATCTCGATCTCGCGGATGGCGCCGAAGGCGCCCATCGCGGTCTTCATCGAGC
Organism: Solirubrobacterales bacterium; assembly: GCA_036276255.1. Lineage (GTDB taxonomy): Bacteria > Actinomycetota > Thermoleophilia > Solirubrobacterales > 70-9 > DASUPK01. Next base: position 5,285 of record DASUPK010000049.1, read on the forward strand.
CACCCCCGACGACCCTGCAGTGCGGCGAGCTCTACTTCTGCGACGTCGCCCCGGCCGCGCCCGCGACCGGGGCGCCCCCCTTCGTCGCCAACGCCAAGGGCAGGGCGGTGCTCACCTTCGTCATGCCGGACAGCTACTTCCTGGAGACCGATCCGTTCAACCCGAAGATCCGGACGCCGGTGACGTTCGCCGACCAGCAGCGGATCCACATCGACGTCCAGGGCACCTCCAAGATCAAGCACGTCCGGCGCGAGAGCTTCGGTTTCGCGCGGGCGACCGTGCAGCTCTCCTCCTCCTGAACCGACCGGGGTCGGTAGCTGCGATCCATCTGGCGTCGGCCCGCGACGCCGCAGCTATGCTCGCCCGCCTATGAGCACCATCGTCGTCACCGGAGGAGCGGGGTTCCTGGGTTCGCATCTGTGCGAGCACCTGCTCGCGCGCGGGGATCGCGTGATCTGCATCGACAACCTCGACACCGGCACGCTCGAGAACATCGACCACATCCGCGACGAGAACTTCGTCTTCTCGAACCAGGACATCGTCGAGCCGGTCCACATCGACGAGCCGGTCGATTTCATCTACCACCTCGCCTCGCCGGCCAGCCCGATCGACTACGCGCGGCTGCCCCTCCACACACTGAAGGTCGGCTCATACGGGACCCATCACATGCTGGGCGTGGCGAAGTTCAAGCGGGCCCGGATCCTGGTCGCCTCGACCTCCGAGGTCTACGGCGACCCCGAGATCCACCCTCAGCCCGAGGACTACTGGGGGAACGTCAACCCGATCGGCCCGCGCGGCGTCTACGACGAGGCCAAGCGCTACGCCGAGGCGATGACGATGGCCTACCACCGCCAGCAGGGCGTCAACACCTGCATCTCGCGGACCTTCAACACCTACGGCCCCCGGATGCGCGCCCACGACGGCCGCGCCATCCCCACCTTCCTGCGCCAGGCGCTCCAGGACAAGCCGCTGACCGTCTTCGGCGACGGCAGCCAGACGCGGAGCTTCTGTTACGTCGACGACCAGATCCGGGGCCTGGTGGCGCTCGCCGAGTCCGACGTCCACCTGCCGGTCAACATCGGCAACCAGGACGAGTACACGCTGCTCCAGCTCGCCGAGACCGTGATCGAGGTGACCGGATCGCGCTCGGAGATCGTGCACGAGCCGCTGCCGGTCGACGACCCGAAGATCCGCCAGCCCGACATCACCCGCGCCAAGGAACTGCTCGGCTGGCAGCCGCAGGTCACCCTCCAGGTCGGACTGAAGAAAACGATCGACGAGGCCGGCGTCGAGCGGCTCGTCGGCCAGCCCGGTTGAACGGTCGGCCAGGCTCGGAATAGAGAGTAGGAATCCGCCGGGGCGCGACCGTACACTCGCGCCTGTGCGGGATGCACTGGGGGATAGGGGAAGGCTGCTCCGGGTTGCGCTTGCAACCGTGCTGGCCCTTGTAATCGGGCAGGCCGCGGTCGGGGCAGCGCAGGGCTCGACGACGGTCAATGTCAATCCGGGTAGCCCAGGTGGCGGGAACTCCTTTCCGTTCGGCAGGGCAGACGTCTGGCCACAGATGGGCTTCGTCTACAAGAACATCCCCGCCTTTGACCTGAAGACGGGCGACACGATCGCCTTCGACCTGAGCGTCCAGAACGACGTCGACATCCAGCTTCAGATCAGCATGGCGCCAACGACCGTCAACGGCGGAGACGTCGCGGACGCCTACACCACAGTGGTCAACAACACCCAGGTCCCCGTGAACCCAAGGGGCAACACAGTTACTGGGGATTACGAACTCCAGTTCACCGCTCAGGCGCCCTTCCACTTCCCGGGAGGCGGTCTGATCATCCGGTTCTCAAACCCCGGAGGGGCCTACGCGTCGGACTTGGCCCCTGACTCCACCCTGGCCAACCTCGCCGATAGCACCGACTCCTCCGGCTTCTTCGTGAAGCGGTTCTTCAACGACACCGACGGGCTAGCCCCCTACTCCAGCGGGGACCTGATCGACATTGCCGGCTTCCGGCTGACCATCCAGGACATCCCGCCCGCGACACCCGCGGCGCCGACCACCGCGCCCAAGAAGAAGTGCAAGAAGAAGCACAAGCGCGCCGCAGTGGTCGCCAAGGAGAAGTGCAAAAAGAAGCGGCGCTAGCGGGCCGGTAGCGAAGCCGGCCGGCGCAACCACCTTGATATGAAGAGTGGGTGCCGCTGAGCCAGCACGAGAAGGGGGTCGCCTTCCGCGATCTCCACCAGGGCGAGCCGTTCGTCATCCCCAATCCCTGGGACGCCGGCACCGCCAAGGTCCTGGCCGGTCTCGGCTTCAAGGCACTCGCTACCACCAGCAGCGGCTTCGCTTTCACCCTGGGACGCGCCGACGGGCGCGTGACCCTGGAGGAGAAGGCCGAGCACATCAAGGCGCTCGCCGAGGCCACCGACCTGCCCGTCTCGGCCGACCTCGAGAACGGCTACGGGCCCGCCCCAGAGGACGCCGCCCGCGCCGTCACCACAGCGGGCGAAGCGGGCGCCGTCGGCGGGTCGATCGAGGACTACGACCGTGAGGAGAAGCGGCTCTACGAACAGGCGGAGGCGACCGAGCGCATCGCAGCCGCTGCGGAGGCCGCCAGCGCCCTCGACGCGCCGTTCGTCCTCACCGCACGGGCCGAGAACCACCTGCGCGGCAACCCCGACCTCGATGACACGACCGCCCGGCTGCGGACGTACGCCGACGCGGGCGCAGAGGTGCTTTACGCGCCGGGCCTGGTCACCGCCGAGGAGATCAGGACCGTCTGCGACGCGGTTCAGAAGCCCGTCAACGTCCTCGCCTTCAGCCGCCTCGGCCTGAGCTTCGCCGAGATCGCCGATGCCGGAGCACAGCGTGTCAGCGTCGGCGGCGGACTGGCCTGGGCGGCCACGAACGGCCTGATCGAGGCGGCCGAGCGGATCATCGACTCAGGCGACTTCTCCGGCACGGCCACCCCGGGCCGCGTCAAGGACTGGCTCTAGCTCGCTTCTGCCGGCTCCGGATCGGGCCGGATGATCACCGTGTCGGCGACCTCGAGCACCTCGTCCGCGGGCATGCCAACGCGCTTGGCGTGGTTGCGCACCGCGTCGATGTCGGTCGCCTGGTAGATGCAGACGGTGCCCAGGGTGCCGCCGTCCTCCTTGATGACATAGCTGCGGATCCAGCGAATGTCGTCGGGGAAGTCGTCCTCGGCGACCTGCTTCGAGCGCTCGGCGGTCGCCTCGAGCTCCTCCGGCGACGCCCAGGCCTTCTCGCGGCGGATCACATACATGTTCATGTCGTTCTCCTCTCCGGTTAGCGAGTAAGAGTCTGCCACTTACAGACTCGGCATCGAGAGGGGACTACGCGGAAGTCAGGTTCGAGGATGTAGCTACTTCGCCGGGACGTCCGTCGGCATCTTCACCTGGCGGGTGATCAGCTTGGTGAAGGTTCGGTCCGGCAGCGTCCCCTTGAGACGTGCCGCGATCTTCGCGTCCCTCCCAACCAGGTAGCGATGCTTCGGGTTCTCCGACTGAATCGCAGTGTGGATCGTACTCGCGACCTTCTCGGCCGCGATTCCGCGACTCGCGGTCTCCCTCAGGACCTCGTCCATTCGCCGAAGCTGCTTGGAGTAGAGGCGCTTCGCGGCCGGCGTCAACTTGGCCATCTGCTCATCGATGGTCTGGGCGCCCTTCTCCCAGATCGGTGTGTCGATGCTGCCGGGCTCGACCACGACGACGTCGATGGCCCACGGTGCCAGCTCCTGGCGGAGCGACTCGCCGAGTGCCTCAATCGCGAACTTGGAGGTGTGGTAGGGCGACATGAACGGGCTCGCGATCCGGCCGCCGATCGACGCGATGAAGACGATCGTCCCCGGTGCCTCGCGGATCAGGGGCAGGAACGCCTGGGTGACGGCGACCTGGCCGACGAGATTCACCTCGAGCACGTTGCGCAGCATGTCCAGGTCCATGGTCTCGACCGGCCCCCCATCGCCGACTCCGGCGTTGTTCACCAGCCCGACCAGTCCGTCCGTGCCGACCGCGCGCTGGACCTTGTCCTTCGCCGCCTTGATCGACCGCTCCTCGGTCACGTCGATCGTGATCGGGGTGAGCCGGTCCGATCCCTCCTCGGCCAGTGAGTCGGCGTCGGCCTGCTTGCGGACCCCCGCGAACACCCGGTAGCCCTTCTCGTCGAGGAGGAGCGCTGTGGCGCGACCGATTCCTGTCGAGGCCCCCGTGACCACAACCGCGCCACTTTCGTTGCCGGCCATCGCGTCGGGACACTACCGGAGCCGATCCAGGCGCTAGCTTGCTCCGCTGTGACCGCCTCGGTGCTCGCCGTCGTCGGCGCGCGACCCAACTTCGTCAAGTCCGCTCCGGTAATCACCGCCCTGGAGGCCTCGGGTGATGTCTCGCTCCGCCTGCTTCACACGGGGCAGCACTACGACCGTGCCCTGTCCGGAGGCTTCATCGAGCGCCTCGGGATGCGAGAGCCCGACGCCAACCTGGAAGTCGGCTCGGGGTCACACGGCGAGCAGACAGCGGCGGCCCTGACCGGCGTGGAGGCCGACCTGATGGAGCATCCAGCCGACCTCGTCCTGGTGGCGGGCGACGTCAACTCCACCCTCGCCGCCGCGCTGGCGGCCACGAAGCTCCACGTCGCGGTCGCCCACATCGAGTCGGGCCTGCGCTCCCGCGACTGGGAGATGCCCGAGGAGGTCAACCGCGTCCTCACCGATCGGATCTCCGACGTGCTGCTCTGCACCTCCCCGGACGCCGTGGAGAACCTCGCGGGCGAGGGCATCGTCGGCGACGGCGTGCAGCTGGTCGGCAACACGATGATCGACAGCCTCTTCCGCCTGCTCGAAGGCGTGAACCGGCCCGCGGTCCTCGGCCGCAATGCGGTGAAGAGCAGGGAGTTCGTGCTCGTCACCCTGCACCGCCCGGCGCTGGTGGACGACCCGGAGAAGCTCGGCCCGACGATGAAGGTGCTCGCCGGCCTCGCCGACTCGATCCCGGTGATCTTCCCCGTCCATCCGCGCACGCGCGAGCGCCTGGCGGGATCGGGCGCCGGCTGGGGGAAGGTCCTCCTGACCCCGCCGATGGACTACGACGACTTCATCGCCCTCGAGGCGGAGGCGCGGCTGGTGATCACGGACTCCGGAGGGGTACAGGAGGAGACCAGCGCGCTCGGCACCCCGTGCCTCACCTACCGGACCACGACCGAGCGGCCGATCACTATCGAGCTCGGCACGAACGAGCTCATCGGCGTGGATCCGGCGGTGCTCAGCGAGGCGGCCGAGCGCTCCCTGACGACCGAATTGCCCGAGAAGCCGCCCGAGATTCCTCTCTGGGACGGCCAGGCGGGGCCGCGCGCGGCGGCCGCGATCGAGGCGTTTCTCGCTCGTTGAACGGGCGGATTCGCCCATTTCGGACAAGCGAGCAGGAGGCCTCGTGGCGCGCACGAATGCCCGCACCATGAAGACCGCAAGCCGCACCCTGGTCAAATCTCCGCCCGAGGTCTGGGAACAGCTCGATCATCCCGGCCGCATGCAGGGCCTGATGTCCGCCCTGGTCGGCCACGCAGCGGAGGTCACCGTGTACGAGCGCGAGGAGGAGTCGAAGCTCGCCTGGCGCGCCTCCGATGAGGCCTGGATCGAGGTCGAGATCGCTGAGAAGGGATGGGGGACGAACGTCAGCGTCACCGCGGAGAATGGCTCCGAGCCGACCAAGCTCGAGGGCTGGCTCGACGCGGTGATCGATGAGCTCGCCACCCCGACCAAGCGGCCCTTCGGGGGCATGGCTGAGGCGCCCGAGCCCGAGACGCCGGCACCTGTGCAGCCGGTGCCCGACGAGGAGCCGGAGCCCGAAGAGGCACCGGAGCCCGAGGAGCAGGAGGTCGAGGAGCCGGAGCCCGCGGTCGCAGTCGTCGAGGACCCACAGCCCGAGCCCGAGCCCCCTGCGCCCGAGCCCGAGCGGAAGAAGAAGCGCCGCCGGTTCTTCGGTTTCTGAGCAGCGCCTGAAGGGCCATGCCCTCCCGCGTCTACGTGATCGAGCTCGATCGCTCGGCGGGTCGACGGCGTGACCCCAGGATCCCCTGGGTCTACGTCGGGTCGAGCGCACGCAGCCCGGAGGAGCGCTTCGAGCAGCACCGGCGCGGCTACAAGTCCGCCCGTCTGGTCAAGCGCCACGCGCTGCGGTTGCGGCCTGACCTCTACGAGGACCTGGGCTCGTTCAGGGGGTCCAAGACGGCCTGTCGCGCGGAGAAGAAGCGAGCCCGCGAGCTGGCCGACTGCGGCTTCGTCGCCCACTGCGACGGGACCTCCTACGGCAACCGGGAGGGCGACTGGTCGGAATGGGATGCCGAACGGCTCGAGCCTGTTCTCTCACACGTCGATGCCGCCATCACCGAGCTGCACGAGTCGGCGTTCCGACCGCTGTCCGGGCTCCAGTGCGCTCAGCTCCTGCGAGGAGAGCTCGGCTTCTGGGTCGCCGACCACATCGACCAGCTGGACCCACCGCCGTCCTACGGCCTCTTCGCACATGTCCGGCTGAACGTGCTGCTGGAGCGGATCGAAACGCACACCTTGGTCGCTCCGTAGCGCTCTCCCTGGACTCCGTATCTATCCTTGCCCGATGGCCACCAGGCCCAAGGACGAGGCAACCGGGGGGACCGACGGCGCGAAGTCGAACGGCGCGCCCGAGGCCGAGCAGAAGGCCGCGGTCGACGAGGACCTCGATCGCTACATCGCACCGGTGCTCCCCGAGGATGAGCGCGAGGACCGCGTCATCACCGACTCGGGCATTGACATCAAGCGCCTCTACGAGGAGGACGACGTCAAGCCGGGCCTGCAGGAGCGCCTCGGCGAGCCCGGCGAGTACCCCTTCACGCGCGGCATTCACAAGGGCATGTACCGCGACCGCCTCTGGACGATGCGCCAGTACGCCGGCTTCGCCAGCCCCGAGGACACGAACGAGCGCTACCGCTACCTGACCGAGCACGGCTCGACCGGCCTCTCGATGGCGTTCGACCTGCCGACCCAGCTCGGCCGCGACTCCGACGATCCGCTCTGTCAGGGCGAGGTCGGCCGCACCGGCGTCCCCATCGACACGGTCGAGGACATGCGGATCTGCTTCGACCAGATCTCGCTGGCCGAGGTCTCGACGTCGATGACCATCAACGCACCCGCCGCGATCCTGCTGCTCCTCTACGAGATCGTCGGCGAGGAGCAGGGCGTCCCCTCGGCGGAGCTGCGCGGAACGGTTCAGAACGACGTGCTGAAGGAGTACATCTCGCGCGGCAACTACATCTACCCGCCAGAGCCGACGATGCGGCTCACCACCGACATCTTCGCCTACTGCGACGAGAACGTCCCGAAGTGGAACACGATCTCGATCTCCGGCTACCACATGCGCGAGAAGGGCTGCTCGGCGGTGCAGGAGGTCGCATTCACCCTGGCCAACGCGATTGCCTACGTCGAGGGCGGGATCGCCGCCGGCCTGGACGTCAACAAGTTCGGCCAGCGGCTCGCCTTCTTCTTCAACGGCCACAACAACGTCTTCCAGGAGATCGCCAAGTTCCGGGCGGTCCGCCGGATGTGGGCCCACATCATGAAGGAGCGGTTCGGCGCCACCGAGGAGAAGGCGCAGATGATCCGCTTCCACAC
>DASUPK010000050.1:0-92574 GCA_036276255.1 Solirubrobacterales bacterium
AGCAGGAAGCAGTGTTGCCACTGTTGACAATTGCCCGGGGAACTGACAAACGTCTGGTTCGCGATACCGCATTGCGGGTGATCGCGGGGTCTCGGCTTGCCACCGAGCAGCGCTGCCTTCGTTAGTTGTTGCTGCTGCTCCGGGCGAGGAGCAAAGACGACCACCTAGCGCTCCCCTGTGGCGCCGCGCTCCTTGCCGCCGCGAACCGGAAATGGCGCGAACAAAGAGTGGATTAGCAAGCCCTTTCACTATCCGGAGCTGCTGGCGCGCGTGGCCGCGGTGCTGCGCCGCCGCCGGGGGGCCCGGCGCGGACCGATCCGTATCGGCGATCTGACCGTGGATCCCGCCACCAGGCGCGTCACCGTGGGCGAGCGGCGGGTGGAGCTGGCGAACAAGGAATTCGCGCTGCTGCGCGCCCTCGCAGCGGAGCCACGCCGCGTCTTCACCAAGGACGAGCTGCTGCGCGACGTCTGGGGTTTTCGCTCGAAGGGCCGGACCCGGACGCTGGACTCCCACGCCAGCCGCCTGCGGCGAAAGCTCGACCCCGAGGGAGCCCGCTACGTCTTCAACTGCTGGGGAGTCGGCTACCGGCTGCTCGACTTGTGATCACCCCCGCCCACAAGCGCGCGCTTAACCGGGCGCTCCACGAGCTCCGCCGCCCGCTGCAGGCGCTGGTGCTGATGGAGGAGGACTCCCGTCAGCCGGCCGCCTCGCCGCCGGCCGCCAGCCGGCGCGGGCTGCTCGAGGTGGCGGCCAGCGCGCTGCGAGACCTGGACGGGGCGCTCAATGGGGAGGCGCCCTCGCGACTCCACGGGCGCTTCTCCTGCCGGGAGGTCGTGCTCGCCGCTTTGGAGCGCTGGCGCCCGCTCGCCGCGCGGATGGGCGGGATCCGCGTCTACTGGGACGCGGGACCGGCTCCCATCGAAGGAGACGCCGTCCGCATGGCGCAGGCGCTCGACAATCTGATCTCCAACGCCCTCGAGCACGGCGGCCCGCCCGTGGTCGTGACCGGCGCTCGGGTGGCGGGCCGCATCCGCGTGACGATCGCCAACGGCGCACCGGGTCGCGTCCCGAACCGAGGCGGCGATCCGCGCCGGGGGCACGGCACCGATCTGGTCTCGGAGGTCGCCAGCGCTCACCGCGGTCGCTTCGCGCTCTGCCGCACCGGCAGCGGCTGCGTCGCAGCGCTCGAGCTGCCGCTGGCGGAGCCCGGCTACGCGCTGGCGGCGTGAGCCGCCGCAGGCGCGCGGTTCTCTTCCTGGCGGCGGCGCTCGTCTGCGCGCTGCTCGCCACGATAGTGGCCGGGAGGTACCGCTCGCGGGTGGACGCCCGCTACGGGCCGCTGCGGCCGGTCGTCGTCGCCACCGCGGAACTCCCGGCCGGAGAGCCGATCACGCCGGAGCGTCTGGCGTCGGCGCTGGCGGTGCGGCGGATCCCGACGAGCTTCGTCCCGCCCGGAGCGCTGGTCAGCCCGGCCGAGGCCATCGGGCGAGCTCCGGGCGTGACCATCCCACCGGGCTCCTATGTCCTCGGCCCCCAGCTGGCCGTGCCCGCGAGCGTCGCGCCTCACTCGGCGGGCGTGGCGCGGGGACTCCGGCCCGTGGAGGTTGCAGTCGCGGGCGCCCAGGCGCTCACGGTCGATGGGCGCTCGCCCGAGGGGAGCCGGGTCGATGTGGTGGTCTCGCGCCAGGCCGGGCTCGGGCGCTCCGCGACTGCGCACATCGCTGCGACCGGGGTGAGGCTGCTGGCGCTCGCTGGGCCGGCCGATCCTGGGGATGGCTGGTCGGCGACCCTCGCGGTCACCGAGCAGCAGGCGCTCTCGCTGATCGGCGCGCAGAGCGCCGGGCGCGAGATCCGCCTGCTGCCCCGCGGCTAGCCGACCGTCGGCTTGCCGAGCCGGTACTTGTTGCCCGACGGGTCCCTGAACTCGGAGTCGAGCCCGTACGGTTGCTCCGCCGGCGCCTCGGTGAACTCGACACCGCGGTCCTTGAGCTCCTCGTAGCTCGCCTGGACGTCGTCCGCCGTCAGGAAGATCCCTCCCGCGAATCCCTTCGACATCAGGTCCTCGACCTGCTTCTTCGTCTCGTCGTCCATCACCGGCGAGCCGGGAATCGCCATCAGGGCGAGGGAGAAGTCCTGCCCGGGCGCCCCCACCGTGAGCCAGCGGAAGCCGCCGAGCTCCTCCATCGTGATGTCGGACCGGACTTCCCAACCCACCTTCTTCGTCCAGAATTCGAGGGCCTCGTCCTGGTCGTGCACCCAGACCTGCCCGTTCGAAACCGTGATCATTTGCGTCTCCTTTCGCTTGATTTCATCGTCGGGGCCAAGCTATTCCCACCCCCATTCGCTGTCTTCTTGAAACGTGCTGTCTGTGGCCGCAGGTAGGTGCGAAGGACGCAGCTCGGCACCTTCGCGAGGGCGGCGGCGGAGGGCTGGGCCGCTCGGTACTCGGTCGGCGTCTGCCCGTAGGCGCGCTTGAAGCTGGTCGTGAACGATCCGATGCTCCGCAGCCCGACCTCGAGGCAGACCTCAGCGACGCTCCAGTCGGTCATCCGCAAGAGGGCGGCGGCGCGCTCGAGTCGCCTGGTCAGCAGGTAGTGGTAGGGGGACTCGCCGAAGGCGCGGAGGAACTCGCGGCTGAAGTGGGCCTTGGAGAGGCCGGCCGCACCGGCCATGTCGTCGACCCCGAGGGGCTCCGGGTAGCGCGCGTCAGCGAGGTCCCTGGCGCGCAGCAGATGTCGGGCGGGATGGGCGAAGGCCATGGTTGATCAATGAGACTCCCTCAGCCCGGCTGACTAATCGCCCGATTGAAGGCGGCCTCGGCCTCTTCGCCGTGCACTGCGAAGACGACCCGCTCCAGCTCGCTGCCCGAGCCGAGATGGCGGCGGACCTCCTCCACCTCGATCCGGGCGGCCTCGTCGAGCGGGAAGCCGCCGACCCCGGTGCCGAATGCGACGAGAGCGAGGCTCTTCGCCCCGAGCTCATCTGCCTTGGCGAGCGTGCTGGCGGTCGCCCTGCGGATGATCTCCGCGGAGGTCGGGCCGCCGAGCTCCATCGTGGCGGCGTGAATCACCCAGCGCGCCGGCATCTCGCCCGCGGTGGTCTCGACAGCCTCGCCGAGCCCGATCGGCGCTCGCTCGTCACTCTCGGCCTGCACGGAGGACCCGCCTGCCCTGGAGATGGCTCCGGCGACCCCGCCGCCGTGCCGGAGCTGGGTGTTGGCCGCGTTGGCGATCGCGTCGACCTCGAGCTTGGTGATGTCCGCCTGCCTGACCTCGATCTCCGCCATCTGGGCTGAGGCTACCGGCGCTCGCTGCCTCGCCGGAGGCGGGCCGGCCGGGGGCGAGCAGGCGGCTTCGTGCCCTTAACCCTGGGTGGACGAACGAGTCCGCCGCAGACACCTGGATGAGCTGGCCGCCGAGCTGCGACGGCGCCTGGTCGAGCGCCGCCGCGCCCAGGCGGCCTCGGGCGGCGCGGCCATGGAGCCGCTTCCCGAGGCTGTGCGCGAACTCGTGGACCAGGATGCCGCGATCCTCGAGGCGCCCACGCGCGAGCGCCTCTGCGAGCTGATCCTCAGAGAGGCGGTCGGGCTCGGTCCCTTGGAGGAGCTGCTCGCCGACCCGACGGTGGAGGAGGTCATGGTCAATGGGCACGAGCGCGTCTATGTCGAGCGTGCCGGGAGGATCGAGCGAACTGAGGTCGGCTTTCCGTCCGAGCAGGCGCTGCGCGACGCGATCGAGCGGATCCTGACACCGCTTGGGAGGAGGGTGGACGAGCTCAGCCCGATGGTCGATGCCCGCCTGGAGGACGGTTCCCGCGTCCACGTCGTGATCCCTCCGCTGTCGGTCGACGGGCCGTCGCTGTCGATCCGCCGCTTCTCGGCCGTCCGGCCGGGCCCGCGAGAGCTGGTCGAGCTCGGCACGATCACGGACGAGCTCCACGACGAGCTGGCCGCTGCAGTCGCGGCGCGCCGCAGCATCCTTGTCAGCGGGGGCACCGGGTCCGGCAAGACGACGCTGCTGAACGCCCTCTCGGCGTTCGTCGATCCGGACGAGCGGGTGATCACCATCGAGGACGCCGCGGAGCTGCGCCTGCGGCAGCCGCACGTCGTGCGCCTCGAGAGCAGGCCCTCGAACGTCGAGGGACGCGGCCGGGTCGAGATCCGCGACCTGCTGCGCGGCGCCCTGCGGATGCGCCCGGATCGGATCGTGATCGGCGAGGTCAGGGGCGGCGAGGCACTCGATCTGCTGATGGCGCTCAACACCGGCCACGAGGGCGCTCTTTCGACCGTCCACGCCAACTCGCCCGAGGACGCGCTTCGCAGGATCGAGACGCTGGCCCTGATGGCGGGAGTGGGGCTCCCGCACGACGCGATCCGCGAGCAGCTCGGCCGCGGGCTCGATCTCGTCGTTCACCTGGCTCGGCTCAGCGACGGGTCACGCCGGGTTGTGGAGGTGGCCGAGGTCGTGCGGACGGCAGGCTCAGTCGGCGTCCGCGAGCTCTTCAGGCTGGGGACGGACATGGAGGGACGCCCGTGGGCAGTGCGGCGCTGATCGGGTTGATCGCGATGGCGGGTGGACTTGCCGCGGTCGCGGCTCGGGAAGCCGTGATCTCCGTGCCGGGCGCGGCCCGCTGGCTGGGGGAATCGATTGCCCCTCTGCGCCGTGTCTCACGGGAGGGCTACGCGCCGAGCGCCGAGGAGCAGCGTCGTCTGGCCATGCTCGGCAGCGGGGCGATCGCCGGGACGGCGCTGCTTGTCGCCGGTCCCGGGCCCCTGGCGGTCGCCGCGGCCGCGGGGCCGTGGTGCGTGGGTGCCCTCGTAGCCGGTCGCCGTGAGCGCTATCGGCGCGCCGTCGAGCGGTCGGTCCCCGACGTCGCGTCTGCGATCGCCGACGCGATCTCCGGCGGCCACTCGGTCAGGGGAGCGGTGGCCGCGGCCGCCGCATCGCTCGAGGGTCCGTCGTCCGCCGAGCTCGCGCGCGTCGCGGCGGACCTCGAGCTGGGCGCCTCGACCGCCGAGGCCCTGACCGCGATGCGATCGCGGCTCCGCTCGGAGCGCGTCGACTCCCTGGCTACCGCGTTGCTCAGCCAGCAGGTGGCCGGCGGGGACATCGCCGCGCTGATGCGCCGGCTCGCAGCCGCGGCGGCGGACCGCGACCGGGTGGCAGACGAGGCTCGCGCGGCCACCACGCAGGCACGCTTCACGGGCCTCCTCGTCGTGGCCCTGCCCGCCGGGGCGGCACTGTTCGCCGAGCTCCTGCAACCCGGCTTCGTCTCGCGGGTGCTCTCGGAGCCCGCCTCGGCGGCGATGCTCGTCGCCGCCGCCGGGCTGCAGGCCCTCGGATTCGCCTTGATTCGGCGGCTTGGGAGACCCGCGGATTGACCGGCGCCCTGCTGCTGGCGATCGGAGCCGCCGTGCTGGGCCTGGCGGCGATGGCCGAGCTGATGCCGGCTCGGCGGTCGACGGCCGGGTCCTTCGAGACCGGATCGCCCCGATCGCCTTCGTCGTGGTCGCTGCTTTCGACCGTCGATGCCGGGCTGCGCCTCTCGGCCCGCCTCGCCAGAGCCGGCCTCGCCGAGAGGGTCTCCGTCCAGGCCCTGCTCGCCGCGAAGCTCGGCGGGGCGCTGGCCGGGGTGCTCTGGGGGATGGTCCTGGCTCCGGCGGCGCCGGGCCGGGTCGCCTGGATCGTGGCCGTCGGACTTCCCGTAGCCGGCTTTCTCGGCCCGGACGCCTGGCTCGAGCGGGCCGCGCGGCGGCGGCTGGGGGCACTGCGGGCCGGGCTCCCGGACGCGCTCGACCTGCTCGCGGTCGGGACGGCCGCGGGGCGCAGCCCGCTGGCGGGCCTCGGAGAGCTCGGCGCGGGGGAGGGGCCGCTGGCGCGCGAGCTGGCGATGCTCTCGGCGGAGAGCTCCTGCGGACTGCCCCAGAGCGAGGCGCTCGCCTCGCTCCGCCGGCGCGCTCCCGTGCACGAGGTGGCTGCGATGTGCGGGGTGATCGAGCGCTCCCGCCGCTACGGCTCCCCGCTCGCCGATCAGCTGCGCGATCAGGCGACGGCGCTGCGAGGGGTTCAGCGGCGCCGTATCGAGGAGCACGCCGCCCGCGCGGCGCCGAAGATCCAGCTCGCGGTCGCGCTCCTGTTGGTGCCGTCGGTGCTGCTGATGATCGCCGCCGGCCTGCTCGCCAACGTCGACCGCTTCATGGCCGGTTTCTAGACGCAAGACGGATTACACCTCCGGGTGACCCAAGGACGTGAGGCGGGCGGTGGGGGCGGGTGGGAGGAATCCGGTTGCGGTCCTCTTTGCTGCAACCGGGATTGCAGGAGCGGGCCGCTCCGAGCGTCTTCCAGAGCGCGATGACCGAACCCGCAAACCGCATCGGAATGCGGATTTCGGCCTGTCACGAGTCCGGCTAGCAATTCCGTCCGACGGATCGGCTGGAATGCGGCGGCCCAATCTGTGTTGCAAAGTGGGACAGAGTGGGTTAGCGTGGCAAATCAGAGTTGGTCAATAGGGCCGGGGTGATGAGGCTCCTCCCACCTCACCACCCCGGCCCGCTCCGAACTCAAGGGCTCCCACTTTGTCGTTTCTCGGTCAGTACGAGCACAATCTCGACGCGAAGGACCGCCTCACGGTCCCGTCGAGGTTCCGCGCGGCGCTTGCTGATGGAGTCGTTCTCGCCAAGGGGCTGGACCCCTCCGTCTGGGTGTTCGCGCCCGGCGGCTACGAGAGCTTCACGAACCAGTTCCTCGGCGAGACCAACCCGCTCGGCAAGCGCGGCCGGATGCTGCGCCGTCACTTCCACGGCGGTGCCTTCGACGACACGCTCGACTCCGCCGGCCGCATCCGCCTGCCCAAGAAGCTGATCGAGCACGCCGGCCTGGGGGAGGGCCCGTGCGTGATCGTCGGCTCCGACGACTGGTTCGAGATCTGGAGCGCCAAGCGCTGGGCCGAGTACGAGAAGGAGATGGATGCAGAGGTTTCCGATGTCGCGGAGAACCTCTCCGAAGAGGAGCGAGGAGGCTGAGATGGCGACGGCAACACACAGAGTGGTGGGAACACTTGCCGAGTCAGCGAACCTTTCCTATGTGCCCCAGGAACACGAACCCGTACTGGCGACCGAGCTGGTCGACGTCCTCGACCCCAAGTCCGGCGAGACCTTCGTCGACTGCACCTTCGGCGGCGGCGGCCACGCCCGCCTGATCTCTGAGCGCATCGCGCCCGAGGGCGAGCTGATCGCGGTGGATCGCGATCCCGCCTCGGAGGAGCGATGGAGCGAGTTCGCGGCGCACGCCCCGTCGCGCTCGCGCTTCCTGCGCGCCGACTTCGTCGCCGCGCTCGAGGGTCTGCGAGGAGAGGGCACCCGCCCGGACGGCATCGTCTTCGACCTGGGCATGTCCTCGATGCAGATCGACGCCTGGGAGCGGGGCTTCTCCTACGCCTATGACGCCCCCCTCGACATGCGAATGGATCCGACCCAGAGCCTCTCGGCCATGACCGTCGTCAACGAGTGGCCGCAGGACCGCCTGGCGAACGTGATCCGCGAGCTGGGTGAGGAGCGCCGGGCCGGCTCGATCGCCAGAGAGATCACGAAGCGCCGCCCGATCGACACCACGGCCCAGCTGGTCTCGGCGATCAAGGCCGCGATCCCGCCGTCGGAGCGGTTCGGGCGGGGGCACCCAGCCAAGCGCACCTTCCAGGCGATCCGGATCGCCGTCAACGGCGAACTCGACGCCCTCGACCACGCGCTGCCGCTCGCCTGGGCGATCCTGCCGACCGGCGGGCGTCTCGGCGCGATCTCCTTCCACTCGCTGGAGGACCGCCGCACCAAGCGCTTCCTCGCCGACCGGGCGCGGGGCTGCATCTGCCCGCCGGAGCTGCCCGTCTGCGTCTGCGGCCGCGAGCCGGAGGCCGAGCTGCTCACCAAGCGCGCGATCGCGCCGGGGCCCGAGGAGATCGAGCGCAACCCGCGCGCTTCCTCGGCCCATCTCCGCGCCGCGCTCAAGATCCGCGAGGCGGAGGACGCCGGCTGATGGCCGCCGCGGCTGCCGCACGAAAGGCTCACGCCCCGCGTCCGGCGCCCCGCACCAAGCCGCGCAGGGCGCGACGCGCGCCCGCGCCCCGCGCCCGTTCCCGCCAGGCTCCGGCCGCCCGCCTGGTGCGCCCGGCGGTGGCGGGCGCCGCGCTCTTCCCGCAGGCCGCGGTTCGAAGCGCCGGCGCGGTCCGGGACTTCTCCGACTCGACCCTGATCATGCGGCTGACGCGTGGCCGAGGCTGGATCGGCGTGCTGGGTGCCCTGCTCGTCGGCATCGTCGCCCTCAACGTGCTCAGCCTCAGCCTGACGGCGGGCTCCGGCCGCGCCTCCCTGCAGATCGACGAGCTCAAGACCGAGGTCTCCGCCCTGCATGCCCAGATCGACGAGCGGCTCTCCGCCGCGAGGGTTGAGGCGGAGGCCGCGCGGCTCGGCCTGGCCGTTCCCGACCCGAAGGCGATCACCTACCTGGACGCCAAGGACGGCGACGCCGCCCGTCTCGCCCATCTATTGGGCACCCAGAGCTTCCTGACGGCGCCGAGCCAGCCCTCGAGCTATCCGGCGCCGGGCACCTCCTACGCGCCGGTGAGCACCAGCTCCACCCCTGCGCCGACGACCACGGTGGCCCCGACGACCACTCCCGCCCCGGCGGTGACGCCGTCCGGCACTTCGGGCAGCGGCAGCTCCAGCGGCAGCGGCTCGTCCTCCGGCTCATCCGGGGGCGCAACCGGAGGCGTGGGGCTCTAGGAGCGCCTGGCCATGCGGCTCATCGATCGCCGGCTGGGCCTGCTCTTCTGTGCGTTCTTCCTGATCTTCTCCTTCGCGCTCCTGCGCGCGTTCTGGCTGCAGGGGGTGAAGGGCGACACGCTTCGTGCCGAGGCCCACAGCCAGCAGGTCACCACGGTGACCATCCCCGGTGAGCGCGGCCGCGTGCTCGACCGCAACGGCAAGGTCCTGGCGGCCTCCGAGGATGCCGCCGACGTGGTCGCCACGCCGTATCAGGTGGAGAACCCCGGCCGGACCGCGCTGCGCCTCCACGAGGTGCTCGGCGAGCCGACCTCGGATCTGCTGAATGCGCTGTCGGACCGCAGCTCGGGGTTCGCCTATCTGGCCCGGAAGGTCGATCCAAACGTCGCCGCCGAGGTGAAGCGGCTGGACATCACCGGCATCTCGACGGTGCCCACCAGCAAGCGGCTCTATCCGCAGGGCGAGCTCGCCTCGCAGGTGATCGGCGCGGTCGGGACCGACAACCAGGGTCTCACTGGCTTGGAGCACTCGGAGAACAGCGTGCTCGGAGGCGCCAACGGAGAGGAGGACATCGTTCACGATGCGGTCGGCCGGCCGCTTCGCATGGAGACCGTCAAGCCCGCCAGCGTGGGCGAGGACGTCCAGACGACGCTCGACGCCGCGATCCAGGACAAGACCGAGCAGGCGCTGAACGATGCGGTCAGCCACTACGGCGCCAAGGGCGGGACCGCGATCGTGATGAACCCGAACACGGGC
This sequence comes from Solirubrobacterales bacterium, assembly GCA_036276255.1. Taxonomy (GTDB): domain Bacteria; phylum Actinomycetota; class Thermoleophilia; order Solirubrobacterales; family 70-9; genus DASUPK01. The sequence goes on from DASUPK010000050.1 coordinate 9,533, forward strand.
GATGTCCTTGCAATGGCCAACACGCCGGGTTTCGATCCCTCGGATCTCTCCAATGCGACCTCGAATGAGCTCGAGAACCGCGCCACCGGCTTCACCTACGAGCCCGGCTCGACCTTCAAGGCGTTCACCGTCGCGTCTGCGCTCGAGGACCACGTGGTCACCCCGAGTTCCAGCTTCTATCTGCCCTCGGAGATCCACGTCTACGACCGGACGATCGGTGAGGCCGAGGCCCGGCCGCCGGAGACGCTGACCACGGCGCAGATCCTTGCCCAGTCCTCCAACGTCGGTGCCGTGACGATCGGCCTGAAGGAGGGCGCCGATCGCTTCTCGCAGTGGATCAACCGCTTCGGCTTCGGCCGGCCAACCGGCGTCGGCTACCCGGGAGAGGAGCGCGGGATCGTCCCGGCACTGCACGACTACTCCGGCTCCACCATGGGCAACCTGCCGATCGGCCAGGGCCTGTCGGTGACCCCGATGCAGATCGCGACCGCCTACTCGGTGATCGCCGACGGGGGGATCCTGCGGCACCCGACCCTGATCAGCAGCGTCGGCGGCCAGCCGCTCGACCAGAACTCCGACCCGCATCGAGTGATCACCCCGCGGACCGCGGCCCAGCTCCGCCAAATGCTCGAGGGCGTCCTCGCCCCGGGCGGAACGGCGTCAGAGGTGAGCGTGCCCGGCTACACGCTGGCCGGCAAGACCGGTACCGCGCAGAAGGTCGAGAACGGCACCTACTCCGACAGCCGCTACGTCGCCTCCTTCGTCGGCTTCGCGCCCGCGAATCGGCCGAAGCTGCTGGTCGCGGTCGTCGTCGACGAGCCCCAGTCCGTCCACGTCGGCGGCCTGGTCGCGGCGCCGGTCTTCGGGCAGATCGCCGAGTTCGCGCTGCCCTATCTCGGCATCTCGCCGAATTAGCCGGACTTCTGTGAGATGCCCATCTCGGTCGATGGAAGCAGCGCCGAGATGTTCCCGAGCTTCACGCTGACGCTCTGGACAGGCGTGAGGGCCTCCTCGTAGTGGTCGTGCCAGTCGGTCTTGCCGTCGGCGTTGTTGTCGCGCACGGTGGAAATCCTAGAATCGCGTCGGGATGGAGCTTGGCGAGCTGCTGAGAGCTGCTGGCGTCGCCGCCGATCTGCGCGGCGATCCGTCCGCGGACGTCCGCGATCTCGCCTACGACAGCCGGCGGGTGGCCGAGGGAACGCTGTTCTTCTGCTTCCCGGGCGAGAAGACCGACGGCCACGACTTCGCTCCCGCCGCGGTCGAGGCCGGCGCCTCGGCGCTGGTCGTGGAGCGGCCGCTCGAGCTCGACGTGCCGCAGGCCCGGGTCGAGGACGCACGGGCCGCCATGGCGCCGGTCGCCGCGGCCTTCAACGGCGATCCGACCTCCGAGCTCACCGTCGCCGGGATCACGGGGACCAACGGCAAGACCACCACGGCCTTCCTGGTGCGGCACCTGCTCGAGTCCGCGGGGCGGCAGTGCGGGCTGCTCGGGACCGTCCGGCAGGTGGTCGGCGGCGAGGTCGAGGAGGTCGAGCGGACGACCCCCGAGGCGATCGACCTCCAGCGGACCTTCGCGCGCATGCTCGAGGCGGGCGACGACGCCTGCGCGATGGAGGTGTCCTCGCACGCGCTGGTCCTGCACCGGGCCGACGCGATCGACTTCGCGGTCAAGGTCTTCACCAACCTGAGCCAGGACCATCTCGACTTCCACGCGGACATGGAGGACTACTTCGCCGCCAAGCGATTGCTCTTCTCCGGCGAGGGCGGGGCACCGCTGATCGAACTGGAGGGAGGCATCTCCGTCGTCAACCTCGACGACCCCTACGGACAGCGGCTCGCGGGCGAGCTCTCCACGGGCGACGGCGGAGACTGCATCACCTTCTCGGCCGCGGGCGGCGCCGCCGACCTGAGCGCGCGCGGCGTCACCTTCGATCCAAGCGGGTCGCGCTTTCTCTGCATGTCGCCGGATGGCCAGATCGAGGTGCAGACGCCTCTGCCGGGCGACTTCAACGTCTCGAACGCCCTTGCGGCGCTGGGCGTCGCGCACGCCCTCGGGCTGGACCTGCGAGAGGCAGCGGAGGCGCTGGCGTCCGCCGAGCAGGTCCCCGGCCGGTTCGAATCCATCGACGAGGGACAGCCGTTCGGCGTGATCGTCGACTACGCGCACACGCCGGACTCCCTGGAGAACGTCCTCGGCGCGGCCCGGCGGCTCACCGGCGACCGGCTGATCTCGGTGTTCGGCTGCGGGGGCGATCGTGATCGCGAGAAGCGGCCTCTGATGGGAAGGGCCGGGGCGGAGCTCTCCGACATCGCGGTGGTGACCTCCGACAACCCGCGCTCGGAGGACCCGGGAGCGATCATCGAGCAGATCCGCGAGGGGATCCCGGAGAGCCCGCCCGCCGAGGTGCTGGTCGACGCCGACCGGAGGGCGGCGATCGCCTCGGCGCTCGGCCGGGCCGAGCAGGGCGACCTGGTCGTGATCGCCGGCAAGGGCCACGAGCAGGGTCAGGAGTTCGAGGACGGTCGGAAGATCCCGTTCGACGACCGCGAAGTCGCCCGCGACGAGCTCCGCAAGCTCAAGACAGGCTCCGCGACTTGATCACCCTCGACGGCGACCGTCTCGCCTCGATGGCGGGTGCCGAGGTGCTTGCCCGAGGCGACGAGGGCGGCCCGACCCGCGCGGTGATCGACTCCCGCGAGGTTCGCGAGGGCGACCTGTTCGTCGGGGTCCGCGGCGAGCGAGCGGACGGCGGTGAGTTCGGCGCCGCGGCGCTGCGCGATCGGGCCTGGGGAATCCTCGTCGGCTCCCAGTGGGGACGCGAGCTGGCCGCGCAGCGCCGCGCGGGCGCGGCTCTCGACGGGGCGGGATGGATCCTCGGCTCGGCCGATCCCCTCGCGTCGGTTCAGTCGCTGGCACGGGGCTGGCGCACCGAGCTCGACGCGCTGGTCGTCGGGATCACGGGCTCGACCGGCAAGACGTCGGTCAAGGACATCTGCCGGGCGCTGTTCCCAGCCGAGGTGCAGGCGAGCCCGGAGAACTACAACACCGAGATCGGGATGCCGCTCACGGTTCTTGCCGCGCCCGAGGGGACCGAGGTGCTGGTGCTCGAGATGGGGATGCGGGGCCCGGGCCAGATCGCGGAGCTCTGCGCGATCGCGGCTCCGGACGTCGGCGTGATCACGAACGTCGGGCCGGTCCACGTCGAGCTGCTCGGCTCGGTCGAGGCGATCGCGGCTGCGAAGGCGGAGATCATCGACGGGCTCCGGGAGGGCGGCACGGCGGTCGTCCCGGCGGAGCCGGGGCCGCTCGAACCGCACCTGGAGCGCGCCTCGAAGCTCCTTCGCTTCGGTGCCGGCGGCGACGTCGAGGCGACCTGGGTGCTCGCGGAGGCGGGGGAGACCGACGCGCTCGTGCGAACCCCGGAGGGCGAGCAGGCGTTCAAGCTGCCCTTCGTCGAGGCTCACAACCTGGACAACGTGCTGGCGGCGATCGCGGCCGGGCTGGCGCTCGGATATCCGCTGGCTGAGATGGCGGATCGGGCGCCCGGGATAGTCTTCTCGCGCCTCCGTGGGGAGCTGGTGGAGCTTCCGGGGAACGCCATCCTGATCAACGACTCCTACAACGCCAACCCGATCTCGATGCGGGCGGCGCTGGACCACCTCGCCACGTTCGACGCGGGGGGCCGGCGGCTCGCGGTGCTGGGCGAAATGCGGGAGCTCGGGCCCGAGGCGGCCGCCTATCACCGCGAGATCGGCCGGCATGCCCGGGAGCGCGGGGTGGAGCTGATCATCGGGGTCGGCGAGCTGGCCGAGGCCTATGAGCCCGATCGGCACGTCGCCGACGCCGAGGCCGCCGCCGACGCGCTCGCCGAGGCCCTCGGTCCCGGCGACGCCGTCCTCGTCAAGGGCTCGCGGGCGGTCGGCCTGGAGCGCATCGCCGAGAAGCTGCAGGAGACCTAGATGACCGACTCGATCCTCTGATGCTCGGCGAGATCCTGATCGCAGCGATGGGCGCGATGCTGATCTGCATCTTCCTCGGCCCGAAGTTCATCGAGTATCTGCGGCTGCGCGAGTTCGGCCAGCAGATCCGCGAGGAGGGGCCGGAGGAGCACCACGAGAAGGCCGGCACGCCGACGATGGGTGGCCTCCTGATCTTCACGGCCGTCGCGATTCCGTACCTGGTCCTCTCGAACCGCGACACGCAGAGCCTCGCGGTCTTCGGCGTGGCGGTCGGCTGCGCGCTGATCGGCTTCGCGGACGACTACCTGAAGATCACCCGGCGCCGCTCCCTCGGGCTCTCCGCCCGATACAAGCTGGCTCTCCAGGCGGCTCTCGCGATCGGACTCTGGTACGTCGCGCGTCATTCGGTCGGCCTCGAGTCGAGCCTCGAGCTGCGCATCTCCCACGCCTCCCTCGACATCCCCGACTGGATCTATCCGATCGTGATCTTCCTGGTGATCGCGGGGTCGTCCAACGCGGTCAACCTCACCGACGGCCTCGATGGCCTGGCGGCGGGTTGCTGCGCGATCGTCCTGCTCGCCTACACCGCGATCACGTTCATCACCACCGGCCAGCACAGCCTCTCGCTGCTCTCCGCCTGCTTCGTCGGCGGCTGCATCGGCTTCCTCTGGTTCAATGCCTTCCCGGCCTCGATTTTCATGGGGGATACCGGCTCGCTCGGGCTGGGTGGGGCGATCGGGGCGTTAGCCGTGATGACGCAGACCGAGATCCTGCTGATCACCACCGGCGGCATCTTCGTGATCGAGGCGCTCTCGGTTGCCCTGCAGGTCGCCGCCTTCAAGATGTTCCGCCGCCGCGTGCTCCTGATGGCCCCCATCCACCATCACTTCGAGCTGATGGCCTGGTCGGAGACCAAGATCATGCTGCGCTTCTGGATCATCGCCGCGGTCTGCGCCGGCATCGGCTTCACGCTGTACCAGCAGTCGATCGGGACGTAGGCGCCACCAGGCCGCTGTGGCGCCGATCTGATCGCGAAGCCGTCCTGCACGCACGCGCCAGGCACGCAGGGAGTGAGGGGCGGAGGTCGAACATGGTTATGTGAACTCAGGCGAGAAGCCGCGTCCTCCGCTGCCTGAAGGGCCCTTCCTGGTGGTGGGCCTGGCGCGCTCCGGCGCGGCCATCGCGCGCGTGCTCGCCGGGCGTGGCCAGAGCGTGATCGGGGTCGATTCGGGCGAGCCCGAGGAGGCGGCAGGGCTAGAGGGCGCGGGCGTCGAAGTCAGTTTGGGCGTGGAAGGAACACAGGAACTCGATCGTGCCCGAACGGTGGTGAAGAGCCCCGGTGTGCCCCAGGACGCACCCGTGGTGCGGGCTGCGCGCGGGCGTGGCCTGGAGGTGACCGGCGAGCTCGAGCTCGCCTGGCGGCTGATCCCGAACGCCTTCTGCGCCGTCACCGGCACCAACGGCAAGACGACCACAACCGAGCTGATCGGACATCTGCACCGGACAGCCGGCCGACCGGTCGCGGTGGCGGGGAATGTGGGCACCCCGCTCGCCTCCCTCGTCGACGCGATCGACGCCGACGCGACGGTGGTCTGCGAGGCATCCAGCTTCCAGCTCGAGGACACCGAGTACTTCTCGCCGGAGTGGGCCGTCTTCATCAATCTGGCGCCAGACCACCTCGATCGCCACGGCACGCTCGAGGCATATCTGGAGGCGAAGCTCCGGATCTTCGCCAACCAGGGCAACGACGACGCCGCGGTCTACAACGGCGACACCCCGGAGCTCCGGGATCGCGACCTCGGGGGCTGCGCGCGGCGCATCCGCTTCTGCCCGGTGGAGGGGGAGTCGGCCGATCCCGACTGCGAGCTCAGCATGCGCGACGGCGTCATCTTCGCGGCCGACGAGCCGCTGCTCCGTGCCGATGAGCTCCAGCTGCTCGGCTCCCACAACGTCGAGAACGCGATGGCGGCTGCCGCGGCGGCGCTCGCATCCGGGCTGCCGCGCGACGCCGTGGCGGAGGGCCTGCGGAGCTTCCGGGGAGTCGCCCACCGGCTCGAACGGGTCAGGGAGCTCGACGGCGCCCTCTACGTGAACGACTCCAAGGCGACCAACGTCGCGTCCGCCGTGGCGGGCGTGCGGGCCTTCGACGGCGGGGTCCGCCTGATCGCCGGCGGTCGGCCGAAGCAGGAGAGCTTCGCGCCGCTCGCGGAGGCGGTCGCCGACCGCTGCGTCGCCGTCTACCTGATCGGGGAGGCGGCCGAGCTCCTGGCGGCCGAGCTCGCGCCGGCGGCGGAGCGCGGCGTCCGGATCTCCGAGGCGGGCACGCTCGAGGCCGCCGTGGCGGAGGCCCGGGCCGATGCCGAGCCCGGCGAGATCGTCCTGCTCTCGCCGGCCTGCGCGAGCTTCGACGCCTTCAAGGACTTCGAGCAGCGCGGCGACCGCTTCCGCGAGCTGGTGGAGGAGCTGCGGTGAGCACTAGCGCCGCGAGGAAGCGCAAGCCCGCGGCTCCGCCGCTCGAGTACTCGCTGCTGCTCACGGCGACTCTCTGCCTACTCGCCTTCGGCGCGGTGATGGTCTTCAGCGCCAGCTCCGCGCGCTCGCTGCTGAACAGTGGCGGAAACGGCTTCTACTACCTGGAGCGCACGGTGATCTTCGGCGCGATCGGCCTGCTGGTGATGCGGGTCGCCTCGGTGCGCGGCGTGGCCGCGGCCAAGCCGATGACCCCGCTGATCCTGGTCGGCTCCCTGTTCCTGCTCTTCGCCGTGCTGCTGCCCGGGGTTGGTACCACGGTCAACGGCGCGCAGCGCTGGATCGGCGGCGGCTTCGTCCAGTTCCAGCCCTCCGAGCTCGCGAAGATCGCCATCGTCCTGTACGGCGCCCACCTGCTCTCAGCGGAGCCGAAGCGGGTCCGGACGCTCGCGGGGCTGGGGCCCTACCTGCTGATGGTCGGGCTGTCGGTCCTGCTGATCGCCAAGGAGCCCGATCTCGGTACCGCGATCGTGGTCTCCTCCAGCGTCTGCTGCGTCCTCTTCCTCGCGGGCGTCAAGCCGAGGACGCTGGCGCCGGTCGCCGCAGCGATCGCGTTCGTGGCCGTGGTGATGATCGCCATCCACCCCTACCAGGAGGCCCGCCTCACCGGCTTCCTCCATCCGAACAGCGACACCAGCGGCGCGGGCTTCCAGGCGAAGCAGGCAACCATCGCGATCGGCTCCGGTGGGTTGACGGGAGTGGGGCTGGGGGAGAGCGTCCAGAAGGCCTCGTACCTGCCTGAGGCCCACACCGACATGATCGCCGCGGTGATCGGCGAGGAACTCGGGCTGGTGGGCATGTTCGTGCTCGTCGGCCTCTTCGGGATCTTCGGCTACGCGGGCCTCCGGGCGGCACACCGGGCGCGGGATCGCTTCAGCAAGCTGCTCGCCGCGGGCCTCACCTCACTGATCCTGGCCCAGGCGGCCCTCAACCTCTTCGCAGTGCTCGGGCTGGCGCCGCTCACCGGGGTTCCCTTGCCGTTCGTCTCCTATGGAGGGACGAGTCTCGTGATCACGCTCGCCGCAGCGGGCCTGATCCTGAACGTGGCCCGCCGACCGGCACAGGCGAGTTCGCGCACCGGCTCCGGCCGCGGCACGGCCGCGCGCCCTGCCAGACTGCGCGTGGTCGAGGGCGGAAACACAAGAAGAAAGCGCGCAGCAAGTGGCACGAGTCGTGATAGCGGCCGGCGGCACGGCGGGACACGTCGTACCGGCGATCGCCGTCGCCGACGCGCTTCGGGCTGAGGGCGCCGAGGTCAGCTTCCTCGGGACGCGCGAGCGCGCCGAGGCGGATCTCGTTCCCGCGGCCGGGTACGAGATCGAGTTCCTGCGCGTCAGCGGCCTGGACCGCCGCAATCCCCTCAAGGCGATCCGCGCGGTCTGGCGCGCTGCTCGCGCCGTCGGGGCCGCCCGCCGCGTCTTGGAGCGCCGCCGGGCGGACGTCGTGCTGGGAGGCGGCGGCTACGTGGCCGGCCCAGCGGGACTGGCCGCGGTCCGCATGGGCCTTCCCCTGGTCCTGACAGAGGCGGACAGCCACCTCGGCCTCGCCAACAGGATGCTCGCCCATCGCGCCGAGCGCGTCTGTCTCGCCTTCCCGATCCCGGGGCGAGATGGCGGGCCGTATGTGGTGACCGGCCGTCCGGTGCCTCGCGCAGTCCTTGAGGCCGACCCCACGGTCGCCCGGCGGCGCTTCGGCATCCCCGAGCCCGCCGACTGCGTCACGGTCGTGGGAGGCAGCCTGGGAGCGCTGTCGATCAACCTGGCGGCGTTCGAGGCTTTCACGCGCCTGCACGGCGATCACGTGGGCCAGCCCTGGGTGCTCCACATCGTCGGCCGGCGCGACTACCCGGAGCTGCGCCGCCGCTGGGACGACGCGGGCAGGCCGGAGCGCTACACGCTGCTGCAGTACGAGCCCGACCTCGGCGATGTCCTGGCCGCCGCGGACCTGGTGGTCGCCCGCTCCGGTGGCTCCGTGATGGAGATCGCCGCGGCCGGCCGCCCGGCCATCCTGGTTCCCTATCCGCATGCGACGGCAGATCACCAGACGACGAACGCCCGCTGGATGGCCGACGGCGGCGCAGCCGTCGTGATCGGAGACGCCGAGCTGACCGCCGACCGTTTGGGTGCCACGATCGCCGAGCTGCTCGGGGACGAGGACCGCCTGCGGGAGATGAGCCTCGCGGCGCGGCGGCTGGCCAAGCCGGACGCGGCCGAGCGCATCGCGGGCGAGGTCCTGAAGGCCGCCGATGGCTGAGCCGATCCCCGGGCGCAGGCTCCACTTCATCGCAATCGGTGGCGCCGGCATGAGCGGGCTCGCCCTCGTCTGCCGCCAGCTCGGTGCCGAGGTGAGCGGGTCCGACCGCGCGGAGTCCTCATATGTGGACCGCCTGAGAGCGGCGGGGATCGATCCGCACCTCGGCCACGACGCCGGCCAGGTTCCCCCTGGCGCCGACGTGGTCGTCTCCACCGCGGTCCCGGAGGACAATCCCGAGCTGGCGCGGGCCCGCGAGCGCGGCCAGCGCGTGATCCACCGGGGCGAGCTGCTCGCCGAGCTCTGCTCGCAGCGCCGCCTGCTGGCGATCGCCGGCACCCACGGCAAGACCACCACCGCGGCGATGTGCATCTGGGCCCTTCGCGAGACCGGGGCCGACCCGGCCTTCTTCCTCGGGGGAGAGCTTCCCGGCTCGGGGGCCGACGGGGCGCCCACCAACGCGGGTTGGGGGGATGGCGAATGGGTCGTCGCCGAGGCGGACGAGAGCGACGCCAGCTTCCTGAAGCTTCGGCCCGAGGTGGCGGTGATCACCAACCTCGAGCTCGACCATCACTCGCGCTGGGGCTCTCTCGCTGAGCTCTCCGAGGCGTTCGCCGCCTTCGCCGCGCCGGCGAGCGGGCTGATCACGGGCGCCGACGTCCGCCTGCCGGGCCAGGAGGCCCAGCGCGTGCTGCGCTTCGCTCTCGAGCCAGCGGCCGGGCAGCCTCCCCAGGATGCGGAGCTGCTCGCCACGGACATCGCCGTCGCCGCCGAGGGGGGCGGGACCCGGTTCCGGGCTCGCGGCGGGGAGATCGACACCGAGGTCTCGCTGCGGGTCCCGGGACGGCACAACGTCGCCAACGCGCTCGCCGCGCTCGGCGGCCTCTCGCTGGCCTCGGCGGACGTCGACGGGTGCGCGCGAGCTCTCGCAGGCTTTCCGGGCGTCGCGCGGAGGTTCGAGCTCAAGGGAGAGGCAGGTGGCGCGCGCATCTATGACGACTACGCCCACCACCCGACGGAGGTCGCGGCGACGCTGGAGGCCGCGCGGGATCTCGGACCACGCCGGCTGCTGGTCGCCTTCCAGCCGCACCTCTACTCACGCACCAAGGCGCTCGCCACCGAGTTCGGGGCGGCCCTGGCCGCCGCCGACGAGATCGCTGTCCTCGACGTATACCCGGCCCGCGAGGAGCCCGTCGGGGAGCTCGAGGGGGTGAGCGGCATGATGGTCGCCAGCGCCGCTGCGGATCATGGGCACGGTCGCCGCGTCTGGTGGCTGCCCACCGCCGATCTTGCCGCCCGCGCCCTGAGGCCTCGCCTCGGCGAGGGGGATGTCCTGATCACGATCGGGGCAGGCGACGTCTACACGCTCGCCGAGTCCCTGGTGAACGGGGGCGAGCCGGAATGAGCCGGCAGGAGGGAGTCGAGCGCGACTATCCGCTCTCGCGCCTGACTACCGTGCGGGCGGGCGGCTCCGCGGACTACTTCGCTCGTCCCGACACTGAGAAGCGCCTGGTCGAGCTGCTCGCCTGGGCGGACGCCGAGGACCTGCCGGTCGGGATCATCGGCTCGGGCTCGAACCTGCTGATCTCCGACGATGGCTTTCGCGGCCTCGTGATGAAGCTGAACGGGGCGCTGACCCGGATCGAACGGGCCGGCACCGAGGTGGTCTGCGGAGGCGGAGCGCGGTTGCCATCCGCCGCCGCGAAGGCGGCGGGTTGGGGCCTGACGGGGCTCGAATTCGGGGTGAACATCCCGGGCACCGTCGGGGGCGCTGTGCGGATGAACGCGAACGCCTACGGCGGCGAGCTCGGACAGGTCCTGGAACGGGTCGTGATCTGCACGCCCAGCGGGTCGGAGGAGCGAGGGCCAGATGAGCTGGGCTTCCGCTATCGCGGCTCGAACCTGGGCGATCGCGAGGTGGTCGCCCAGGCCACGTTCGCCCTGCGCGAGGCGAACCCGGCCGACGTCAAGGGCACCATGGCGGACATGAGGCGCAGGCGGAAGGAGGCGCAGCCCTCTGGGATCAAGACCTTCGGCTCGACCTTCATGAACCCCGATGACCCCCGGGCCGAGGGCCGCTCCGCCGGGCAGCTGCTCGATGCGGCCGATTGCCGCGGTCTCCAGATCGGCGGAGCGCGGCTGTCGCCGAAGCACGCCAATTTCGTCGAGAACACCGGCGGAGCCACCACCTCCGACATCCTCGCTGTCATGGCCGAGGCCCGCCGCAAGGTCCACGGCCGCTTCGGTGTGACACTCGAGCCCGAGGTGCAGATCCTCGGTGAGGTGAGCTGGCCGGAGGAATGGAGCCTCGGGCGGTGAATCGGAAGGAATGGCAACCAGAGCGCTGAACCCGCGCCGGCCGGTCGCGCCGCCGCGTGCCCGGACCCGCGCCCGGCCCGCCGGGCGCAAGGCGGTGATCCGCCGCCGGGCGCTCGCCGCCGCGGTCATCCTGCTGGTCCTGTACGGGGGCTACATGTTCTGGTTCCGCGACTTGTCGCTGTTCGCGATCCACGGCGTGACGATCAAGGGCGCCACCACCAATGAGCGGGAGATCAAGTCGGCCGTCGAGCGGGTGGCGGGGGACATGACCACCCTCCACATCAAGGACGACGAGCTGCGCAATGCGGTCGCCCGCTTCCCGACCGTCGCGTCGGTGGCGGCCAGCACGAGCTTCCCGCACGGCCTTCAGGTGACGGTGACCGAGCGCCTGCCGGTGGCCTTCGTCCAGATCAGGGGCCAGCGCACCGCCGTATCGGCCGACGGCTACCTGCTCGCGGGCGCGGACTACGACGCCAAGGCGCTGCCTCGCATCGAGGGGGCGGCCGCGCACGGAGCGCGTCTCGACGAGGACACGGCCGCCCAGGCGGCGATCCTCGGAGCGACGCCGGGTCCGCTCAAGAACCGGATCACGGCCTCGACCTGGGACGACCAGCGCGGGGGAGTGGTGGTTGACCTGAGGGACGGCCCCGAGGTCCGATTCGGAGACGGCTCGCGGGCCCAGGACAAGTGGCAGGCCGCCGTCGCAGTGCTCTCAGGCGACGAGCGGGGCACCCCGTCCTACCTCGACGTCAGCGTCCCTGACCGGCCCGTTTCCGGCGGCTGAGAACCGCGGGCGTCCCTCCAGGGAGGGGTCTGCAACGAGCCGTGCACGCCCATTCGGCCCTTTTGACCCATCGCCGACCGTTCGCGACGCCGCCCGCGTGCCCTCTCGCGATATGCGTGATTTGCAGGACTTTCATGGTGCCTCAACCAACCCTGGACCTCGACCTCGACACTAGACTCACCCCAGGGGAACCCTCAAGGGAGACTCGAGACTTCGGGCTTGCGCGAGGCAGGAAACCGCGTACCCTGTTCGTAAATCGGTATTGCCCCACAGCCGAATCAGCGGTGAGGGGCTCGGAGCAGGACCAACAATGGAAACGTCATATCTGGCCGTAATCAAGGTCGTCGGAGTCGGTGGTGGCGGGTCGAACGCCGTCAGCCGCATGGTCGACGCGGGTCTCCGCGGCGTCGAGTTCGTCGCGGTCAACACCGATGCCCAGGCGCTCCAGGCCTGCGACGCCGACGTCAAGATCGGCATCGGCCACAACCTCACCAAGGGCCTCGGCGCGGGCGCGAACCCCGAGGTCGGCGCCGGCGCGGCGGCCGAGTCGCGCGACGAGATCAAGGATGCGCTGAAGGGCGCGGACATGATCTTCGTCACCGTCGGCGAGGGTGGCGGCACCGGCACCGGCGCCGCTCCCGTGATCGCCGAGATCGCCAAGCAGGAGATCGGTGCCCTCACGGTCGGCGCGGTCACCAAGCCGTTCGAGTTCGAGGGCAAGAAGCGCATGGCGCAGGCCGAGGAGGGCATCGACCGACTCCGCAAGGAGGTCGACACCCTGATCACCGTGCCGAACGAGAAGCTGCTGCAGATCGTCGAGCGGCGGACCACGATCCTCGAGGCCTTCCGCGAGGCCGACGACATCTTGCGCCAGGGCGTCCAGGGCATCACAGACCTCATAACAATCCCGGGGTTGATCAACCTTGACTTCGCCGACGTCCGCCTGGTCATGCATCAGGCAGGCTCGGCTCTGATGGGCGTCGGCACCGGGACCGGCGAGAACCGCGCCGTCGAGGCCGCCAAGGCGGCCATCACCTCGCCCCTCATCGAGGAGCAGATCGACGGCGCCAAGGGAATGCTTCTGAACGTCACCGGCGGCGAGGACCTCGGCCTCTTCGAGGTCAACGAGGCCGCCCGGATGTGCATACAGGCGGCGGACGCGAACGCCAACATCGTCTTCGGGGCCGTGGTGGACTCCTCGATGCACGAGGAGGTCCGCGTCACAGTGATCGCCACGGGCTTCGAGGGCTTCGAGATGATCGCCCGCGCGCCGGAGTTCGCGGCCCGCGCGGCGGAGCGCCGCCCGGCGGCCGTTGGCCGCAGCCAGGAGTCGCTGTCGGACTTGAGGATCTCCGAGTCCGAAATCGACGTCCCGGACTTCCTGAAGTAGTCGCTACTCCCCCCGCAGGGTGCGGCGCGCCTCGTCTTCCTGGTGGGGGAGGAAAAACTCCGCCCGAGTGGCCCTTCCATCCTGGTCGAACGTCCACAGGGTCCAGGCCTCGAGCTCCATTTCGATTCCGCTGCCCGCGCCCCTTACGTCCGACTGGCCACCGGGCCTGGCGAAGACGATGTCCGGGTGCGCGAACTCCATTGCAGCGTCGAAGTCCTCGGCGCTGAACAGCTCATAGGCACGACGCAGCCGCTCGATCAGTTCCTTCTCGGGGACGCTCATGAGCGGCAGTATCGTGCCGAATCATGGAAGCACGGACGCTGAGGAGGACCCCGCTGTATGAGGCGCACGTCGAGGCCGGGGCCAAGCTGATGCCATTCGCCGGCTGGGAGATGCCGGTCTCCTACGACGGGATCAAGACCGAGCACCTGCGCGTTCGCAACGGCTGCGGCGTCTTCGACGTCTCCCATATGGGTGAGATCGAGACCGAGGGCCCGCAGGCAGCGGAGCTCCTGCAGCGGCTGCTCTCCAACGACGTCTCGACGATCGGCCTGGGCGGGGCGCAGTACTCCTGCCTCTGCCGCGAGGACGGCGGGGTTCTCGATGACCTCTTCACCTACCGGCTCGGCGAGGACCGCTATCTGACCGTGACCAACGCGGCCAACCACGAGCGCGACCTCGAGTGGTTCGAGGCGCACGCCGTCGAATTCGAGGTGGAGGTCCGCGATCGGATCGAGGCCTACGCGATGCTGGCGGTCCAGGGCCCCCAGGCGCGCCAGATCGTCCAGCGCATCACCGACGGGGAGCTGCCCCCTCGCTTCAAGACGGCGCAGCTGCCGGTCGCCGGCGCTCCCACGCTCGTCTGCGGCACGGGGTACACGGGCGAGGATGGAGTGGAGCTGTTGATGGCGCCGGAGGACGCCAGGACGGTCTGGGACGCCCTGATCGGGAGCGGTGCCGGACCGACCGGCCTGGGGGCACGCGACACCCTGCGGCTCGAGGTCAACTACTGCCTGTACGGCAACGACCTGACCGACGAGCGGACCCCGATCGAGGCCGATCTCGGCTGGTGCGTCCAGGAGGAGACCGGTTTCATCGGCTCCGAGGCTTGCCGACAGGTGCGCGCGAGGGGCCCGAAGGAGGTGCTCGAGCCCTTCGTGATCACCGGCGCGGGGATCCCACGGCAGGGCAATCCGATCGTCTCCGGCGAGGAAGAGGTGGGCGTGGTGACCAGCGGCACGCTCTCGCCCTGCCTCGAGGTCGGCATCGGCATGGGCTACGTCCGCGCCGGTATCGCCGAGCCGGGGACTGCGATCGAGATCGACGTGCGGGGCAAGCGGCGCCCGGCCGAGATCCGCGAGCGGCCGCTCTACTCCAAGGACAAGTAGGTTTCCGGCGTGGCCGACGAGAGCTATCCGGACGACCTTCGCTACCACCCCGAGCACGACTGGGCGCGCGTCGAGGGGGACACCGCCACCTTCGGTGTCACCTGGTACGCGCAGGACGCGCTCGGTGAGGTCGTCTTCTATGAGCCGCCCGCGGCCGGCAAGGAGCTCCACAAGGACGAGGCCTATGCCGAGGTCGAGTCCGTGAAGGCCGTCTCGGACGTCCATGCGCCGCTCTCCGGCGAGGTGACCGAGGTGAACTCGGCGCTGGCCGAGAACCCGGAGAAGATCAACCAGGACCCCTACGGCGAGGGCTGGATGGTCAAGGTGAAGCTCTCGGACCCGTCTGAGGTGGACTCCCTGATGGACGTCGCCGCCTACAAGAAGCTCCTCGAAGACTCCGACTAGCCTGAAGAGCATGAGGCCGTCGCCGTGAGCGGGCAGGCACTTGGGCTCGCAATCTCGGTCTTCCTCGCGTGCGCGGTGGAGGCGGTCGAAGCGCTGACCATCGTCCTCGCCGTGGGGACGACCCGGAGCTGGCGCTCGGCACTGAGCGGAGCGGCGGCGGCCGTGATCGCGCTGGCGGTGACGACCGCGATCCTCGGTCCCGGCCTGACCTCCCTGCCGATCGACACGCTCCGCCTGGTCGTCGGCGGCCTGCTCCTCGTCTTCGGGCTCCAGTGGCTGCGCAAGGCGATCCTGCGCGCGGCCGGCATCAAGGCCCAGCACGACGAGGACGAGATCTACCGGGAGGAGACCGCGGCGGCAAGGGCGGTGGGGGCTCCGGCCGAGGGGCTGGACCCGTACTCGTTCACGATCGCCTTCAAGGGAGTCCTGCTGGAGGGCCTGGAGGTGGTCTTTATCGCGCTCACCTTCGGGGCCAACCAGCACCGGCTCCCCCTGGCGGCAGCAGCAGCGGGCGCCGCGGTCCTGCTTGTCGTCGCGGTTGGCGTCGCGGTTCGTCGCCCACTCGCACGCGCGCCGGAGAACGCCATGAAGTTCAGCGTGGGAGTGATGCTGACCTCGTTCGGGATCTTCTGGGGAGCCGAGGGTGCCGGAGCCGACTGGCCCGGAGGCGATGCGGCACTGCTGGCCATCGTCCCGTCCGTGCTGATCTTCTCGCTCCTGCTGGCCCGGGCCTTCCGAAGCCCGGCTATCGAGGTACGGGCGGCCGAGGCATGACCCGGATTCGCGATGCTGCCGAGGGCGTCTGGGAGTTCATCGCGGGCGACGACTGGGTCACGGCCGCTGGTGTGATCCTGGCCCTCGGGATGACGGCCTTGATCACCGATGCGGATTCGGCCTGGTTCGTCATGCCCCTGGTCGTCGCCATCCTGCTGACGCTCTCGATCTGGCGGGAGGCGCGGAAGTTCCGGCGGGATTGAGCGCCTCGGCTATCCTGCTCTTCGAGCGATGAGGCTCGCTCCTAACCGCGGTGCGCTGCCGCTGATGGCCTCTACGTCGTTGTCAAAGACAGAGGAGGTCCTCGGTGACATACGGATTGGTCGCGATCTTTGGCGCCGCCGGTGCGGTCAGCCGCTACTGGGTGGATGGCCGAATCAGCGATTTGACCCACGGCCAGTTTCCCTGGGGCACTTTCGTGATCAACGTGGTCGGAGCGTTTGCGCTCGGCCTGCTGGTCGCCCTGACCACCGAGAGGCTGCTCCTCAGCCCAAATTGGCGGGTTGCGCTCGGGATTGGCTTCCTGGGCTCGTTCACCACGTTCTCGACGTATGCGTATGAGAGCGTCAAGCTCGCCGAGGACGGCGCGATCGGCCTCGCCCTGGTGAACTCAGTCGGGATGGTCGCCCTGGGCCTGCTCGCCGCCGCTCTCGGTCTCGCCCTCGGGAGGACGCTGTGAAGCTCGAGGGCGAGGGCAAGCTGCTGCGGATCTTCATCGGCGAGTCCGACAAGCACGGACGCAAGCCGCTCTATCAGGCGATCGTGGAGATGCTCCGCGAGGAGGGAATGGCGGGCGCGACGGTGCTGCGGGGGATCGAGGGCTTCGGGGCCACGTCGCACCTGCACACGGCTCGGATCCTGCGGCTTTCCGAGGACCTGCCCATCGTGATCGAGGTTGCCGATACCGCCGAGCGGATCGAGGCGATCATGCCCAGGATCGACGAGATGGTGAGCGACGGGATGGTCACGCTCGAGCGGGTCGAGGTGGTCACCTACCGGGCGCAGGAGAAGGGCGACTAGCGGCCTCCGCCGGCCCGACCCATCGGTGGGCCTCACTACGATGAGTCGTCCGTGAGCCGGTACACCTCCGCAACCGATCAGGACCGCCGGGAGATGCTCGATGCGATCGGCGTGTCCTCGATCGACGAGCTCTTCGACGTGATCCCCGAGGCCGTGCGCCTCGGCCGGTCACTCGAGCTGCCCGACGGCAAGCCCGAGACGGAGGTCTACGACCGGCTCTCCGGGCTTGCCCAGCGCAACGCGCACGCCGAGGCCGAGACGAGCTTCCTGGGCGCCGGGATGTATGACCACTACGTGCCGGCGCTGGTCGACGCGATTGTCGGCCGCTCCGAGTTCCTGACGCCCTACACGCCCTACCAGCCCGAGATCTCCCAGGGCGGCCTTCAGGTGATGTTCGAGTTCCAGACCGCGATGTCGGAGCTCACCGGCCTGCCCGTCTCCAACGCCGCGATGTATGAGGGCCCCTCCGCCGTCGCCTCCGCCGCCTACCTGGCGATCGGCGCGACGGGGCGGAAGAAGCTCGTCGCCTCCCGTGGCGTCCACCCGCACAGCCGCGAGTCCCTGGTCACGTACGGCGCTGGGTACGGGACCGAGCTGGTCGAGGTCCCGCTTGTGGATGGCGTCACGGACGCCGCCGCCCTGGCCGAGGCCATCGACGACGACACTGCCGCCGTCTTCCTCCAGCAGCCGAATTTCCTGGGTGGCGTCGAGAACATCGAGGCGCTGGGAGCCAAGGCGAAGGAGAAGGGCGCGCTCGTGGTGGTCGCCTGTGATCCCATTGCTCTCTCGATCCTGCGGCCCCCCGGCGAGTGCGGCGCCGACATCGCAGTGGGCGAGGGCCAGCCGCTCGGCAACCGCCTCGACTACGGCGGGCCCTCCTTCGGCTTCTTCTGCGCGACCGAGGAGCAGATCCGCCGCATGCCGGGCCGCATCGCCGGCGAAACGACCGACGTCGACGGCCGCCGCGGCTTCGTGCTCACCCTCCAGACCCGCGAGCAGCACATCCGCCGGGAGAAGGCGACGCACAACATCTGCACCGCCCAGGCGCTCAATGCGCTGGCGGGGATGGTCCATCTGGCCTGGCTCGGCAAGCGCGGCTTCGTCGAGCTCGGGGAACTTCTGGTGCGCCGCACGGCCTACGCGCGCGAGCGGCTGGCGCAGGTCGACGGCGTGGAGTCGCTGCACGACGCTCCGGTCGTCCGCGAGTTCGCGGTCAGCCTGGACGCTCCAGTTTCGGAGGTGCTCGATCGCTGCGCCGCCGAGGGCATCGGAGCCGGGTATCCGCTCGGTCGCGACTACCCCGAACACGAGAACGGGCTCCTGATCGCGATCACCGAGCGCCGCTCGCCGCAGGACATCGATCGGTTCGCCGAGGTTCTCGGCAACGCGATCGCCGAGTCACGTGGCGCGCCGGTCGCTCAGGGGGTGGCGTTGTGAGCAACCCGCTCGGCCCGGAGATCACCGAGACGCCGATGCAGCGCGACCGCGCGGTCACCATCTACGAGCGTTCGGTCGAGGGACGCCGCGCGGCGACCCTGCCCGAGTCCGGCGTGGAGGAGCGCCCGATCGAGGAGCTGATCCCGAAGAGCCTGTTGCGAGTGAAGGCGGCCGAGCTTCCCGAGATCGCGGAGCCCGAGATCGTCCGGCACTACAACCGGATCTCGCGGCGGAACTTCGACCTCGACACGGGCTTCTACCCGCTCGGTTCGTGCACGATGAAGCACAACCCGCGCCTCAACGAGCGGGTGGCCGCCCTGCCGGGCCACGCGCGGCTGCACCCGGCGCAGGAGCCGAAGCGCGCCCAGGGCGCCCTGGAGCTCATGTGGCTGCTCCAGCAGTCGCTGTCGGAGATCTGCGGCCTCCCTCACGTCAGCCTCCAGCCCTCGGCCGGCTCACACGGCGAGCTCGCCGGGCTGTTGCTCACCCGGGCCTACCAAGCCCACCGGGGTGAGAGTCGGACCAAGGTGCTCACCCCGGACACCGCCCACGGCACCAACCCGGCCACGGTGACGATGGCCGGCTACGAGGTGGTGAAGCTCGCCTCCAACGAGAAGGGGGGCATCGACCTCGACGACCTGCGCGCGAAGGCCGGTGACGACACCGCCTGCCTGATGCTCACGAACCCCAACACGCTCGGGCTGTTCGACGAGAACATCGAGGAGATCGCCTCGATCGTGCACGAGGCCGGCGGCACGCTCTACTACGACGGCGCCAACCTGAACGCGATCATGGGCCACTCGCGGCCGGGTGACATGGGCTTCGACATCGTCCACGTCAACCTGCACAAGTCCTTCTCGCAGCCCCATGGCGGCGGCGGCCCGGGGGCCGGACCGATCGCCTGCTCGGACCGGATCGAGCCGTTCCTGCCCCGCCCCCAGGTGGTGCGCAGCGAGCCCCAGAACGGGGGAGAGCCGTCCTTCGATCTCGACTTCGACCGCCCGAAGTCGATCGGCCGCCTGCGGGGCTTCCAGGGCAACTTCGGCGTCTTCGTGCGCTCCTACGCCTACATCCTCAGCCTGGGCGGCGACGGCCTCCAGGAGGCCTCCGAGACCGCCGTGCTGAACGCCAACTACCTGCTCGCCAAGCTGAGTGAGGGGAAGGCCGGCAAGTACACGCCGGTCGCCTTCCAGAACCGCCCGATGCACGAGTTCGTGCTCTCCGGAGCCCCGGCCAAGAAGGAGCTCGGCATCAAGACGCTCGATATCGCCAAGCGCCTGCTCGACCACGGCATGCACCCGCCCACCGTCTACTTCCCGCTGCTGGTCGACGAGGCCCTGATGGTCGAGCCGACCGAGACCGAGACGCGCGAGACGCTCGACGCCTTCGCCGAGGCGATCGACGCGATTCTCGTCGAGGCCGAGGACGACCCCGCAGTTGCTCAGCAGGCCCCCTACACGACCCCGGTCCGCCGCCTCGACGAGGTCGCGGCGAACCGGAAGCCCGTCGTCCGCCAGCCCCTCTGAAACCGCCGCAGGGCGCCGACACCCCCAGGTGCTGGGCTGCCGGCGCCCCGTGACTTTCAGGCGTTAGCCCTTGACGAGCTTCGCTCCGGGAATCTTGAGCGCGGTGATCTCGGCGTGGTTCACGTCCGCCGCCAGGCTCGAGGAGCAGGTGAGCTGGGCGGTCGTGGCCGCCTTGGCCTGGCCCGAGACCTCCATCGCAACGCTGCTCTGCGCGGAGATCGTGCCGGTACCGGTGAACGTGTCGGATTGGTCCTGACCGACGCCGTTCAGCCGCAGGAAGCAGCTGATGTTCGCGCTCGCCGCGTTCTGTCGGACATCGAACGTCGACCGGACGTCATAGGCGCCCTGACCAAGGCTGAGAGTGCCGAGCACCGTCTGCGATGTGCTCAGGTTCTTGACGCCGGAGATCGACAGCTGCGTGACGTTCGTCTTCTTCGCGATCGTCTTGTTGACCTTCTTCGCGGTTACTCCGCTCGACCCGGCGATCACCGGGGTAACCAGCAGGGCGGTCGCCAGGACGGCGGCGAGGACCGCCGGAATCGCCCAGCGCCCCGCGCCTCTCTTCAAATGAGACATCAATCCCTCCTTCGATTTGCCGCGCCCGGACGCGGGCGCACGGAGGGCACCTTGTCACGGGCCTCGGAGGGCAATCCGGGGCCGCCTAGTCGGTCTCGAGCTCGCCGAGGTCGGGCAGCTTCTGCTTGGTGGAGAGCACCGGCTCGAACAGGTCGCCCTCCTTCTCGATCCGCTTGATCGCGGCCGGAATCTCGAAACGGAGTCTCTCGGCGCTCTTCTTGTTCTTTGCCGCCCGCTCGACCTCCCGCCAATGCAGCGGGATCGACACCGTCGGGTACTCGCGGGCCCGCAGCGAGTACACGGCGATCGTCGTCTTCTTCTGGTGGTTCTGGCTCCAGTCGACGAAGACCTTGCCGCGCCGATCGACCTTGGCCATCTTGGAGACGACCTCCTTCGGAGTCTGCTTCTCGAGCAGCTGGGCGACTGCCTTGGCGAACGGGCTCGTCTGCTCGTACGTCACCTTGGTGTTGAGCGGGAAGTAGACCTGCAGGCCCTTGCCGCCCGAGACCTTCGGGAACCCCTCGAGTCCGAACGCGTTGAATAGCTCCCTGACCCGCAGGGCGACCTTGCAGCACTCGACCAGGCCCGCGGGCTCGCCGGGGTCGAGGTCGAAGGCGAGCACCGTCGGCTGCTCCATGCGCTTCGATTTGGAGAGCGAGGGGTGGAGCTCCAGCGCCGCGAGCTGGGCCATCCAGATCAGCGTGGGGCGGTTCTCGCAGAGGCAGAAGTCGATCTCACCGGCGCGGCGATCGACGTAGATCGGGGTCGTCTTCACCCATTCGGGCCGATGCTTCGGGCAGTTCTTCTCGAAGAACGACGTCTGCGGCTTGCCCACTCCCTCGGGGAAGCGGCGGAGGGTCAGCGGCCGGCCCTTCAGGTGCGGAATGAGCAGGTCCGCGACCCGGGCGTAGTAGTCGATCACCTCCGCCTTGGTCGTCTTGGTCTTCGGGTAGAGGACCTTGTCGAGGTTGGTCAGCTTGACCTTGCGCCGACCAATCGTTACTTCAGTGCCCTTGGCTATGCCTTGGCCTTCTTGCGAGAGGTGGACTTGCGGCCGTTGCTGGAGCTCTTCGACTTGGTGCTGGAGCTCTTCGAGCTGGAGGTGGACTTCGCCTTGGGCTTGGCCTTCGGCTTCGGCTTGGGCTTCGACGCCTTGCCGTCGGTGGCCGCTTCCTCGCCGCGGACCGCGCTCAGGCTCTCCTCGAGGGCGGCCATCAGGTCCGGAGCCTTGGTCGGCTCCGGTTCTTCGCTGGGCGCGCTGACGACCTCCTTGCCGGCAGCCTTGCGCTCGAGCACGTCGAGCAGCTCCTCGCGGTACTCGTCCCGGTAGCTGTTGGGATTGAAGTCGCTGGTGAGGGACTCGATCAGCTGCTTGGCCATCTCGAGCTCACGCTTCTCGGGCTTCTTCGGCTTCGCGCCCTCGAAGACGTCATCGAGGTCCTTGGGAGAGGTGACCTCGTCGTGGAATCGCATCGTGGTCAGGGTGAGGACGTCGTCCATGGGGCGGATTGCCGCGAGGTGCTCCTTGTTGCGGAGCACGAAGCGGGCAACGGCGACCTTGCGTGCATCCTTCATCGCCTGGACGAGCAGCGCATATGCGCGCTCCGCGCCCTTGTCCGGCCCGAGGTAGTAGGGCTGCTCGAAGTAGATGGGGTCGATGTCGTCGAGGTCGACGAAGTCCTGGATCTCGATCGCTCGGGTCTTCTTGGGGTCGAGATCGGAGAGCTCGTCTCGGCTCAGGACCACGTACTGGTCCGGCGCGTACTCGTAGCCCTTGACGATCTTCTCGTAGGGGACCTCCTTGCCGTCGGATTCCGCGACGCGCTTGTGCTTGACCCGCGAGCTGTCGCTCTCGCGAAGCTCGCGGAATCGCACGGTCTGCTTGGAGACCGCGCTGTACAGCTTCACGGGCACGTTCAGCAGCCCAAAGCTGATCGATCCACTCCATATCGCCCTAGCCAAGCTCAATCACCTCGATCCGAATCCTTCGACATAGCTGAGAGTACCCCTGGGGTCCCATCGGCAATCGGGCGCAACCTTGCGTCCTTGCGGCTGTAGTGACTGCCCCGGCGGCCGAAACTCATCGCCCTCAGAACTCCTTGACCACCTCGCGCGGGTCCTTGTCGTCCCGCATGCCCTTGAACGCCGGCTGCCGGAGCGTTCCCTGATTCGTCCACTCGGTCCAGGAGACCTCGCAGAAGAGCTCCGGCTCGCACCAGACCGCGAACCGGGCCTTCGGGCCGGTCGGGGCGCCGACGTCGAACGGGCTGTCAGGGCGCTCTCGCTTACGGAGCTCCTTCGTCAGGAACTCGAGGTCGCTCTCCTTCAGGCCGGAGCCGACGCCCCCCGCGAAGTGCAGCGTCTGGCGCTGCCCCTTGCGGAGCTCGGAGCGTCGCTTGTCGTAGTAGCCGACCAGGACCGACCCGACCCGCTTCGCACGGCTGCCCTCGCCGGGGATATAGCCCCCGATCACGAACTCCTGGCGCTTCCAGACCCTGGTCTTGATCCACTCCCCGGTGCGCTTGCCGGGTCGGTAGGGACTGTCGGCGTCCTTGGAGACGATCCCCTCGAGTCCCTGGCGGCGCGCGGCCTCGAGCAGGTCGGCACCTCCGTCGAGCCGGTAGGCGGGAGTCCGCCAGCGTGGGCCGTCGAGACCGAGCCCGGCGAGCAGCTCGCGGCGCTGCAGGTAGGTGAGGTCGCGAAGATTCCGGCCGTCCAGGTGCAGCAGGTCGAAGATCACGTAGTCGACGGGCTGCTGCTTCATCCTCGCCTTGACGGCGCCGGGCGAGGTCAGCCCCATGCGGCTCTGGATCAGCTGGAAGCGTGGGCGCCCCTCGCCGTCGAGAGCGACAACCTCGCCGTCGAGAATCGCCGAGTGGTCGCCGATCGCCTCGGCGATCGCCTCGAGCTCCGGATAGCGCGCGCTGACGTCCTCCTGGCGGCGACTCAGCATCGACCACTTGCCGCGCGCGGCATACCCGAGGGCCCTGATGCCGTCCCACTTGATCTCGTAGGCCCATTCGCCGGAGTCGGACCCCGGCACGTCGCCGGGCTTGGCGAGCATCGGGTCGAGCCTCCTGGGCATGCGCTCCTTAGGGGCGGCATCCAGCGGCGAGCGGGTTTCGGCGTTCGTCCTCGGCACGCCATCGATTATGCGGGTCGATTTAGAACCGAGTCGGATAATCGGCAGGTGCTCTTCGAGCTCGAGGACGTCAGCTATGCGCGCTCCGGAAAGCTCGTGCTGCGCGATCTGGGCGCCCGGTTGCCGGTCGGCGCCAGCTCGGTCGTTGGCCCCTCGGGCAGCGGCAAGTCGACGCTGCTGAGGCTGCTCAACCGTCTCGCCGATCCGGACTCCGGCACGGTCGTCTACGAGGGGAAGGACGTCCGCGAGCGCGATCCCCTGGCGCTCCGCCGCGAGGTCTGCCTCGTACCCCAGCTCCCGGCGCTGATCGAGGGCACCGTCCACGACAACGTCGCCTACGGGCCGCGCCTTGCTGGGCACAGCTTCGACGCGCGCAGCTGCCTCGAGCTCGCCGGCCTGGACCCGGCATTCGAGGACCGCGACTCCGCCAAGCTCTCGGTCGGCGAGCAGCAGCGCGTCATGCTGGCGCGGGCGCTCGCGCTCGAACCCCGGGTACTGCTCCTGGATGAGCCCACCTCAGCGCTCGACCAGACCGCCCGCGACGCGGTGGAGGCGACTCTCCAGGGCCTGCGCGCCCGGACGGCGATCTCGACCGTGGTCGTCACGCACGACATGGAGCAGGCGAGGCGGCTCGCCGACTACGTCGTCCGGATCGAAAACGGGAGGGCGAGCGCCCAGGGACCAATCGGTGAGGTCCTCGATCAGGAGGTCGAGCCCGCGATCGCCACGGCGGAGGACGCCACATGACGCATCTCGCCGCCGCCTCCTCGATCCACGTCACTCTCGGCGAGGTTGCCGCGGCCCTGGCACTGGTCGCGATCGCCGCGATCGCCTCGCGCGCCTGGCACGCGGAGCTCGAGGAGGACATCGGGATCGCGGTGTTCCGCTCCCTCGTACAGCTGACTGCGATCGGCTACGTGATCACCCTGATCTTCGACCAGGACTCGGCCGTGCTCGTGCTCGCTCTGATCACGGTGATGGTGGTCTTCGGCGCGTTCACTGCCCGCAATCGCGCCAAGTGCGTGCCGAACGCCTTCTGGCCGCTGCTCATCGCGCTCGCCGTGGCGGCGGCCGCGACGTTGGGCCTGGTGATCGCCCTGGGCATCTTCCCGGCGACCCCGCGCTATCTGGTGCCGGTCGGGGGCATGGTGATCGGCAACTCGATGACGTCGGCCGCAGTGGCCCTCAACCGGCTCGGGGAGGACGTCCACGACCAGTCGCGCACGATCGAGGCGACCCTGGCGCTCGGCGCGACGTCGTCCCAGGCGGTCACGCCCCTCGTCCAGCGCAGCCTGCGCTCGGGGATGATCACCCTGGTCGACTCCACGAAGACCACCGGCCTGATCTTCTTCCCCGGGACGATGGTGGGAATGCTGCTCGCCGGAGCGAACCCGACGGACGCCGTGCGGCTCCAGCTGATCCTTCTCTACGTGCTGCTCGGCGCGGCCTCGATCGCCGCGCTGATGGCGATCACCCTGGCGCGGCGGAACTTCTTCACGTCCGCGCACCAGTTGCGCGAGCCCCCCGAGCCCTAGGTGCCTGGGGCCTTGGGCGCCTTCGGATAGATGAACTTGTGGCCGAGCAGCTCGGCCACCGTCACGAACTTGTAGCCGCGGTGGCGGAAGTGGCTGAGGATCGCCGGCAGGGCAGCGACGGTCTCGCTGCGGTTGCCGCCGCCGTCGTGCATGACGACGATCGAGCCGTTGTGGGCGTTCGAGATGACGTTGGAGACGATCGCGCCGACGCCCGGAGTGGCCCAGTCGCGGGGGTCGACGTCCCAGTTGACGGTGGTCATGTGAAGTGCGTGGGCGCGCGAGATCAGGCCGCTGTTGACGTTGCCGTCCGGCGGCCGGAAGTCGCAGGGCCGGAACCCGGTGGCCCGGCGAATCAGCCGGTTCGTCTCGTGAAGCGAGCCGCTCGA
The DNA here is from genome assembly GCA_036276255.1 of Solirubrobacterales bacterium. GTDB lineage: Bacteria > Actinomycetota > Thermoleophilia > Solirubrobacterales > 70-9 > DASUPK01. The sequence goes on from DASUPK010000050.1 coordinate 34,954, forward strand.
CGGGTAGGTCTCGTGGTGCAGGGAGTGGTTGCCGATCTCGTTTCCCTGCCTGAGGATCTTCTTCATGGTGTCGGCTCGGCCCGGGGTCTCCTGGCCGATCTCGAAGAAGGTGGCGTGGGAATCGAAGCGCCGCAGGACCCGCAGCACCTGTGGCGTGTAGTCACTGGGGCCGTCGTCGAATCCGATCGCGATCCGCTTGCGGCCTCGTGGGCCGTTCGTGACGAAGGAACGGCCGCCGTGCGTGCACCCCGTCGGCGTGACGGGCCCGGGGCCGTTGTTCCGAGGCCGCCCGGGAGCAGGCCGACTCGCCCCGGCGCTCGCGCCTGAGGCCGCGACCAGGGTCAAGGACGCCATTGCGATGAGGATGATCCGCCCCTGCATCGGAACACCCAAGTCTCGCGTGTGAAGCGCCCGCCCGCAAGGGGCCCAACGGCGCTCCCCGCTAGGCTCGTTGTCAGTGGAGGATGAGCGCCGCCGACTGCGCTTCACCATCATCGCGACGATCCTGGGGTCGACCGTCGTCTTCCTCGACGCGACGGTCGTCAACGTCGCCCTGCCGGCGATCAGCGACGACCTGGGCACTGGCCTGGCGGACCAGCAGTGGGTCGTCGAGGCCTACCTGCTGGGGCTGGTTGCCCTCCTGCTGGTCGGTGGCTCACTCGGCGACCAGTTCGGCCGCCGTCGGATCTTCATCCTCGGTCTGGGCCTGTTCGGCGCCACCTCGATCCTGTGCGGCATCGCCCCCAGCAGCGGGGTGCTGATCGCCGCGCGCGGCCTGCAGGGGTTCGCGGGCGCCCTGCTCGTTCCGGGATCCCTGGCGATCCTCGCCGCCACCTTCGAGGGCGCCGAGCGCGGCAAGGCGGTCGGGACCTGGACCGCCTGGACCGGGATTGCGACGGTGATCGGTCCGGCCGGCGGAGGCGCGCTGATCGAGGCGATCTCCTGGCGCGCGATCTTCCTGGTCAACGTGCCGCTGATCCTGGTGACGATGTGGATCGCGCACCGCTTCGTACGTGAGACCGTCGACCCCGAGGCCGATCGCCACATCGACTGGCTCGGTATCGCGACGTCCGCAGTGGGCCTCGGCCTGCCGGTGTTCGCCCTCATCCAGGAGCCGACCAAAGGCTGGGGCGACCCCGTGGTCTACGGGTCCCTGATCGCGGGGATCGCGATCTTCGCCTTCTTCATCTTCTGGGAATCGCGATACCGCCACGCGATGCTCGATCTCAGCCTCTTCAAGGTCCGGAACTTCGCGATCACGAACATCGAGACGCTGGTCGTCTACGCCGGGCTGTTCGGCGCGTTCTTCTTCATCACGCTGTTCCTGCAGCAGACCGCCGGGTACTCGCCGATCGGCGCAGGGCTCGCAACGACGCCGGTCTCGGTCGTCATGTTCCTTCTCTCGCCGCGCTTCGGGAAGATGTCGACGGGGATCGGGCCGCGCGTGCCGATGACGGTGGGGCCAATCATCGGCGGGATCGGGCTGATCATGTTGACGCGAGTCGGCGCGAGCCCCAACTACCTCACCGAGGTGCTCCCGGCGATCCTGGTCTTCGGGCTCGGGTTGTCGGCCACGGTCGCGCCGCTGACCGCCACCGCGCTCAACTCGGTCGAGGAGCGCCACGTCGGGGTCGCCTCCGGCATCAACAACGGGGTCTCCAGGGTCGCAGGGCTGCTCGCCATCGCGATCCTAGGCGCCATGATCGCGAGCAAGTTCACCTCGACAATCGACACCAACCTGGCCGGCAAGCATCTCTCCCCACGGGCCGAGCGGGTCGTCAGCAAGGCGAAGGACAAGCCGCTCGGCACGGTCGACACCGCCGGCCTCTCGGCCGTCGAGGCCACCACCGTTGATGACGCCGTCACCGACGCGTCGACGGACTCATTCCATGAGGGAGTGTTGGTCGGCGGCCTGCTGATGATCTTGGGAGGCGTGATCGCCGGCATCGGCCTGCGCAATCCGAGCCGGCAGAACGAGTACGAGGGCCCGGGGGCGGCGACCGCCGGCGAATGTGCCCATTGCCCGGAGCATCTCGACGGCACGCCGCGGCGCGAAGAGGAGTCCGAGCCCGTGGCCGAACCGGCATAGGCTGTCGTGATGGCCGATCTCCACCCCGAGGCCCGCAAGCTGATCGAGTCAGGACGGCTCGCCCACATGGTCACGCTCAACCCTGACGGTGGCCCCCAGGTGAGCTGCGTCTGGGTCGGCTTGGACGGGGACGACATCGTGAGCGGGCATTTGCCGCGCAACCAGAAGGTGAAGAACGTGGAGCGCGACGGGCGCGTGGCGATCTCGATCGAGACGGACACCGTCAGCGAAATGGGGCTGATCGAATACCTGGTCGTCCGCGGGACCGCGCGGGTTGAGGAGGGAGGCGCGGCGGAGTTGCTGCAGCGGCTCGCGCACACCTACCTCGGGCCGGACGTGAAGTTCCCGCCCATGGACGACCCGCCCGCCGGATACGTCATCCGGACCACTCCGGAGAAGGTCGGCGGGGTCGGGCCGTGGACGGGCAAGAGCGTCTAGCGGCCACCGGGCGAAGCCGGGCATACTCTCGCCGCAATGCGCATCTTCAGCGGCATCCAGCCGACAGGGCGAAAGCACCTCGGCAACTACATCGGGGCCATCCGCCAGTACGTCGACGGCCAGGACCGGGGCGATCCGGCGATCTACTGCATCGTCGACCTCCACGCGCTCACCGTCCCCTGGGACCCGGTGACGCTTCGCGAGAGCGTCTACGACACGACCACCATCCTGCTCGCCGCGGGACTCGACCCGGAGCGCTCCATCCTCTTCCGCCAGTCCGACGTCCGCGAGCACTCGGAGCTCACCTGGTACCTGTCGGCGCTGACCGCGCACGGCGACCTCAACCGGATGACGCAGTTCAAGGAGAAGTCAGCCAAGCAGCGGGAGCTGGTCTCGGCGGGCCTCTTCTTTTATCCCGTGCTCCAGGCCGCGGACGTGCTCGCCTACAACGCCGATGAGGTCCCGGTCGGCGAGGACCAGCGCCAGCACATCGAGCTGACCCGCGAGATCGCGAGGCGGTTCAACGAGCGCTTCGGGCCGATCTTCGCGGAGCCCGAGCTCCGGGTCCCCGAGGTCGGCGCCCGGATCATGGACCTGCAGGAGCCGACGAACAAGATGTCGACGACCGGTGGCAGCGAGCAGGGGACCGTCCTGGTGCTCGACGATCCGAAGACGGTCACCAAGAAGATCAAGAGCGCGGTCACGGACTCGGGCTCCGAGGTGAAGCGCGGCAAGGGCAAGGAGGGGATCGCGAACCTGATCGAGATCCTGGCCGTGGCACGCGGGGCGAAGGAGGAGGAGATCGAGCGTGAGTTCGAGGGCTCCGGGTACGGCGACTTCAAGGGCGCCGTGGCGGAGGCCGTCGTCGAGTACCTCGCGCCGGTCCGCGAGCGCTACGAGGAGCTGCGGCCGGACCAGGCCGCGCTCGAGAAGGCGCTCGGGGCGGGCGCGGAGAAGGCACGCGCGATCGCTGCGGAGACGCTCGCCGAAGTCCGCTCGGCCATCGGCGTCGGTCCGGCCTGACCTGGCTCTACTGTTTCGCGCGTGACCTCGGTCGCCGAGCTTGACCTCGACCTGGACGTCTTCCAGGGTCCGTTCGATCTGCTGCTCGCGGTGCTGCTTCGCGAGGAGATCTCCCTGTCCGAGGTCCCGCTCGGCGAGATCGTCGTCGCCTACGTCGATCACATGGGGGAGGCCGGCGAGGTCGCCCTCGATCTCGAGGCGGTCACCGAGTTCCTGGTGCTGATCGCCGCCCTCTGCGAGCTCAAGTCGCGGCTCCTGCTGCCGGCCGAGGAGGGCGAGGAGGAGCTTGGGCCGCGGGAGGCGGCGGACGAGCTGCTCGCGCGGATGCTCGAGTACCGCCGCTACAGCGAGGCCGCAACCATGCTCAGCGAGCGGCTGGAGCGGGAGGGCGGAGTCCTCTATCGCTCGGCGCCGCTGCCGGCGGAGCTGCGTCGCGCGGCGCTCGATGCGGCGACGAAGGTCTACGAGCCAGATCGCGTCGGCGTCGCGCTCGGGGACCTGCTCACGATCCCGCCGGCGCCCGACACCCGCCACATCCGCACGACGGTCACGATCCAGCGGCGTCTCGGCGTCGTCAGGGAGCTGCTGCGCACGCGCAAGACACTGGACTTCGACGAGGCCTTCGGCAAGGAGGACCGCTTCACCCAGGCGGTCACGCTGTTCGCCCTGCTCGAGCTCTATCGCCGCGGAGAGGCGACCTGGACGCAGACGGAGACCTTCGGCCGGATCGAGGTGCACGCGCAGTGACGGCTGACGGATTGGCCCAGACGATCGAGGCGCTGCTCTTCCTCTCGCCGGATCCGGTCCCCGCGGCCGAGCTGGCCGAGGCGATCGAGGTGGACGAGGAGGCCGTCGCGCAGGCGCTAGACGAGCTGGAGCGCGGCCTCACGGACGATGGGCGGGGCGTGCGGCTCCGCCGGGTCGCGGGCGGCTACGCGCTCGCGGCGGTTCCGGAGGCGGAGGACGCGGCTCGGCGCCTTCTGGCAAAGCCCCGCACCCCGCCGCTGACCCAGGCCCAGGCCGAGGTGCTCGCGATCGTCGCCTACCTGCAACCGGTGTCGCGACCCGAGGTCGCCCGAATCCGCGGGGTGTCCTCGGACTCCGCCGTCGCGTCCCTGACCGAGCGCGGGATGATCGAGGAGCGCGGGCGGACCCAGTTCGGCGCGGTCACCTACGGCACGACGCCGCTGTTCGAGAAGCTCTTCGGCCTCTCCGGCCTGGACGCCCTGCCCGATCCCGCGCAGTTCGATCCGACCCCAGAGGACGAGCGCGAGCTCCGGGAGCGCCTGCTGAAGGCGGGTGAGCAGCGGGTCGAGTGAGGGGCCGGCTGGCAGCCGGTCTCGCGCTGGCGGCGCTCGTGGCGGGAACGACGGCGGGCGCTTCGGCCGAGCGGGTGGCGGAGACGGCGAGCGACCAGGTCCTCGTGGGGCGCTCCGTCCAGAAGCGGGCGATCCAGGCCGTGCAGATCGGCGACCCGGCCGGGTCGCGGGTCGCGCTGGTCGTCGGCGTGATCCACGGCGACGAGCCCGGGGGGCTGCGCATCCTCGCCGCGATCAAGCGGCGCGCCGCTGATGAGCGGGCGGCGCTGGAGGGCACGCAACTCTGGGCGATCGAGACGGTTAATCCCGATGGGCTGAGGGCACACACCCGCAAGAACGCACACGGCGTGGACCTGAACCGCAACTTCCCCTACAGATGGCGAGACGACGTCCCACGTTCGAACGGCTACTACCCCGGCCCGCGACCGGCCTCGGAGCCGGAGACGCGGTCCGTGCTGGCGTTCGTTCGCCGGATCCATCCCGATCTCTCCATCTGGTACCACCAGCCCTGGGGCGCCGTGCTCGCCTGCCGGGGCAGGCCGCCGATCGCGGCCGAGTACGCCAAGCTGGTCGGCATGCGTACGAGCTGCAGGGGCAAGGGCCTGCACGGCACGGCGATCACCTGGGAGATGCACGCGTTCCCGGGTACCGCCGCCTTCGTGGTCGAGATGCCTCCCGGGAATGTCACGGGGGCCACTGCCGATCGCCAGGCGCGGGCGGCCCTGACCGTCGCGGAGGGTCGCTGAGATGATCCGCGTACTCATCGCTCTGTTCGCGGTCGCCGCCACGATCGCCGCCGGCACGGGATCGGGCGCCGGAGCCCAGCCGCCCGCCGCCACGACATATTCGGCGCCCACAAACACCGGCGCCGCATCAACCACGAAGCCGCCCATCCACAAGATGCTGATCCCGTATCCGAAGAAGCGGAAACGGGAGATGGCCGCCTACTCCAAGCGCCACTACGGCCAGTACAAGTGGCGCCTCAACAACCCTCAGACGATTGTCATCCACTACGCGGTGGCCGGCAGCATCAGCTCGATCTTCAACACCTTCCGCAGCGATCAGCCCGACGTCGAGTTCCACGAGCTGCCCAACGTCTGCTCGCACTTCGCCGTCTCCGCCTCCGGTGCGGCCTACAAGTTCGTGCCGCCGACGATCCGTTGCCGCCACACGGTCGGCCTCAACTGGACCGCGATCGGGATTGAGCACGTCGGCTTCTCCGACCAGGACATCCTCGGCCGCCCGGCGCAGCTCAACGGCTCGCTGCAGCTCGTGCAGTGGCTCCGCTGCCGTTTCGGGATCCCGGTCAGCCAGGTGATCGGCCACAACGAGAGCCTCTCCTCGCCCTTCTACAAGGAGCTCGACCCGCGTTTCCAGGGCCAGACCCACGGCGACTGGACTCACTCCGACATGCAGATCTACCGGTCCGACCTGAGCAAGCTCGGCTCCTGCTGAGGGCCGCCGCCACAATGGCGGCATGAGGCTCGCCAAGTACCTCGCCCACGCCGGTGTCGCATCCCGCCGGGCCGCGGAGGGCCTGATCGCTGCCGGCGAGGTTCGCGTGGGTGGTCAGGTCGTGACCGACCCGGCGCGGGACGTTGGGGAGGGCTCGGATGTGCGGGTGGGCGGCCGAGCCGTCGCCCCCGAGCCCCGGGAGGTCTGGGCGGTCAACAAGCCCGCCGGCGTGGTGTCGACGGCGCGCGAGCCGGGGCCGCGCCGCGCGGTCACGGAGCTGGTTGCCTCCGAGCGGCGGCTCTACCCGGTCGGCCGCCTCGACGCCGACTCGACCGGGCTGATCCTGCTCACCAACGATGGGGAGCTGGCGAACCGGCTCACCCATCCGCGCTACGGCGTGCCGAAGACCTACCGCGTTCGCCTCGTCCGTCCGCCGTCTGACGCCGATCTGGACCGGCTGCGCAGGGGTGTCCGGCTCCAGGATGGGCCGACGGCTCCGGCCGATGTCGGCCGCCGCGGAGAGCGCGAGATCGAGGTGACCATCAGGGAGGGGCGCAAGCGACAGGTGCGCCGCATGGCCGAGGCCGTCGGCAACGAGGTCGAGTGGCTCAGGCGCGTCAGGATCGGCGCCCTGGAGCTCGGGGACCTCCGCCAGGGCGAGGCCAGGAGGCTCGAGGAGGGGGAGGTCGCTGCGCTCTGGGAAGATTCCGCGTCATGAGCGATGAGAGGCTGTGGGCGGTTCGCGGCGCCACCAAGGCGCCAAGCAACAACCCGGACACGATCGTCGAGGCGACCGAGGAGTTGATGACGGAGCTGATGGCCCGCAACGACCTCTCGATCGACCGGATGGTGAGCTGCATCTTCACGTCGACCCATGATCTGAACGCCGAGTTCCCGGCGGTCGCGGCCCGCAAGCTCGGGCTCGACAGCGTGCCGCTGCTCTGCGCCCAGGAGATCGACGTGCCGAACGGGATGCGGTCGGTGATCCGCGTGCTGCTGCACTACTACGGGCCGGCCGACCACACGCCGGCGCACGCCTACCTCGGCGAGGCTCAGGAGCTTCGCTTCGACCTGAAGGCGGCCCAGTAGCTCCCCAGGTTCGCGAGGCCGCCCCGGACGACACCGAGGCGATCGTCTCGGTCACCGTCGCGGGCTGGCGGAGCGGCTACCGCAACATCGTGGCCCCGGACCGCCTCGCCGACCTTCCGGTCGATCGCTGGCGCCACGAGGTCGGCGTCGGGTTGCGGAGGCCGGTCGCCGACGCGTTCACCTACATCGCAGAGCTGGACGGCGGCTTCGTGGGCTATTGCTACGTGGCGGCTCCATCGCTGGAGGCCGACCTCGGCCCGGATGTGGCGGATCTGGTCGCGATGTACGTGGATCCGGACCACTGGCGGGAGGGGGTGGGAAACGCCCTGATGAACGCGGCGTTCGAGCGGCTGGCCGAGCTGTCCTACGAGGAGGCGGTGCTCTGGACGTTCAAGGAGAACGGCCGCGCCATCGCGTTCTACGAGCGCCACGGCTGGCGCCCCGACGGCTCCGAGAAGATCCACGCGCGAACGGGTGAGCCGGCGGTCCGGTACCGCCGTCCCGTAACAATGTGAGCCGATGACCGTCACGTTTGCCGAGAAGCTCTCGCGGATCCCCCACTACGAGCCGGGGACCTCGCTAGACGACGCCAAGGCCAAGGCGGAGACGGCCGACGCGGTCAAGCTCGCCTCGAACGAGTCTCCCTTCCCGCCCCATCCCGATGTGGTGGACGCCGTGTCCCGGGCGGCCGCGGAATCGAATCGCTATCCGGACCCCGAGGCCCGCGCCCTCCGCCGGGCGATCGCCGACCACCACGAGACCGATCCGGCTCGGATCGCGGTCTCGAACGGCTCCTGCGAGATTCTCCTCGCCGCCTCGCTCGCCCTCTGCGAGCCAGGCGACGAGATCCTCTATGCCTGGCCGTCCTTCTCGATGTATCCGCATCTGCCGGCGCTCTCGGGGGCGCGGGAGATCCGCGTGCCGCTGGCCGAGGGTTACGTACACGACCTCGACGCCATGCTCGAGGAGGTCACCGCGGCGACCCAGTTGCTGATCGTCTGCAACCCCAACAACCCGACAGGTACGCACCTGCCGGCGGAGCGCATCGGCGCCTTCGTCGAGAGCGTCCCGTCGCGGACCACGATCATCCTCGACGAGGCCTACGTCGAGTACCAGACCAATGACGACCCGGACACGACGGTCGACCTGCTGGCCAAGCACCCGAACGTCGTCCTGCTTCGGACGTTCAGCAAGACCCACGGCCTCGCTGGGATGCGCGTCGGCTATGCGCTCTGCTCGCCGCAGTTCAGGACAGCGGTCGACGCCGTTCGCCAGCCGTTCAGCGTGAACGCGCTCGCGCAGGCGGCGGCGGCCGAGGCGATCCGCCATCAGGACGACGTGGCCGACCGCGTCGAGAAGAACCTGATCGAGCGCGTCTTCGTCGAGGACGCCCTGCAGGAGCTGGGCTTCGCGACTGCGGAGTCCGAGACCAACTTCGCCTGGATCGAGCTGGGCGACCTCGACGAGGGGGAGGTGGTCGCGGCCCTGAGCAGGGCCGGCGTCGCGGTCAGGCCCGGCACTCCGCTTGGGGGCCCGGGCTGCCTGCGGGTCACCTATGGCACCCGCGCCGAGAACGAGCGCTTCCTCGCCGCGTTGCGCGAGATCGCGGGCTGAATCCTTCGACTTCGCCTGTGACGTCTGCTTCAATGTCCGTAATGCAGCACCGCGCACACATCGCTTCACCCACGAGCCGCTTCGCGGCTCGCACGCGCGCGTATTTCTACTTTTGGCGATTTACCTAGGCGTCCGGCCCGCGGCTGCCATTAGCCGCTGACGCAGAAGCACCACTCGCCGGGCGCCGCTCCACCCGAAGTGGCGTGCAGGAACGCCGCCGCGCGGTGATCCAGACCCCAAGGACCGTCGCCAGACCAGTAGAAAGAAGGAGCCTCAGGATGAATTTCAAGATGAAGGAGCTACCGAGAAAGCAGTCGGACCGCGTCCGCGACCAGCGGATCGAGCGGGTCGTCGAGCTGGTCTCGCCGGCCGAGATCCTCGAGGACCTGCCGCTGGGGCCGAAGCGAGAGGACGCCGTCGTCGGGCACCGCGCCGAGGTCAAGGCGGTCCTCGACCGGGAGGACGACCGCCTGATGGTCGTGGTCGGCCCGTGCAGCGTGCACGACCCCGAAGCGGCGATGGACTACGCGCAGCGGCTCAGCGCCCGGGCGGCCGACCTGCGCGACGACCTCTGCATCGCAATGCGCACCTACTTCGAGAAGCCCCGCACCACGACGGGGTGGAAGGGCCTGATCAACGACCCGCACCTGGACGACTCGCGGGACGTCAACTACGGCCTGCACACTGCCCGTCGCCTGCTGCTCGAGGTCACCGACCTCGGCCTGGCCGTTGGCTGCGAGTTCCTCGACCCGATCACCCCGCAGTACATCTCTGACGTGGTGGCCTGGGGCGCGATCGGCGCTCGCACCACCGAGAGCCAGATCCACCGCCAGCTCGCCTCCGGCCTCTCCATGCCCGTCGGCTTCAAGAACGGCACCGCCGGCAGCGTCAAGCTGGCCGTCGACGCCGTCCGCGCGGCCGCGGGGCCCCACGCCTTCGCGGGCGTGGACGTGAGCGGCACCCCGGCGATCCTCTACACGGAGGGCAATCCCGATTGCCACGTGATCCTGCGGGGCGGCAAGGGTGCCCCGAACTACGACGCCGAGAGCGTCGGCGGAGCTCTCGAGCAGCTCGCCGACGCCGGCCTGCAGGAGCGGATCGTCGTCGACGCCTCCCACGACAACAGTGGCAAGGACCACGAGCGCCAGCCGCAGGTGGTGAGCGAGATCGCCGATCAGATCGCCGGCGGCGATGGAGCCATCGTCGGAGTGATGATGGAGTCGTTCCTCGTTGCCGGCCGCCAGGACCTCGAGTCCGATGGGGACCTGATCTACGGGCAGTCGATCACCGACGCCTGCATGGACTGGGACACGACCGTTCTGACCCTGGACCGGCTCGCCTCGGCGGTGCGAAAGCGCCGCGAAGCCGGCTGACCTAGGTTCTGCCCATGAAGATCGCCGTCCTCGGCGTGGGGCTGATCGGTGGATCGATCGGGCTCGCCGCCCGCGCCAGACTCGACGCCGAGGTCGCCGGGTTCGATCCCGACCGGGAGCTGCTCGACCGGGCGACCGAGCTCGGGGCGATCGATGCGGCGCATGACTCGGTCGCGTCGGCCGTCCAAGGCGCGGAGCTGGTGTTCTGCGCCGCCCCGGTACTCGCCCTCCCCGGCCTAGCGGCAGAGGCGCTCGACGCATCCGGAGAGGATTGCGCCGTGACCGACGTGGGCTCGGTGAAGCGCGACGTGATCACCACTCTCGGATCCGACAGCCGCTTCATCGGCGGGCATCCGCTGGCGGGGGCGGAGACCTCCGGCGTGGAGAGCGCTCGGGCCGATCTCTTCGAGGGCGCCCGCTGGTACCTGACCCCGACTTCCACCACCGGCGGCGTGCTCTACGACCGCGTGCAGCGGGCCATCGCGGACATCGGGGCGCGCCCACAGGCGATCGAGGCGGAAACCCACGACCGCCTGATGGCGTCGATCAGCCACCTGCCTCACGTGGTGGCGAACGTCCTGGTGACGCAGGCGGCGACGGCGCTCAGCGAGGAGGCCGAGCACCTGCCGGAGGTGGGGCCGAGCTTCCGCGACGCCACCCGGGTCGCCGGGGCCAACCCCGCGATCTGGGGCGACATCTTCGCCGGGAACCGGGAGGCCGTCGCGGCCGAGATCGACGCCGCCGTGGCCCGGCTGACCGAGGCGGCCGAGCTGATCCGCTCGGGTGAGCGGGAGGCTGTCGCGAGCTGGCATGAGCAGGCCGGCCGCCACCGTCGGGAGCTGATCGAGGCCGAGATCGCCGGAGGGCCCCTCCATGAGCTGAGGGTGCTGGTGCCGAACCGCCCGGGGATCGTGGCCGAGATCGCGCTGGAGCTCGGCCGCGCGGGCGTCAACATCGAGGACATGGCTCTCTATCCCGCAGCGGACATGACCTCCGGCGCGGTCTCGCTCTACGTCGCAGGCGAGGAGGAGACCGAGCGGGCAGAGCGCCTGGTGCGCGAGCTCGGCCACGACGTCTCGCGCGCGGAATGACGCGGTTCGATCCCGCCGGCCCACTGCGCGGCGAGCTGCGCCCGCCGCCTGACAAGTCGGTCACCCACCGCGCGGCGCTGATCGGCGCGATGGCGGATGGCCCGACCCGCGTCACCGGTTACCTCGACTCCGAGGACACCCGGGCGACGCTGCGGGCGGTCGCCGCCGTCGGCGCCGAGGTTCGCGAGGGCGACGCGGACGATCACGGAGGGTTCTTCGTCGAGATCGAGGGAGTCGGCCTGAGCGGAGCGCGTCCGGGCGCGATCGACGTCGGCAACGCCGGCACGCTGCTTCGGATCATGCCCGGATGGCTCGCGGGCCAGCCGGAGGGCGAGTGGACCTTCGACGGCGACGATTCGATCCGGCGGCGTCCGGTCGATCGGATAGCCGACCCTCTGCGGCTGATGGGCGCGGATGTCGAGTGCCGCGACGGGCGCCTCCCACCGCTGCGAGTGCGCGGTACGCGTCTCCGCGGCATCGACTACGAGATGCCGATCGCAAGCGCCCAGGTGAAGTCCTGCCTGTTGCTGGCCGGGCTGCTGGCGGAGGGTGAGACGGCCATCCACGAGCCGATCGGAACCCGGGACCACACGGAGCGGATGCTGGCCGCGATGGGCGCTTCCCTGCGCCGCGAGGGCCACGTCCTGATCATCTCCCCGTCCGAGCGCCTGGAGGCGGGGGACGTTCCGGTGCCGGGAGATTTCTCCTCGGCTGCCTTCTTCGTCGCCGGCGCGCTGCTGGTGCCGGGCAGCGAGGTCGCGCTGCGCGAGGTCGGGATCAACCGCAACCGGATCGGGCTGCTCTCGATCCTCTCCCGCATGGGGGTTGAGATGGGCGGAGCGCACGAGGACGGAAGGGCGATGACGGTGGACGAGATCCGTGAGCCGGGCCCTGAGCCGATTGCGACCCTGCACGTGCGGGGCGCGTCGCTGCATGGGGCCGAGGTGACGGCGGCCGACGTCCCGGCGGCGATCGACGAGCTTCCGCTGCTCGCCCTGCTCGCATGCTTCGCAGAGGGGGAGACGGTCGTCGGGGGCGCGCAGGAGCTGCGGGCGAAGGAGTCCGATCGGATCAGCGGGGTGGTCGAGGGGCTGTCGGGGCTCGGCGCCGACATCGAGGCGCGCCCGGACGGGTTCGCGGTCCGCGGGACCGGTGGCCTGCGGGGCGGCACGATCGACGCCCGGGGCGATCACCGCCTTGCGATGGTCGGCGCGATCGCGGGCTTGGCGTCCGAGGATGGTGTCGAGGTGGACGGCTTCGATGCCGTCGCGGTCAGCTATCCGCGCTTCGAGCGCGACCTGAGGGCGCTACTCGCCTGAGGGCTGCTGGGACGGGTGCCCGTCGCCCGGCCAGGGGGAGAGCACGAGCAGGATCCGCGAGTCCTCGACCGCCTGCACCTCATGGCGCTCCCTGGGATCGAAAATCGCCAGCAGGCCGGGTCCACCCGCAGCCGAGTCGCCGTCGGGAGTGTCGAGCACGACGTTCCCGTCGATGACGAGGAGCCAGGCCCGCTCGTGGACCTGGTGCTCCTGGAGCTGCTCGCCCTTGGGCAGGTTGATGACGATCGCCCGGCCCTCGGACTCGGAGTCGAGGACCTGCGGCTGGCGCGGTTCCACTTGCATTTCGTTGAGGTTCCAACTCTCCACGTCAAGCGGCACTCTATATCCGCGCCGGGTCCAGGGGAAACCGTACGCTGGCGAGCACGATGGTGATCGCGATCGACGGCCCCGCCGGGGCCGGCAAGTCAACCGTGGCCAGGGGCGTCGCCAGGGCGCTTGGATTCACCTACCTCGACTCCGGGGCGATGTACCGCTGCGTGGCCCTCGCTGCGCTCGATGGGCACGTGGACCTCGGTGACGGGGAGGCGCTGGGCGAGATGGCCTGGGGCCTGGCAATCGGATTCGATGGCGACACCATCCAGCTCGACGGCAAGCCGGTCGAAGGCCGCATCCGGACTCCCGAGGTGACGGTCGCCTCCTCGAAGGTGTCAGTGCACCCGCAGGTGCGCCAGGCGATGGTGAAGCGCCAACGCGAGCTGATCGCGGCCGGGAACTACGTCGCCGAGGGCCGGGACATCGGCACCGTGGTCAGCCCGGACTCGCCCCTGAAGGTCTTTTTGACCGCGAGCGAAGAGGAGCGCGCGCGGCGGCGCGCGGCCGAGACGGGCGCGTCCGTGGACGAGGTCCGGGAGGCGATCGAGGACAGGGACCGTCGCGATCGCGGCCGCGAGTACGGCGCTCTCCGCGCCGCTGACGACTCGGTCGCGCTCGATACCACGGATCTCACACCCGAGCAGGTCGTCGAGCGGATCGCCACGCTCGCCCGGGAGCGGGGAATCGCCTGATGGAGGCCGGACCCGCCGCCCAGATGCTGCGCGGCCGGCCCTCGGTCGCGGTGGTCGGCTTCCCGAACGCGGGCAAGAGCACGCTGATCAACCGCCTCGCCGGCGGCCGCGAGGCGGTCACCGACGCAGAGCCCGGCGTGACCCGAGATCGCCGTGCGCTCCCCTGCGAGTGGAACGGGCTCAGCTTCGACCTGATCGACACTGGCGGCGTTGACCTCGCGGACTCCGCCAAGCTGGCTCGCTCGGTCCAGGCCCAGGCGAAGGTCGCGATCGAGGACGCTGATGTCGTCCTTCTCGTGGCAGACGCTCGGGCCGGGCTCGGCCCGGGGGATGCGGAGCTCGCCGACCTCCTCCGCCGCTCCGGCCGGCCGGTGCTGGTGGCAGCCAACAAGATCGATCGCCCGGAGGACGAGGCGCTCGGCGCCGAGCTCAACTCCCTCGGCCTGGGTGTGCCCTTCCCGGTCTCCGCCGGCCACGGCCTGGGGACCGGCGACCTCCTGGACCGGCTGGTCGAGGAGCTTCGCCGGCATTCGGTGGTGGAGGTCGACGACGATGACGAGCAACCGCCCCGCATCACGATCCTCGGCCGCCCGAACGTCGGCAAGTCGTCGCTGCTCAACTCTCTGCTTGGCTCCGAGCGCGTCATCGTTAACGAGGCCGCTGGGACCACGCGTGACCCGGTCGACACCGAAGCGGAGGTGGCGGGCAAACGCGTCGTCCTGGTCGACACGGCCGGCCTGCGGCGCAGGGCCAAGGTGGCGGGGACGGTCGACTACTACGCCCAGTTGCGCTCCGAGCGAGCGGCGGAGCGCTCGGACGCCGCGATCGTGGTCTGCGACGCGACCGAGGGCGTGACCTCCGAGGACCTGCGCGTCGCCGAGCTGTCGATGCGATCGGGCTGCGCGACCGTGCTTGCCCTCAACAAGTGGGACGTCTCGCGTACGGACATCGACGACGCTCGCGCCCGCGTCGCCCAGAAGAACCGCTTGCGCCCGCCGGTCCTCACCTGCTCGGCGCACACTGGGCGTGGGGTGGGAGCGGTGCTGCGGCAGGCGATCGTCCTGGCCGAGCGCTCGGCCGACCGAATCCCGACGCCGGAGCTCAACAAGTTCATCGCGACCGTGGTCGGGAACCGGCCGCCGCCACAGCGTCACGGACGCAGGCTCCGGCTCTACTACGGGGCCCAGGTCGGCAGGCGGCCGCCGCGCTTCGCGATCCAGGTGAACGACCGCCGGCTGATCACGCGCGACTGGGCCTTCCATTTGGAGAACCGGTTGCGCGCGGCTTACTCCCTCGAGGGCGTCCCGCTGGTGATCGACTACGTGCCTCGCAAGGGGAGGCGGAACCGGAGCGGGGAGCGGGCGGGCCGGGTATAACCGGCGGTTCGTGAGTGCCGACGAACCCGGCGACTCCGAGGGCAAGAAGGCCTCCGGAGAGACCGGTGACAAGAGCAAGGAGGGGAAGAAGCACAAGCCCGCGCGCTTTCGGCGCCGTGTCAGCCTGCCCCGGCCGAGAATTTCCAAACCGAGCCTCTCGAAGCCGAAGGTCCCGGACGGGGCGGGCGACCTCTGGTTCCGGTTCGTCACCCGCCTGCGGGCCGTCGCCTACTGGCTCAGGGAAAAGGCCCAGGTCGCCTGGCGCTGGATCAAGCAGGCGGCTGCCGCAGTGGCCTACTGGTGGTCGAGGCGCTCCCGCGGGACCAGAATCCGGATCTTCGCCGTCGCCGGCGTCGTCGTGCTCTACCTGATCCTCAAGTTCCTGCCGGTTCCCGGCGTCCCCTGCGAGATCTCGGCAGCGAAGGAGTGTGCGCCCTCCAACGACACGATCGCCTACGTGCCCAGGGACGCCCTGCTCTATGCGCACCTGACGGTGAACAGCTCGAGCCACCAGTGGGATTTGGCGGGCGACCTGCATGACCAGCTACCCAACTTCGCCGCGCTGCTGCAGAGCGACACCAGCTCTCTCGCCATCCCCGCTGGCCGGGCGGTGGACCTGGGGCACGAGGTCCTGCCGTGGGCGAAGGACGACCTCGCCCTGATCGGAGTCCCCGGCCCGAAGAGGACGACGGCCGATGCCTACGTCGTCGGCGTGGGGGACAGCGGCGAGGCCGACCAATTCCTCACGAGCCTCTCTCCGGGCGGCAAGCCCAAGCAGGCGAAGGTGGGCGACGCGACCCTCAGCGTGTACCCGACCGGGCTAGCCACCGCGCGCTCGGGCGGCGAGGCCCTGTTCGGAGACGTGCTGGCGGTTCGCGGCGCGCTCGCCGCCGAGTCGGGCCAGGCGCCGAGGCTGGAGGGTTCCGACCAGGACGCCGCCCGGTCCGAGCTCCCGGACGTCCGGCTGGCCGAGCTCTATCTCTCCCGGGCAGGAATCAGCCGGCTGCTCGCCGGGCGCCCCGGCAGCGCAACCCAGCTGGGTACCTTCGTCGACTACGGCGCCACGACCGGCATGGCCGCCTCGCTGCGAGCCCGCGACGACGGGGTGGAGGTGAACCTGGTCAGCGACCTCGATCCCAAGCTCGAGCAGCGGAGTCCGACGGTGTTCGCGAGCCTCCCGCGGTTCGAGCCGAGCCTGGCCGATGAGGCCGGATCGGATGCTCTCGGGTACGTCGGTGTCGGCGACCTCGGCCCGGCGGTGGCCAAGGCTCTGGAGACCGCCGGTGACGGGGCGCGGGGCCTGGCGGGGTCGCTCCGGACCCTGGGGCGGACCCTGCGCCAGCAGGCGGGGGTCGATCCATTCCGGGACCTGCTGCCGGCGCTGGGAGGCGAGGCGGCGCTGGTCGCCGAGCCGACGGGCACCGTTCCCTACGCGAGCCTGATCGTCGACGGAGTGGATGAGAACAAGGCGGGCGATGCGCTCGCGTCGCTGCAGCAGCCGATCCTGAAGGCCGCAACCGCCCGTGGCCAGCAGCAGGTGCCCTCGTTCCAGTCGAAGGAGATCGACGGGGTGGCGGTCCACTCGGTGCAGATCTCGCCGGCGGTCGACCTCTCCTACGCGATCTTCGACGGCAAGCTGGTGATCTCGACGCAGCCCGAGGGCATCTCGCAGGTGCGATCGAGCGGCGACGACCTGGGCGGGACCGGCGCGTACCAGGCGGCGACGGACCGACTCCCGGACAGTGTGTCGGCGCTAGTCTTCCTCAACCTCAATGAGGTGTTGGGGTTGGCCCAGCGGGCCGGCCTGGCAGAGGATCCACTGTATGCCTCGCTCAGCGAAGACATCTCGCACGTTCAATCTCTCGGCCTCGCCGTGAGAGGGAGCGACGAGCAGCTTCGCTCAGAGCTCTTCCTGGCCATCCACCACTGAGATAAGGACCATGCAACAGCTTTCAGAGAACGAGTTCCTGTTCACCTCCGAATCCGTCACCGAGGGCCATCCGGACAAGGTCTGCGACCAGATCTCCGACGGCGTCCTCGACGCCGTGATGGCCGAAGACCCCACCGGGCGGGTGGCCTGCGAGTGCCTGGTCAACACCGGGCTCGTGGTGGTCTCCGGCGAGATCACGACCGAGACCTACGTGGACATCCCCTCGATCGCGCGCGAGACGATCCGCAAGATCGGCTACGACGATCCCCGCTACGGCTTCGACCACAAGGCCTGTGCAGTGCTCACCGCCATCGACGAGCAGTCGCCCGACATCGCTCAGGGTGTGGACAAGGGTCTCGAACAGCGCGAGGGCGACAGCTCCGACGAATTGGACTCGGCCGGCGCGGGCGACCAGGGGATGATGTTCGGCTACGCCAGCCGTGAGACGAAGGCGCTGATGCCGATGCCGATCCAGATCGCGCACCAGCTGGCCCGTCAGCTCGCCGAGGTCCGCAAGGCCGGCGTGGTCCCGTACCTCGGCCCGGACGGCAAGACCCAGGTCACCATCCGCTACGAGAACGACCGGCCCGCCGAGATCTCCAAGGTCCTGATCTCCACGCAGCATCGCGAGGAGGCCGGTGAGCAGATGATCCGCAACGACCTCTGGGAGCACGTGCTCGAGCCCGTGCTGCATACGGAGTACAAGGAGCTCTACACCGAGAAGGAGCTGCTCGCCAGCTTCCTTGTCAACCCGACCGGCAAGTTCGTGATCGGCGGCCCGGTCGGCGACGCCGGCCTTACGGGCCGGAAGATCATCGTCGACACCTACGGAGGCGCCGCCCGGCATGGCGGAGGCGCGTTCTCGGGCAAGGACCCGTCGAAGGTCGACCGCTCGGCCGCATACGCGGCTCGCTACGTGGCCAAGAACATCGTCGCCGCGGGCCTCGCAGACCGCTGCGAGATCCAGGTCGCCTACGCGATCGGCGTCGCGAGCCCGGTCTCGGTGATGGCGCAGACCTTCGGTACCGGGAAGGTCTCGGACTCCGAGATCGCCCGCCTCGTGCAGGAGAACTTCGACCTGCGTCCGGCCGCGTTCCGCCGCTACCTGGACCTGCACCGCCCGATCTTCCAGAAGACGGCGGCCTACGGCCACTTCGGCCGTGACGACTCCGACTTCACCTGGGAGCGGACGGACCGCGCGGACACGCTGCGCGAGGCCGCCGGCCTAGCGGCCGACAGGCCGGTCACTTCCGGAGCGGAGGCGTAAGCCGAAGCGACTTGCGAGGGTCCGGCCGATTCGGCCGCGCCTGGTGGCGAAGCCGTCAGGCGGTTCCCTCGGCCTCGCCCTGGAGGCCCGAGAGGATCGGGGTGGCCCGCTCCACGTTCTGGACGACCTCCTCCGGTTGCGCCACGCCGGCGAAGACGAAGTTCGATTCATCGGTCCCGGCAGTGGTGAACTCGACGTCGCCGATCTGCATGATCCGCTCGTAGACGCCCTGCCCGAAGTTGACGTTCTGGACCCGCTGCAGCCGCGTCTCCTGGACCTTCCGGGAGATGATCCCCACCTTGATGTTGAGCCGGCGGTCGGTGATCGTATAGACGGTCGCGACGCGCTTGACGAAGCCGACGACGATGGTCACCGCGAGGACGATCAGGAAGGTGACGACGCCGAGGCTGACGCTCTTGATCAACGCGGCAATGACGCCGGCGGCGGCGCCCACAAGGGCTCCCTTCAGATAGAAGCCGAGAATCGCCCGCCAGGAGGGATGCCCCTGGTAGATCACCTTCTCCCCGGACTGCAGATCCACGGGCCGGAGCCTACCTGCGCCGCGCTCGGTGACCTTCCAGTGCGGCCCGTCCGTGCCCCTGCCTAGGGTGAATCTCCATGGCGATCGCCAAGGTTGAGCCGCTGCTGACGACCCGGAGCGTTTCCGGGCCCTTCGACTACCGGCTGCCCGACTCCATGGAGGAGGTTGACGTCGGGTCGGTGCTCGTGGTCCCGTTCGGCAGGCGCCGCGTCGTCGGCGTGGTCGTAGGCATGGCCGAGCGCAGCGACCTCCCCGACGGGCGCCTCGCCGAGCCGCTTGAGGCACTCGAGGCCGGTGTGCCGCCTGAGCTGGTCGAGTTGGGACGCTGGGTGGGAGAGGAGTACTGCTCGACGACCGGCCGGGGGCTGGGACTCGTTCTGCCGCCGGGGGTCGGGACGGGCGCGGAGGCTCGTCGCGTCAAGCCGTTGGTCGAGCTGGAGGTCGAGGCGACGCCCGAGGGCATCGCAGCGGCCGACGGCGGCGAGCGGCTCGGCCTGCGGCAGAAGGCGGTGCTGCGTGCCCTGATCGGCGGTCCCCAGACGGCGCAACGGCTGGCGTCGGCGGCCGGATCGGATCGCGCAACTCTGCGGCGGCTGGAGTCGCGCGGCCTGGTCAGGACACGTGAGGTGGAGCGCCGGCGCCTGCACTCCTCCCCCGGAGTGGGGGCGGTCACCGAAGGCGTGGAGCTGACCGACGACCAGCGGGCCGTGCTCGAGCGCGTCGTGGGCTCGCTTCCGGGCGGCGAAGGTGGTGGTGGCCGCGGCGGCTCGTTCCTGCTCCACGGGGTCACGGGCTCGGGCAAGACCGAGGTCTATCTGGAGGCCGCTCGGGAGACGCTGGCGCGGGGAAGGGGGGCGATCGTGCTGGTGCCGGAGATCGCGCTGACCCCGCAGACGATGGACCGCTTCCGGCGTCGGTTCGGGGATTCGGTTGCCCTGCTTCACTCGAAGATGCCCGCCGGGGCGCGCTACGACGAGTGGCGGCGAGTGCGTTCGGGCGAGGCGCGCATCTGCGTCGGGCCGCGCTCGGCCGTGTTCGCCCCGATGCCCGACCCGGGCCTGATCGTGATCGACGAGGAGCACGACTCCTCCTACAAGCAGGAGAGCGATCCCCGTTACGACGCTCGCGAGGTAGCCCGCCGCCGGGCTTCCGAGGCGGGGGCTGTCCTGCTCTGCGGGACGGCCACGCCGAGGCCCGAGAGCTGGCATGAGCTCGAGCGCATCGAGCTGCCCAGCCGCGTCGACGGGCGGCCGCTGCCGCCCGTGGAGATCGTCGACATGCGCGGCGGGGTGCCGGGCCCGCTCCATCCCCGGACGCGCGAGGCCTTCGGGCAGGTGGCGCGCGAGGGCGGCAAGGCGATCCTGTTGATCAACCGCCGGGGCTGGTCGACCCATCTGACCTGTCGCTCCTGTGGCCACGCCTGGGAGTGCCCGAACTGCGACGTCTCGCTGATCCTGCACCGCGACAACGCGCTGCGCTGCCATCACTGCGGCCACGCCGAGCCGATGCCCGAGGCGTGCCCGGAGTGTTCGTCGGTGACCATCGCGCGGGTCGGCTCGGGCACGCAGCGCGTCGAGGCTGAGCTCAACGAGCTGCTCGCGCCCCTCGAGGTCTTCCGGCTCGACTCCGACAGTGCCGCCGGATCTGGGCATGTGGAGGTGCTGAGACGGTTCGAGGCGGCCGACTCGGGCGTGCTGGTGGGCACCCAGATGGTCGCGAAGGGACACGATTTCCCCGACGTGACGCTGAGCGTGATCCTCGACGCGGATGGCGCTCTGCGCCTGCCGGACTTCCGCTCCGAGGAGCGGACCTTCGCCCTGATCACCCAGCTCGCCGGCCGCAGCGGGCGGGGCGACGCTGGGGGGCGCGTCCTGGTCCAGGCCCTGGCCACCGGCGCTCCGAGCATCCGCCACGCCACCAGGCACGATGCCTCGGCGTTCCTCGCGGAGGAGATCGAGCGGCGGCGCGCCCTTCGCTACCCGCCCTTCTCGCATCTGATCGCAATCGGGCTCGCGAGCCGGGACGAGGACCGGGTCGAGATCTCGGCAGGGAAGGTCGGCGAGCTCGTCGCCGATCGCCTCGGAGCAGACGACGACCTGCTCGGCCCGGCGCCGCTCTTCCGTCTCCGCGGGAAGCACCGGCGCCGCCTGCTGATCAAGTCCGGGAACCGCCACCGGGCCGTGGGGGCGGTCCGCGATGCGGTCCGCACCGCCGTCGCCGACCGCGCCCTGCGCGAGGTCGCGATCTCGGTGGACGTGGATCCCCAGTAGGCGCGACTAGACTCGAAAGCGTGGCTGAGGAACACACGAACACCCCCGTCGAAGAGCGCGACGACGAGCTCGCCGAAGAGGCGAGGGAGCCCGAGGGCGTCGACCAGGAGGCGCTCGAGCGCCGTTCCGCGGCGCTCTCGCTGGTCGTCAAGTACGGCGACCCGGTGCTCCGCTCGGCCGCGTCGCCCGTGACTGAGTTCGACGACGAGCTCGCCGCTCAGTCGGTGCGAATGATCGGCCTCATGCGCGACGCGATCGGCGTCGGCCTGGCGGCCACGCAGCTCGGCGTGCTCCGGCGCATGCTCGTCTTCCAGGTCGGCTCGGAGGCCGAGCCGACGGTGCTCGTCAACCCCGAGATCGAGTGGCTCTCCGAGGACGAGGCGACGGCCGAGGAGGGCTGCCTCAGCCTCCCCGGCGTGATCGTCGACGTGGATCGCCCGCTCCATGTCAGGGCGCGCGGAGTGGACGTCCACGGCGACCCGATCTGGGTCGAGGCATCGGGCCTGGAGGCGCGCGTGATCCAGCACGAGGTCGACCACCTCGACGGAGTGCTGATGATCGACCGCACCGAGCGTGACCAGCGCAAGGGCGCGCTCAAGGCCCTCCGCGAAGGGGGCACCTACGCCCCCGAGAGTGAGGACGACGGGGGAGATGCCGACGAAGCGTCCACCGAGGAGTGAGGACCGCCTACCTCGGCACCAGTGAGTTCGCGGCGAAGGTGCTCCGGCGCCTCGCCGACAGCCCGCACCGCCCGGCGCTCGTGGTCACCCGGTCGGACAGCAGGCGGGGACGAGGGCGCAGGCTCGCCCCACCGCCGGCCGCCGAGGCCGCCCGCGCACTTGGGCTGGCGATCCACCAGACGGCCGACGTCAATTCGCCCGAGTCGCTCGACGCGATCCGCGCCGCACGACCGGAGGCGGTCGCGGTCTGCGCCTTCGGCCAGCTGATCAAGGAGCCGCTGCTCAGCGAGTTCCCGATGTTCAACGTGCATCCGTCGCTGGTTCCGCGTTGGCGCGGCGCCGCCCCGATCGAGCGCACGCTGATGGCGGGGGACCAGATCACCGGAGTGACGATCATGCGGGTCACCGAGGGCCTCGACTCCGGTCCGTTGGCGCTCGCCGAGGAGATCGCCGTCTCACCCGAGGACGACTACGCCTCCCTCTCGGCGAGGCTGGCCGAGGTCGGGGGAGAGCTGCTGGTCAGGGCGCTCGATGCGCTCTCGGCGGGAGAGCTCGCCTTCACCGATCAGGACGACGCGCAGGCCACCTACGCGGAAAAGGTCACGGGCGCGGAGCGCCACCTGTCTCCCTCGCGGACCGCGGCGGAGCTGGAGCGGATCGTCCGCGCGCTGACTCCTCACATCGGAGCCTTCCTCGAGCTGGAGGACGGCGAGCGGCTCGGGGTCCGGCGTGCCCGTGAGGTGGACGACGGCCCGTCCTCGGGCACGATCGAGCCCCGCGACGGGGGCCTGGTGGTCGGCTCCTCGGGCGGCGGCGGTCTCAGCCTCGAGGTCGTGCAGCCGCCCGGAAAGAAGCCGATGAACGTGGCCGATTTCCTGCGCGGTCACGAGCTGCCGCGTAGGGCGGTCTGACGCTCGATACCCTCGTCACATGGCTGAACGAGTCGACAGCGGCGTGGGAGAGACCGCCGACTCCGCCGACGCCGCGGAAAGCTCCCTCCAGCGCCCGAACTGCCCGGGGTGCGGGGAACCCTGGCTGAGGCCCGCCCAGCTGCCGGGCCGCTTCGTCTGCGTCTACTGCCTGAAGCGCTTCGAGCTCGTCTCGCAGTGCCCGAACTGCGGCGAGCACGGGACGATCAGCCGTCTCACCCGGACCGAGGACATGAAGTGCCAGGCCTGCGGGCACTCGATGCTTCGCTCGATCTGACCTTGGAAGCCGCCACCGATACCGCCTCGACCGGCCCGCGCGACCTCTTCTCGTCGAAGCGCGTCGCGCCCTCGATCCTCTCGTCCAATTTCTCGCGGCTTGGCTCCCAGGTCGAGGAGGTGATGGCGGCCGGTGCGCGCGTCATCCACGTCGACGTGATGGATGGTCACTTCGTCCCGCCGATCACCATCGGCCCCCTGGTGGCCGGCTCGATCGCCGACCTCGTCCACGACGCCGGCGGAGCGATCGACGTCCACCTGATGATCGAGAGTCCTGACCGCCACATCGAGGAGTTCGCCAAGGCGGGCGCGGACAACATCACCTTTCACGCCGAGGCGACCCCGCACGTCAACCGCACCCTGAACGCGATCCGCGAGCTCGGCTGCCTGGCGGGCCTCGCGATCAACCCGGGCACACCGGTCACCGCGGTCAGCGAGTCCGTGAACGACGCCGACGTCTTCCTCTGCATGACCGTCAACCCGGGTTGGGGCGGCCAGCCCTTCATCGCCGACTCGCCCGACAAGGTCGGGCGGCTGAGCGCCGTGGTGGGGGCCGGGACGATCGAGGTCGACGGCGGGATCGACCCGGGCACTGCGGGCGGCGTGGCGGCTGCGGGGGCGAGCCTGTTCGTTGCCGGCTCGGCCGTCTTCGGAGCCGATGACCCGGCCGCGGCGTACACCGCGATAGCGGAGGCCGCGGGCGCTGCTTAGTCGCGAGCGAGGCGAGCTCGAGCCCTTCCTGCGGCGGCTCGCCGCGCTCATCGGCTTGATCGTGGCGGTCCTCCTAGCGGGGAGCGTCGCGTACTCGTTGTCCCAGAACGTCTCCGTTTGGCATGGCTTCCTCTTCTCCCTGGACACGGTGGCCACGGTCGGGTCCGCTCCGGAGCCGACTGACCTGCCCGGGCAACTCACCAAGGTCCTGCTGATCGTCCTGGGCGTGGGTACGCTCTTCTACGCCCTGGTGACGGTGACCGAGTTCTTCGTCGCCGGGCACCTGGGAGAGATTCTCGAGGAGCGCCGAACCCTGAAGAAGATCGAAGACCTCAACGGCCACCACCTGATCTGCGGCTTCGGCCGGGTTGGGCGCCAGGTCGCGCGCGATCTTCAGACGGGCGGCGATCGCTTCGTGATCATCGACAGCCTCGACGAGAACCAGCACATCGCCGAGCAGATGGGTGCGCCCTTCCTGCAGGGCCGCCCCTCCGAGGACGAGATGCTGAAGGCGGCCGGCATCGAGCGCGCGATCTCCGTCCTCGCCTGCGTCGACTCCGATGCCGAGAACATCTTCACCTGCCTGACCGCACGCGAACTTCGATCAGACATCACGATCGTCGCGCGTGCGAGCGTCGAAGACTCGGAGAAGAAGCTCCTCCGCGCGGGAGCCGACCGGGTGATCTCCCCCTACAAGTCGAGCGGCGCGGAGATGGCCCGGCTGGCGCTCCAGCCGCAGGTCACCGGGGTTGTCGACGTCGCCCCCGAGTACCGGATGGAAGAGATCGACGTCAGCGAGGGCTGCCAGGCCGAGGGGATGACGGTCGGTCAGGTGCGCGGGACCACCTCGATCGCGGCGCTCCGCAACACCGACGGCAAGGTCCATCCCCAGCCGTCGTCGGACGCGGTGCTGCGCGCCGGCGACGTCCTGGTCGCGATGGGAACCGTGGAGGCCCTGCGCAAGCTGGAGGCGATGTTCGTCCGGGGAACGGCGCGGAAGTCCGGGTCGGTGCTCGGGGACGTCGGCTAGACGGCTTCGCCATCAGATCGCGGCTACAAGCGGCCGCCCCCACATAAGTCGCTGCGGGCCTAGTGGCCGCTAGCCGGCCTCGTCGGCCGAGGCCAGCTGCAGCTCGATCTCCTCGGTCGACCCGGGTTCGACCCGGTGCTCCAGCGGGGTCAGGGGCTGGCGGTAGAGCCAGTAGAGGACCGAGCAGAGCAGCGCCGCGGCGCCGAGGTAGCCGATGACGACACGGGTGACGTCATTGGAGACGATCGGAACCACGATCCAGACTATGAAGGCGGTCGCGCACCCGATCCAGCAGAACGACGCGCGACGCACCTGGCCGCGCGCTAGCGCTGCCTGGTTGAGCGTCGCGGCGGACAGGTAGAGCCCCATGCCGATCGCCACGACGACCAGGTCGCCCCGGTTGTAGTCGTGCTTCTTGCCGAAGGCGATCTGCATCAGCTCTGGTCCCGCGACCAGCATGGCGAGCGTGACCAGCCCGGCAAAGCCGGCGATCGCCAGCAGGGTCACGCGGATGGAGGCGCGGAAGTCCTTCTCCTCGCCGCGCGAGCCCAGGGTCGTGAGGTGGGGGAGGAGGCTGGTCTGCACCGCTTGGAAGAGCTGCAGGGGCGCCCTGGCGATCATCAGCACGTTGAAGATGTACCCCGCTGCGGCCGCGCCCGCGGTCGCCTTGGTGCTCAGGATCCCGGCGTTCATCAGGGTCTGCTCGCTGAGCATGATCAGGAACACCCCTCCCGCGAACCGGCCGCCTCGAGCCAGGGTGAATTCGTCCGCCGGTGCCGCCGGGGCGGCCGCCGGCGAGGCCTCCTCAGGCCGGCCTTCGCCGGGAGTTCCTTCGGAGGCCTCCCCGCCGTCCGCCCCTGCGGGGGCGGCGGAACCGAATCGCCGGAAGAAGGCGAACGGGACGACGATCAGGGAGAGCGTGGGGGCTGCGACGATGCCGAGGGCGACGACGGTTTGGCCTGATGCCAATCCGAGGGCCACGGCGAACGGGAAGGCCGTCCGCGCGATGGATTCGCTGATGATCTGCAGCGCATAGATGGTCAGGCGATGGCTGCCCGCGAGAAATCCGCGGGCGAAGTAGCTCGCCCCGTAGGCCGTGACCGCCGCCACGCCGATCCAATACAGCGTCGCGTTGCCGTCCAGCAGGTTGTCCTGGATCGGCGTGCGGAGGGCGAGCGCGACGACGTCGAAGGCGATCGCAACCGACAGCTGGATCGTGGCCGCGACCCGAACGGTGTGCGTGATCGGCACGTCGTGAGCGAGGTTCTCGGAGATCGTCCGCGAGAGGAGCTGCTCCACTGGCCGCTGCAGGACCGAGACGACGATGAAGACCGCCGACCAGAGCACGGCGATCTGCCCGTACTGGTCCTTCGACAGCTCGTGCGAGGCGATCGCGAAGTAGAGGTAGGTGATCAGCCCCGTCAGGCCGACACCGATCGACAGCAGGCTGGCGCGGCGCCCGTAGCTGCGCGCCTCGTCCGTCGCCTGCACCCGTCCCACTCTCGGCATGACGCGGAACACTACGGGCAAGCCTCGATTGCGAATTTGATGTCCCTTAACCGAGGCTGGGCGTACAATCCTGGCTGACTGACCAGTCAATCAATCGAGCTCGGCCCAACCACCAAGGAGGCGAGCATCGCCACGGTCAGCACAGAACAGGAAGCCGCGTACCTCCGCCGGGCTCTGGAGCTCGCCGAGGGTGGCCGCGGCCGCGTGAGCCCGAACCCGCTCGTCGGCGCTGTGATCGTGCGCGACGGTGAGGTGATCGGCGAGGGTTTTCACGCCGAGCTCGGCGGCCAGCACGCGGAGCGCGCGGCGATCGAGGACGCCAGGTCCCGCGGA
The DNA here is from genome assembly GCA_036276255.1 of Solirubrobacterales bacterium. Lineage (GTDB taxonomy): Bacteria > Actinomycetota > Thermoleophilia > Solirubrobacterales > 70-9 > DASUPK01. Next base: position 61,641 of record DASUPK010000050.1, read on the forward strand.
GCCGATCCCGCCGGCGCCGCGATCTATGTGACCCTCGAGCCCTGCGCCCACAGCGGCCGTCAGCCCCCGTGCACGGAGGCGATCCTCGAGGCCGGCATCGCGCGGGTCGTCTACGCCTCGGAGGACCCGACCGACAAGGCCTCAGGCCGGGGCCCGGGAATGCTCCGCGACGGTGGCGTCGACGTGGAGCTCGCCAACGGGGCCGAGCCGAGCGCCGCCCGCCTCCTCAACCAGCCCTTCCGCAAGCGCGCCAGGACCGGCCGTCCGTTGCTCACCTACAAGGCGGCCATGTCGCTCGACGGCCGCGTCGCCTCGCCCACGGGCGACTCGCGCTGGATCTCGAGCCCGGAGAGCCGTGAGCTGGTTCACAGCTGGCGCGCCGAGTGCGACGCGGTCGCGGTCGGCATCGGCACGGCCCTCGCCGACGACCCGCTGCTCACCGCGCGAATGGAGGGCGTCGCGAGGCAGCCGGCGCGTGTCGTCTTCGACTCAGGCGCCCGTTTGCCCATCGACTCGGCGCTGGTCGGCTCCATCGACGAGGCCCCCCTGGTCGTCGTCTGCGCACCCGAGGCGGCGTCGGCGAAGCGCGACGCTCTCGAGGGCGCCGGTGCCGAGATGATCGTGGTCCCCGGGCGTACTCCCCGTGACCGGCTCGAGGCCGGGCTCTCCGAGCTCGGGCGCCGGGACATCCAGGATGTGCTGGTCGAGGGTGGGCCCACCTTGGCGGGCGCACTCTTCGACGCGGGCGAGGTGGACGAGATGCGGCTCTTCATCGCGCCGGTGCTGGTCGGGGCGGCAAGGGCCCGCGCCGTGCTCGAGGGCGAGGGCGCCGTCCGCATCGCCGACGGCGTGCGGCCATTGGAAACCCGGTTCGAGGGGGTGGGCGAGGACATCCTCGTCCGCGCCAGGCTCCGGGAGTGGTGATCGGCTGATGTTCACGGGGATCGTCAAGGAGCTGGGACGCGTCGAGGCTGTGGATGCCTCGGAAGGCGGCGCGCGCCTGCGGATCGCCGCCGGCCTGGCCTCCGAGCTGGCCGAAGGCGACTCGGTTGCCGTCAACGGCGCCTGTCTGACGGCCACCTCGGTGGGCGACGGGAGCTTCCAGGCAGACGTCATGCACCAGACGCTGTCGCTGACGACTCTCGGCGAGCTGGAGGAGTCCTCGCCGGTCAACCTCGAGCTTCCCCTGCGAGCGACCGACCGCCTCGGCGGCCACGTCGTCCAGGGCCACGTCGACGGCACGGCGATGGTCATCGATCTCGTCGCCGACGGCTTCGCGAAGCGCCTGCGGGTCGAGCTCCCGGAGGAACTGCTGCCCTACGTCGTCGAGCGCGGCTCGATCGCGATCGAGGGGGTCAGCCTGACCATCGCCGTCCTGGTGGACGACTGCCTCGAGGTCTCGCTGATCCCGGAGACCCTGGAGCGCACCACGCTGGGATCCGTGCAGCCCGGCGATCGCCTCAACGTCGAATGCGACGTCCTGGCCAGGTACGTCCAGCGCCAGGTTTTACCCTTAACGAAGGAGCACTGATGGCCGACGGCACGGAACAGACACAGACGAAGACGGGCTCGCCCTTCTCGACCATCGAGGAGGCGATCGAGGACATCCGCCGCGGCCGGATGATCGTTGTCTGCGACGACGAGAACCGCGAGAACGAGGGCGACCTGGTGATGGCTGCGCAGTTCGCGACGCCCGAGGCGGTCAACTTCATGGCGATGCACGGCCGAGGCCTGATCTGCCTCGCGTTGACGGACGATCGCTGCCAGGAGCTGGGCCTCAACCTGATGGCGGCCAAGAACGAGGCGCCGCTGGAGACTGCCTTCACCGTCTCGATCGAGGCCCGCGAGGGAGTGACGACCGGCATCTCCGCGGCGGACCGCGCACGGACGATCCAGGTCGCGATCGATCCCCACTCTGGGCCCGACGACCTGGTCCAGCCCGGCCACGTGTTCCCACTGAAGGCGAAGGAGGGCGGCGTCCTGGAGCGCACCGGCCATACCGAGGGCGCCGTCGACCTGGCACGTCTCGCCGGCCTGATCCCGGCCGGGGTGATCTGCGAGATCATGAACGAGGACGGGACGATGGCGCGGGTGCCGGACCTGGCCGAGTACTGCACGAGGCACGAGCTGAAGATGATCACGGTCGCCGACCTGATCGCCTACCGGCGACGGACCGAGAAGCTGGTGGAGCGGATCGTCTCGACGAAGCTGCCCACCAAGTTCGGCGAGTTCAGCGCCGTGGGCTACCGGTCGCTGATCGACGACAAGCACCACGTTGCGATGGTCAAGGGCGAGGTCGCGGGGCAGGAGGACGTGCTGGTGCGAGTGCACTCGGAGTGCCTCACCGGCGACGTCTTCCATTCGCTGCGCTGCGACTGCGGCGAACAGCTCGAGGCAGCGCTTGCGACGATCGAGAAGGAGGGCAGGGGCGTTCTGCTCTACCTCTCCCAGGAGGGGCGTGGCATCGGCCTGCTCAACAAGCTGCGCGCCTACAAGCTGCAGGAGGAGGGCCTCGACACCGTCGATGCCAACCTCAAGCTCGGGCTGCCGGCCGACCTGCGCGACTACGGCATCGGCGCCCAGATCCTGGTGGACCTGGGCCTATCCAGCATCCGCATCCTCACCAACAATCCGAAGAAGATCCTCGGCCTGGAGGGCTACGGGCTCTCGGTCACCGACCAGGTCCCGATCCAGTCGGTCCCCAACCCGCACAACGAGGCCTACCTGAACGCCAAGCGCGACCGGATGGGGCACGCGCTCCATCACCAGGGCCTGTCGCTCGACGAGCAGCTGCTCTACGAGGAGCATCGCAAGGACGCCGAACAGGAGGGCGAGCCGGGGGACTATCCGCCAGGTGACTGACTCCTTCGAGCAGTTCACCGACTCCGACCTCAAGGCCCTGCAGTCGATGGAGTTCGCGGTCTGCGTCGCGACCTTCTACGAGGACATCGCCGGGCGGCTGCTCAACGGGGCCGCCGAGGGGTTCGACCTCGGCGGTGTGAGCGAGGCCTCGGTCCACACCTACCGCGTGCCCGGCGCGTTCGAGCTGCCGTTCGCTGCGAAGCTCTGTGCGGAATCCGGCCGCTTCGCCGGGGTCGCCTGCCTCGGCGTCGTCATCCGCGGGGAGACCAGCCACTACGATCACGTCTGCAACGAGGTCGCCGCCGGCACGCAGCGCGTCCAGCTCGACACGGGCGTGCCCTGCGCCTTCGGCGTGATCACCGCGGAGAACATGGATCAGGCGCTCGCGCGCTCAGGTGGCGACAAGCGCGACCAGGGGCGGGGGGCCGCCGTGGTCGCGATGCGCATGGCCCTGCTTCGGGCCGAGCTCAGCTGAGCTGCCCGAGCACCTCGTCGAGGGGCCCGGGCACGCCGAAGTAGAAGCCCTGGCCGTAGCGGAAGCCGATCTCGAGCAGCGCCTCGAGCTGCTCCTCGGTTTCGATGCCCTCGGCAACGACCTTCACGCCGACCTCGTCGGCGAAGGACACGAGCGAGGTCGCCAGGGCGTGCGCGACCTGGTTCTCGTCGATCCGCTCCGTCAGGGAGATGTCGAGCTTGATCTGATCGGGGCGCACCTTGAGGATGTGCCGCAGGCTGGCGTAGCCGGCGCCGAAGTCGTCGATCGCGACCTTGCCGCCCGCCTCGCGGAGCGGTCCGAGCTTCGCCGTGAACCCCTCGTAGTCGTCGACGTGCAGGTGCTCCGTGAGCTCGACGGTCACGCGGTCCGTGTCGCGGCCCAGGCAGTCGAGGAACCCTTCCGAGAAGATCGTTGGTGGCGACGCGTTGACGCAGAGGCTGACGCCGGCCGGCAGCCGGGGGAGGGCCGTGGCGGCGATCCGGACCGCGAGCAGCTCGAGGGGGACGCCGAGGCCCACGTCCCAGGCCTCTGCGAACCAGCGGTCCGGGCCACGCTGGGGGTCTCCGGGGAAACGGGAGAGCGCCTCGCAGCCGATCGCGCGACCCGAGTCGAGTTCGTAGATCGGCTGGTAGACGGGGTCGATGGTCTCGCCCTCCAGGATCGCCTGGATGCGGCCGAGTGACTGGCGGTGCTCCTCGCTGCTCAGTTTCGCCACGGCCATGCGGTCGCCCAGAGGGCGGGTGGAGCAGACGATCTCGCTGACCTCGTCACTGTCCCGGTCTCTCAGCACCCTGGTGGTCGTCTCGACCCAGACGTACTCGTTGTCCTTGCGCCGCAGCCGGTACGCGACGGTCACCGGAGCGCCGTTCAGCGTGCTGCGATGGACGACGCCGACCTTCTTCGCGTCCTCCGGGTGGAAGTGGTCGAAGGCCGAGGTCCCGACCAGGTCCTCCGGTTCGTAGCCGAGCAGCTCCTGCGAGGCCGCGGACACGTAGCGGTAGGTCCCGTCCGGGGCGTGGGCCGAGACCATGTCTCCGAGGTAGTCGGCGATGGATCCCGGGAGCGCCTCGGCCTCCGCGGTCAAGCGCGCGCGAGATCGGAACAGCGTGCTGTGCCGGGTGGTCATCTCAGCTCAAGGACTCGCTGCCGGTTATTGGGTCGCGAGATGCGATGCAAGTCACTGGCTTCGCCGATTGGACGCATGTCCCTGCGTGGCAGCGGCCGCTACCATCACGCGTCCGATGGCCAAGGTCTGTCACAGCTGCGGCAAGCGTCCCGCGTTCGGGAACTCACGAAGCCACTCGATGGTCGCCACCCGGAGGCGCTTCAACCCGAACCTGCAGAAGGTGCGGATCCAGGAGCCCGGCGGCGGGACCGCGCGCGTGTACGTCTGCACGCGATGCCTGAAGTCGAACAAGGTGACCAAGGCCGCGTAGCGGCCACCAGGGCGCTCTCCTCAGGTGCGGAGGGCAAAGCCCGGAGCGGCTTATGATGGGCGGCCGCTTGTGGCCGCGATCTGATGGCGAAGCCGTCTGCCTAGGGCTAAGGTCCGCTGACTCCCCGCATGGCTGACCCCTCCATAGAGCGATTCCGGCGCGTGGTCTCCGCGGCGGCCGCTCACCTCGAGGAGCGGCGCAAGGAGGTCAACGACCTCAACGTCTTTCCCGTCGCCGACGGCGACACGGGCGACAACATGGCGCTGACCCTGCGGGCCGTCAGCGAGGAGCTCGACCGCCTCGACGGCCAGATGGTCGATGAGGTCGGGCGCACCGAGCTGGTCAACGCGCTCGCGCGCGCCGCCCTGATGGGGGCGCGAGGGAACTCCGGGGTGATCCTCAGCCAGATCGTTCGCGGCGCCGCCGAGGAGCTCGCCAGCCGGCCGGGCGAGCTCGTCGACCCGATGCTGGTGTCGGCCGCATTCGCCCGTGCCGCCGACGCCGCCTACGAGTCGGTGCGCGAGCCGGCGGAGGGGACGATGCTGACCGTCTTCCGCGAGATCGCCCACTCGATCTCGCGCCGCCTCGCGCACATGGAGGAGGTCCGCCTGTCGCCGGATGCCACCCCGGGCGAGCAGGATGCCCTGCTGGCCGAGCTGCTCGAGGTCGCGGTAAGGGATGGGGAGGCGGCCGTCGCCCGGACTCCGGAGCAGCTCGAGGTGCTGCGCGAGTCAGGGGTCGTGGATGCGGGGGCTCACGGAATCGTGGTGATCCTCGCCGGCGTCGTCGCTGGCCTCCGGGGGGACATCGAGGCCTCGCCGCCGGTGCCGCACTACGCGCCCGCGGCGGACACGCGCCCGCACCACGAGGACAGCCGCTACCGCTACTGCACCAACTTCATCGTCACGGGGACGGGGATGGAGAGCCGCGCTTTCGTGCCGCAGCTGGAGGAGCTGGGTGACTCAGTCCTGGTCGTGGGCGACGAGGCCACCCTCAAGGTCCATGTCCACACCGACGAGCCCGAGTCGGCGGTTGCCCTCTTCGGCGACTCCGGCGAGGTCACGCAGCTGGACGTCGCCGACATGCGAGAGCAGATCGCCGAGCGCAGCGCGCGGCTGCAGGCCGGTCGATGCGCGGCCGTGGCGGTGGTGGCCGGCCGCGGGATGCGGGAGCTCTACGAGGGACTCGGAGCGTTCGTGGTCGACGGCGGCGAGACGTTCAACCCCTCGATCTACGACCTGCTCGCGGCCATCCACGAGCTCCCAGCCGAGGAGGTGCTCGTCCTCCCCAACAACCCCAACGTGGTGATGGCCGCCGAGCGTGCGGCCGAGCTCTCGGACAAGGAGGCCCGAGTGGTCGTGTGCACCTCGCAGCAGGCAGGCCTCGCGGCGCTGGTGGAGCTCGACCCCACCGCCTCGGTCGACGAGAACGGCGCGCGTCTCAGCGCGGCGCTCGAGGGGATCCGGACGGGCTCGGTGGCTCCGGCCGCTCGCGACGACGCCAAGGGGCGCTTCGTGACCGGCGACGCGGTCGGCTTCTTCGGCGACGAGATCGTCGCCTGGGGCGGGGCCGGCTCAACCCTCTCGGAGACGATGGCGCGGCTGGCCGAGGGCGCCGAGATCCTCACCGTCGTCGTCGGGGACGGGGCGCCGATTCCGCTCGGCGATCTCGAGAAGCATGCGCCGGAGGGCGTGGAGCTCGAGGTTCATGACGGTGGACAGCCGCACTACTGGTGGCTGTTGGCCGCAGAGTGAGCTCGCTGCTAGACGATGCGATCGACGCGGCCGGCGGACGGCGCCGCTGGCGCGGCGTCAAGGGAATCTCCGCTCACGTCAATTCGGGCGGCCTGCTGATGCGGATGAAGGGCAAAGCGGCCTCCTTCCGCGACTACGGCATCAGCGTCACCACCGATGAGCAGGGCGCTGTTCTCCAGCCGTATCCGCGGAAAGGAAGCAGTGGTATCTACGCGGGGGGCACGGTGCGGATAGAAGGGGAGGACGGGGAGGTGCTCTCCGAGCGCCCCGACCCGCGTGACGCCTTCTCTGGGCTTTCCGGCTTGCGGCGAGACCTCCGCTGGGACGACCTGGACGCTCTCTACTTCGCGGGCTACGCGTTCTGGAACTATCTGAACATCCCGTTTCTGCTCGAGCGGCCCGGCTTTCAGGTCTCCGAGGGGGAGCCACTGACCGTTGGCGGTGAGAGCTGGCGCAGGCTCGACGTCGCCTTCCCCGAGGACGTCCACACCCATTGCCGCGAACAGGCGCTCTATTTCGACCCGCGAGGCCTGTTGCGCCGCCACGACTATCACCCTGACGTGGTTTCCTCCTTGGCCAATGCCGCGCACCTGTGCGATGGCCACCACGAGTTCGACGGGCTCGTCTTCCCGACCATGCGCCGCGTCGTCCCGAAGGGCCCGCGCGGCCGTCCGCTTCGCGGCCCGACCGTCGTCTCCATCGACCTCGATTCCATTGAGGCGGACTGATTGCCCCCTGCCGATGGGCTCCCAACTCTCTGGCAGTACAGCTTCTCCAACTACAACGAGAAGGCTCGCTGGGCGCTCGACCACAAGGGCATCCGTCACGAGCGCCGGTCAGTGCTGCCCGGCGGCCCGCGAGCGATGATGTTCTCACGCGGCGGCGGCACGCTTCCCGTGATCGATCTGGACGGCAAGCGAATCGTCGACTCCGCCCGGATCATCGACGCGCTCGAGATTCGACAGCCTGAGCCCGCCCTCTTTCCCTCCGATCCCGACGAGCGCCGCCGGGCGCTCGAGATCGCCGCCTACTTCACCGATGAGGTCGGGCACGACATGCGCAGGGTGGGCTTCTGGGAGGGGCGCAAGGATCGGACGTTCATGGCCGCCTTCATGGCGACCGACCACGGTGCCGCGGCGCGGGTCCAGCAGTGGGCCATGCTCCCCGTTGCCTGGCAGTATGTGGTGCGGCGCTACGGCTTTGACCAGGAGTCCTTCGAGCGCAGCAAGGCTGCTCTGGTCGGCGCTCTCGACCGGATCGAATCGGAGCGCCAAGGTCGCGACCATCTGGTCGGGGACCGCTTCACGGTTGCGGACCTGACTGCCGCGTCGCTCCTCTACCCGCTCGCCTGGCCCCCGGAGTTCCAATACGAGCTCCCCGAGCCGCCGAGATCCGAGTTCCGCGAATCGGTGAACGGGCACCCTGCGGTCGACTGGATCTCTGAGACCTGGCGGCGCCATCGCGGCGGCTCCGCCGCGGTCTAGCTCACCAGCCTTCGGAGCCGGGTTCGCCCTTGAACGGGCCCTCGATCTCGGCCGTGATCCAGCCGCCGTAGTAGGCGCCCGGCTGCGGGGTGACCTCCTCGTCGTCGAGGAAGGCGGCGTCCACCCGGCGGGGATAGAAGGCCAGATGGTCGCGCAGCTGCTCGAAGCCGGGCTTGGGATCCGGGTAATGCCACGCCGCGCGGTTGGCTCGCCTGCCCCCGGCCTCGGCGTGGACGTAGGAGGCGTTGCCCTTCCACTCGCAGTACGTATGGGCCCCATCGGCGTCGATCAGCGCGTCCTCGCGCACATCCTCACGTGGGATGTAGATGGTGGGAGGGCTGGCGGTCTCCAGAACACGGAGGGCGCGGTCGCTCTCGGCGATGGTCTCTCCGCCGAGGACGATGCGGACATGGCGGTCGAGCGGCTCGACCCGCGGCGGCCGCGGGTAGTCCCAGACGTTCTCCTTCGCTCGCTGCGTGTTCATGTTCGATGGTCCCCGGGGGCCATCCAACGTTACGCCTAGCCTCTGTTCGCGATGGAAGCCGCCGTCAAGCGCGACTCGCACCCGGGAGCGACGTACGTCCCGCGCTCGTTCGGGACGGGTGAGATCCTCGAGCTGTCCGAGCTGCTGGGGGCGCCACTGAAGACGACGCCCCGGCCGTCGATCCTCGATGCGCCGATCACGAAGCTGAAGGGCGCCGGGCCGAAGCTGGCGGAGGCCGCCTCCGAGATGGGGATATCGAGCCTCGGCGACCTGCTGCGCCACCTCCCTCATAGCTACCGGGACCGCGCAAATCCGGTCGGTCTGGGCGAGCTGAGACTCGGGGAGGAAGCGACGGTGGAGGTCGAAGTCAAGGGGGCCAGGCTCCGGCCGACCCGGCGCCGCCGCCTGACCATCCTCGAGGCCGATGTCTCCGACCGAAGCGGGAAGGTGAAGGCCGTCTGGTTCAACCGCGCCTGGCTCGCCGACCGGCTCCAGCCCGGGACGCGGTTGCTGCTCCACGGCAAGCTCGAGAAGCGCGGCTTTGCCGTCTCCGAGCACGAGTTCCTCGATACCGACACCAAACGGGTTGCGCTGTCGCGCACCCTCGCGTTACCGGTCGGCCTGCACACCACGGGGGTCGTGCCGGTGCACCCTGCCAGCGAGCGGATCCGGCCGCAGAAGATTCGCGAGTGGATCTGGCAGGCCACTCCGCTAGCCCGGCACGCGGTGGAGCCCGTCCCGGGTCGCCTGAGGCGTGAGCTGCGAATGGCGAGCGCGACGGAGGCCATCGTCGCTTCTCATTTCCCCGCCGATGAGCACCAGGCGGAGGCCGCGCGTGAGCGGCTCGCCTTCGAGGAGCTCTTCCTCTACCAGGCCGCCCTGGTCTCGAGGCGCGGCCGCCGCGTCTCCGGCAAGCGGGGCATCGAGCTGCCGCCGCCGGGAACCGACGTCGCCGGTTGGCTCGGGTCGCTGCCATTCGAGCTCACCGGGGACCAGCGCAGCGCCCTGGCGGAGATCGACGCCGACCTCACGCGGGAGGAGTCGATGCAGCGGCTACTGATGGGAGAGGTTGGATCCGGGAAGACCGTGCTGGCCCTTTACGCGATGCTGCGCGCGATCGAAGCGGGCCACCAGGCCGCGCTGATGGCGCCGACGGAGACGCTCGCGGAGCAGCACTTCCGCACGCTCGAGGAACTGAACCGGGGAGCCGCTCCCGCCACGCTGCTCACCTCGGCGACGCCGCCCGTCGCCCGCCGCAAACTCCTCGCCTCGCTCGCCGCCGGGACGCCGCAGCTCGTCGTCGGCACCCACGCCCTGATCGAGGGGTCGGTGGAGTTCTCCTCGCTGGCCGTCGCCGTGGTGGACGAGCAGCACCGCTTCGGCGTCCGCCAGCGCGCGGCGCTCGACGCCAAGGGCCCGGGCGCGCGCCTGCCGCACGTCCTGCACATGACCGCCACGCCGATTCCCCGGACGCTTTCGCTGACCGCCTACGGGGACCTCGACACGACCTCCCTGCGCGAGCTGCCGAAGGACCGCCAGCCGATCCGGACGCGAGTTGTCGACGAGGAGCACCGGGCGGCCGCGTACGAGTTCATCCGCGAGCGCCTGCGCGAGGGGCGGCAGGCCTACGTTGTCTGCCCGCTGGTGAGCGACTCGGAGGCGATCGAGGCCAAGGCGGCGGAGGCCGAGGCGAAGCGGCTGGCGAAGGGCGAGCTCAGCGACTTCCGGGTCGCGCTGCTGCACGGCCAGATGTCCTCGGAGCAGAAGTCCCGCACGATGGACGCGTTCTCCTCCGGCCAGGCGCATGTCCTGGTGGCCACCACGGTGATAGAGGTCGGCATCGACGTGGCGAACGCGACCGTGATGCTCGTTGAGGGCGCGGAGCGGTTCGGCCTCTCGCAGCTCCACCAGCTCCGCGGGCGCGTGGGCCGAGGGCGGCACGAGTCCTTCTGCATCCTCTTCGGCGACCCCGAGTCGGAGGCGGCCAAGGCGAGACTCGAGGCCATCGCGGGGGAGGGGGACGGCTTTGCGCTCGCAGAGGTCGATCTGACGATCCGCGGCGAGGGGGAGATCCTCGGGACCCGGCAGCACGGCCTGCCGCGGTTCCGCGCCGCCTCGTTGCCGGAGGACATGGCTCTGCTGCTCGAGGCCCGGCGGCGCATCCTGGAGCTCCGCGAGCGCTTCGGCTCCCTCGAGGCGCCGGGGATCGGGCCGCTGCTCGACGAGGCGCGCCGGCGCTTCGGCGACGAGCGCGTCGAGCAGCTCGCGGCGTGAGCGAACTTCGCATCAGCGGTGGGGAGCTCGGCGGGCGCCGCATCCGCGTGCCGAAGGGCGATGTCAGGCCGACCACCGAGCGCGTCAGGGAGGCGGTCTTCTCGATTCTGGGCGACGTCTCCGGCTCTCGGGTCCTGGACCTGTTCTGCGGCAGTGGCGCGCTCGCGATCGAGGCGCTCTCGAGGGGTGCGAGCGAGGCGACGCTCGTCGATACGCGCCCCCGAACCGCGCGGGAGAACGTCGAGCGCCTCGGGTTGGGCGAGCGCGCCCGCGTCATCCGCTCGGACGCCGTCCGGTTCCTGCGCAGCGCCGAGCAGGGTGCCTTCGACCTCGTGCTCTGCGACCCTCCCTATAGACTCGCCGACCGCTTGGCGACCGACCTCGGGCCCCTGATCCCGGGAGTGCTGGCGGAGTCAGGCAGAGCAATGATCGAGTCCTCCCCCGACAATCCCCTGCAAATTGAGCTGCCGCTCCTCACCGAGCGCGCCTACGGCGACACGCTCGTGCGAATCCACGGGAAGGCGCGATGAGCGCCGAGGAGCCGCGCGTCGCGGTCTGCCCCGGCAGCTACGACCCGGTCACCAACGGCCACCTGGACATCATCACCCGCACCTCGAAGGTCTTCGAGCACGTGATTGTCGGCGTGGTCAACCAGCCGGTTCGAAAGCAGAAGACGCTGTTCACGGCTGAGGAGCGCAAGGATTTCATCGAGGATGCGACGGGCGACCTCGAGAACGTCGAGGTGAAGGTCATGTCCAATCTGCTGGTCGAGTTCGCAAAGGAGAACGGCGCGAGGGCGATCATCAAGGGCCTGCGAGCGATCTCGGACTTTGAATACGAGTTCGAGATGAACCAGCTCAACCGGAAGCTCGCCCCGGACATCGAGAGCATGTACATCTTCGCCTCTGCGCACTACAGCTTCCTCTCCTCGACGGGGGTCAAGGAGATCGCCACCTTCGGTGGCGACGTCGGCGATCTGGTGCCAGCTCCGGTTGCAAGAGCGCTTGCGGAAAGACTCGCCCGCTAGGTCGCCGTGCGTGAGGGGTGGGCAGGAGCTTGCAATCCGGCCGAGAAAGACGACCCAGTGCCCGCCAACTGGGCCGATGCGTAAGCTTTAGCGACTGCAAATGGACGTTCTAGTACTCATCGACAAGCTCGACGATCTGGTCCACAACGCGCGGCCCGTGCCGCTCACGGATCAGGTGCGCGTCGATCGCGAGGAGATCTACGACCTCCTCGACCAGATGCGCGCCACGATCCCTGAGGAGATCAAGCAGGCCCGCTGGATCGTCAAGGAGCGCCAGGAGATGCTCGCCGAGGCGAAGCGCGAGGCCGAGCGGATCGTCAAGGAGGCCCGCGAGCAGCAGGCCCGCCTCGTCGCGAACGAGGAGATCACGCGTCAGGCCGAGCGAGCCGCCGAGGAGATCGTCGAGGAGGCCCGGGAGCGCGAGCGGGAGATCCGCCTCGGCGCCGAGGACTACGCCGACGACATCCTCTCGACGCTCGAGGTCAACCTCCAGAAGTTCCTGCAGGCCGTGCAGCGAGGCCGCGACCGGCTTCAGGGCCGCGAGCGCGAGCCGTCAGAGATTGGCTAGCGGCCACCAGGCCGCAGTAATCGAAGCGGCGGCGTAGCCGCCGCGCCTGACGTGGGCGGCCGCTTGTGGCCGCGACTTGATGGCGAAGCCGTCACTAGTCTCCGCTCCCACCCGAGGAGAGGAGCTGCCATGCCCGAGCGCTGGTTCAGCGACGAGGAGCTGGACGAGATGACCCAGCCGACCATGGACGTCGCAATCGAGGCGATCGACAGCGGCGACCCGAAGACGGCCAAGGAGCTCTGTGAGCGAGAGAAGCATGAGTCCCAGTTCATGCACGACATGCTGGTCGACGGGATGGCCGGGCTGATCTCCTACGTCAAGGAGAAACTCGGGGACGAGGGTGTCCGCGAGGCCTGGGAGTGGAGCCTGGAGCGAAGCTGGAAGCAGAGCGTGGAGAAGATCGACGCCGTCGACCGAAAGACCATCGCGCAGGCCTTGGCGGCCACCTGGCGCGGCCATTCGACCGGCGGGGTCGGCCCCAACCCGGGCGCCTTCGAGATCTCCGAGGACGATGAGAAGCTCACCTTCACGATGAATCCGTGCGGCTCTGGCCAGCGGTTGTGGCGCAACGACCGCTACGGGCCCGACGGCTGGGGAGTCACCGATGAGGCGCACGATTGGAGCTACGGCCGCAAGGGGTTCCCTCTCTACTGCACACACTGTGCCTTCATGAACGAGCTGGGGCCGATCAATTGGATCGGCTACCCGGTCTACCCATCCGAGCCGCCGGAGGACTTCGACCGGGATCCGTGCGTCTGGCACTGGTACAAGAACCCCGCCGATATCCCGGAGCGCCACTGGGAGCGATACGGGCTGGAGCGAAGCTCGGGTTGAGCGGGCCGGCGGATTCCGTCGAGGAGGTGTTCAGCGGTCCTCCGGCCGAGGGGGTTCGCGCATTGCTCGCCGAGTCGCTCGGCGAGGACCCGGGCGTCGTCGAGCTGACCCCGATCCCCGGCGGCGCTTCGCGGGAGACCTGGCTCGTGAGCGGGGAGCGCGGGCCGTGGGTACTTCGGCGCGACCCGGAGGGATCCGTGTCCCTCGTGCCGATCCGCGACGAGTTCGCCCTGATCGCCCGCGCCCTCGACGCAGGCGTTCCCGTCCCCGAGCCCCTCGCCCTCGAGCGCGCCGGTGGCAGGCTGGCCACCGACGGGATGGTCATGTCCTTCGTGGAGGGCACCTCGGTCGCGCCCCGCATCCTCCGCAAGCCGGAGTTCGAGACCGCGCGCTCCCGCCTGGCCGCCCAGCTCGGGCAGGCGCTGGCGCGCATACATTCGATCGACCCGTCGGACCTTGTCGGCGTGCTCCCGGATCCGGGGGATGACCCGGCCGTCGATCAGATCGCCGAATGGGAGCGCCAGCTCGATGAGATCGGCGAGCCGCTGCCGGCGGTGGAGCTCGGGATGCGATGGCTGCGGGCGAACGCCCCCGAACCCGCGGAGCCCCGGCTCGTGCACGGCGACTTCCGCCTGGGCAACTTCATCGTGGACGAGGACGGCCTGGGAGCGGTGATCGACTGGGAGCTCGCCCACCTGGGCGATGCGGCCGAGGACATCGGCTGGCTCGGCATTCGCTCCTGGCGGTTCGGCAACGACGACAGGCCGGTCGCCGGCGTCGGCGGTCTCGACGAGTTCATCGCCGCGTACGAGGCGGCGGGCGGCTCACCCATCGATCGGGATCGAGTCCGCTATTGGGAGGCTTTCGGCAACGTGAAGTGGGCGGTGATCTGCGCCCGCCAAGCCCACGATCACCTGACCGGTGTGCGCCGCAGTCACGAGCTCGCCTCTCTTGGCCGCCGGGTCTGCGAGCCGGAGTGGGATCTGTTGGAGTTGATGGGCTGATGCAGGATCGCCCCACCGCCCCGGAGCTGCTCGACTCGGTCGCCGAGTACCTGTTCGGTGAGCTGCGTCCTGAGGTGCCACGGGAACAGCGCTTCAAGGTTCTCGTCGCCGCCAACGTCTGTGCGGTGGTGGCCCGCGAGATCAGGGCAGGGGAGGATCCCGACGGGAAGGACCTGGAGCTCTTCAACGAGTTGCTCGGGGAGGAGCAGAGCGACGTGCGCGCGGCGGCCGCAGAGCTCTCGCGCAGGCTGCGCGCGGGCGAGCTCGACGACAGGATCGACGAGATCGCGCCCAGGCTCGAGGAGCACGTTCGCCGGAAGCTGAGCATCGCCCGGCCCGATTACGCCGACGGCTAGTCGCGTCGCTCGGAGCCGAGGGTGAAGGTGTTGAGCCCGGCGCCGCCGTCGACCGCGATCTCCTGCCCGGTCACCTGGGCGGCCTCCTCGGAGCACAGGTAGGCGACGGTCGCCGCGATCTCGGCCGGCTCGACCATGCGCCCGGAGGGGAGCATCGGCTTCAGTCGCTCGAGGATCTCCTCGGGCATTGCCCGGACCTTCTCGGTCGCCACCATCCCGGGAAGTACGGCGTTGGCGGTGATCCCGTGGTGGGCATTCTCGGCGGCGAGCGTCTTCACCATGCCGAGCAGGCCGGCCTTCGAGGACGAGTAGGCGACCTGGCCCCGAAGCCCGGCCTTGGCGGCGCCCGAGGAGATCGCGACGATCCGGCCCCAGCCGCGATCCCGCATGCCCGGGAGACATGCCTGGACCGTGCGAAAGGCCCCGGTCAGGTTCACGTCGATGTCCCTGGCCCACTGCTCGGCACTCATCCTGTGGGCGGGGGCGAGCGTGTCGGTGATCGCGGCGTTGGGCACGCAGACGTCGATCTCGCCGAGGTCCTGGAGCTCGTCCTTCGCCACATCGACCTGGAGGTCGCAGCCCTCGTCCCGGTCGAGGGTGATCACCTCCAAGCCCTCGGCTTGAAGCCGCTCGGCGATCGCGGCGCCGATCCCGCGCGCCGCGCCGGTGACCAGGGCTCGCCGACGCAGTGCGGGGGCGCTCATCACAACTCGGTCTCGTGGGTCCCCGCGCGGCCCGCGTCCGTCTTCTCATAGAAGCGGCCGAGCAGTTGGGAGGTCTCCTCCGGATCGGCGCAGCTGTAGGCGTTCCAGGCCTCGTTGCGAAGCTGCTCGTCGAGGGTCTTGCCCACCGTGTCGAGGATGGTCTGCTTGGCGGAGCGCACGGCGCGCTGGGAGTTCCGCAGGATCTGGCGGGCGACCGTTTCCGCCTCGGCCAGCAGCCGCTCATGCGGGACGACCTTCGAGACCAGGTTGCACTGCAGGGCTCGCTGGGCGTCGATCGCCTCCGCCGTGAGCAGCATCTCGAGCGCGATCCCGGTGCCGCAGGTGTTGACCAGCCGGACGATTCCGCCATCCCCGTGATGGAAGCCCCGGCGAGCCTCGAATGAGCCGAACATGGCGCGGTCGGAGGCGATCCGGATGTCACAGGCGAGAGCGGTCTCGAGGCCTCCCGCCAGCGCCCAGCCGTTGATCGCTCCGACGATCGGCTTGTAGATCCGGTGCATCCCACGGGTGAAGCCGTTCAGACCGAGCTCGGCGATCTCGCGGATGTCGGTGATGTTCCCATCGGCCACGATCGGCGGGATGTACTCCTTGAGATCCGCGCCCGCACAGAACGCGTCCCCGGCGCCCGTGAGGATTGCGACGTCAACGGAGTCGTCCTCGGCGAAGTCGGCCCAGGCGGCGATCATCGCGCGATGCACCTCGGGACTGACCGCGTTCCGCGCCTCGGGCCGGTTGATCGTCACATAGGCGATCCGGTCTCGCTTCTCGTAGAGGACGACGCCCTCATCGGCTGACGGCGGCGGCCCGGGACGCTCGGGGTTGTGGTGCATGGCTTCTCCTAGTTTCTTGACAGGTGCGGATCGTATGGATCCGGTGGTGCCACAGGCCACCCGTCTTGACGCGGGGGGTCAGACCGGCATAGGTTGTCTCCGCCAAGGGGAACACTCGAAAGAGGGAGTGCCATGGGACACCGAATTCGCAGCAGGTTGACCTTCGCAAACGTGCTGTCATTTATCGCCGTATTCCTGGTGATCGGAGGCAGCGCGTATGCCGGGTCGAAGCTCAACGGCAAGAAGCTCAAGAACAACTCGGTTGGGGCGATCAAGCTCCATTGCCCGACCGCCGCGCCCAACCGCACCGGAGACATCTGCTTCGGCGCATCCAACGCCGCGGCGGACTGGTTCACCGCGGTGCAGAATGTGTGCCCGTCGCAGAATCTGCGAGTGCCGACGAGTGGCGAGGCCCTGCTCGTGACCAAGGCCGCCGGCGGCGAGACGTGGACCGATGACGCCATCGTGCAGGGCCCCGGCGGTGGGGCTGCCCGCGTGCAGGGGGGTGTCGTGATTTTCGCTCTATACACGGAGCATCATGCGTACCGCTGCGTGGCGGTAGCGGGCTGACGGAACAGATCACTCGTACGTGGCGCGGACGACCGCAAGGTCGTCCGCGCGCCACGTCACCTCGCCGCCGCACCACTCGGCCATCTCCTCGGCGGTGTCGGGAAAGTCGAAGCCCGGCTCGATCGGGGTGACCTGCTTGTCGGCCTTCACCACGTCGCCGATGACGAGAGCGCGCGACTGCTCGCGAACGCGGCGGAAGAGCGTCTGCTTGACGTCGTCCTGCAGATGGTGCATGGAGAGGACGGAGATGACCAGGTCCCACGGGCCATCGGGGAGCGGGTCCTCCATGCGGGCCAGCTGAACGTCGTCGTACTCCTCGCGGAGCCGGTAGACCATGTTCGAGTCTGAGTCCAAACCGATCACCCAGGCGTCCGGATAGGCCTCGAGCAGCACCCTGGTCGTCTCGCCGGTCCCCATCCCGAGCTCGAGGACGCGCTCCGGAGCGAACGGGATCGCGTCGATGGCCGCTCGCTGCAGCTCGTCATAGCGCGGGACCTCGGCCCGGATCTCCTCCAGGTAGGTCTCAGGATTCCAGTGGAATTGTGCGCACACGGTTGCTCGCTACCCTCGAAGCGAGTGTATGCGGAAGGTGGAATCGTCGATCTGGAGCGCCTGGCGCTGTCCTCGGGTCAGGCCCGCGCGCTCGATCTCGAGGTCGCGCTCGACCCGATCGAGCTGGGTGGACAGGACTACGCGCCGGCGGGATCGGGCGTCGACGCCAGGCTGGACGTCTCGCGGACCAGCACCGGCCACGCGCTTCGCCTTCGCTTCGCGACCGAGCTGACCGGGCCGTGTGTGCGCTGCCTCGAGCCGGTGGCGACGGAGATCCGGATCGACGCCCGCGAGGTGGACCAGCCCGCCAGCCGCGACGAGGACCTGCGGAGCCCCTACGTCACGGACGGCGAGCTCGACGTCGGTCGCTGGGCGAACGACTCCGTTGTCCTGGCACTTCCCGAGCAGCCGCTGTGCCGACCCGACTGCGCGGGCCTGTGCGCGGTCTGCGGCGAGTCGCTGAATGACGCCGACCCGGAGGCCCACCGCCACGAAACCGGCGGCGACCCGCGGATGGCCAAGCTCAGAGATCTGAAGCTCGAATAGACGGCGGCCACAAACACCGCCGCCGGATCTACGGTCACAGGCTGCGCCTGTGACCGGCTACCATGCGCCGCCGATGGCGGTCCCCAAGAAGAGACAGTCGAGGACGCGGCGTGACAAGCGGCGCGCCCAGCACAAGGCCTCCACGCCGCGGCTGAACGAGTGCCCGCGCTGCCACAGCCCGCGCCTGCCGCATCGGGTCTGTCCGACCTGCGGCACCTACGCGGGTCGTGAGGTCGTCCGCCACGATGCTCCCGAGACCACGCCGCAGGCCGGGTCTTCGCCTCGGGACTAGATCCCTTGGCTGAGCCCGTCGCGCTCGATGCTTATGGGGCGGACGGTGGACCCGAGCTCGTCCTGGAGGGCGCGAGAATCGCCGCCGCCGATGGGATCCCGGTTCGCATCTTCGGCCCCTCATCGCTCGAGCCGCCGGCCGGGGTCGACCTGGATCCGACGACCGACTGGATCGGCAACGAGGCCGAGCCGGTCGCCGCGGTGAGATCGAAGCCCCACGCCTCGGTCGTACGCGGTGCCGCCGCGGTCGCCGACGGGCTGTGCAGCTCCCTGGTCAGCGCCGGATCGACAGGCGCGACGATGACGGCCGCGCTCTTCGCCCTGAAGCGGGCCCAGGGAGTTCATCGTCCCGCGCTCGCGGCCCAGATCCCGGTTCCGAGCGCCGACGGGCCGCCCCTCGTCTTCCTGGACGCCGGGGCCAACACCGACGTCCGGCCTCAACACCTGATCCAATTCGCGTTCCTCGGTTCGGCCTTCTGTCGGGCCGTCCTCGGCGTGGAGGACCCCCGAGTCGCGCTTCTGTCCGTGGGCGAGGAGCAGAAGAAGGGCCGCGCCGACGTCGTCGAGGCCCACGAGTCGCTGACCGGCGCGGGTGGCATCCGTTTCATCGGGAACGTCGAGGGCCGCGACCTGTTTTCGGGAGAGGCCGACGTGATCGTCACCGACGGCTTCACCGGCAACGTCACGCTGAAGACAATCGAGGGCACGGCGCGTGCCGTCGCCGATGCGGTCCGGGCCGCCGCCCGCTCCGGCCCGATGGCGTCGGCCGGGGGGCTGCTGCTGCGCCCGGCCCTCGGCGGCCTGCGCCGGAGCATGGACCCGAACTCAATCGGCGGCGCGATCCTGCTCGGGCTGCGGGGGGTGGCCGTGGTCGCGCACGGCAGCTCCACCCCGGTGGGCATCGCGAACGCGGTTCGCCTCGCCGACCGTGCGGTGCGGGAACGAGCGGTGGACCGCACTGGAGAGTTGCTCGCTGCCGCGGGCGCGACCAGGGACGCATTGCGTGAGAGCCCCTCCGAGACAGCTGAGCGATAAGGGATAATCAGGACATGGAACGTGAAGAGGTGATGTCGCTGGTCCGGAACCACCTGAGCACCGAGCTCGAGGTGGCCCCGGAGAAGATCCAGCCCGAGACCAGGTTCCGGGAGGATCTCGACGCCGACTCGCTCGACCTGTACGAACTCGTCATGGAGCTCGAGGACCGCTACGCGATCCGGGTCAGCGAGGAGGAGGCGGCGGAGATCGAGACCGTGGGCGACGCTGTCGACTTCGTCTGCGCCCGCGTGCTGGCCACGTAGATCCGGAGGAGCAGCGAGCTGATCCGATGACACCTGGAACCGCCCAGCTGGCGGAGCTGTTCGCGGATACCCCCGAAGAGCTGCACCGGCAGGCATTCTCTCACTCATCCTGGGTCGAGAAGCGCACCGACAGCTACGGCCGGCTCGCGTTCCTCGGGGACAGCGTCCTCGGGCTCTCGGTCGCGACGCTCCTCTTCGAGGAGCATCCCGACGCCGACATCGGCGAGCTCACCAAGATCCTCAATCAGGCGGTCAGCGGGCGCGCCTGCGCCGAGGTCGCCCGTCGGCTCGAGCTGCCGCGGCTGCTCGCGGAGGAGGCTCCGGACGGGGGCGATGGCCTGCCGGTGGACACGCTGCTCGCGTCGGAGCGAACTCTGGCCTCCGTCTGCGAGGCCGTGATCGGCGCGGCCTATCTGGCCCACGGCTTCGAGCGCACCTCGGCGGCGGTGGTGGAGGCCTTCGGCGAGGAGATCGAGCAGGCCACCCGCGAGCGCATGGACTACAAGTCCGAGCTCCAGGAGCGTCTCGCCCGGGACGGCGACACCGTCGACTACGAGGTCGCCAGCGAGGCTGGGCCGCCGCACGATCGCCGCTTCGAGATCCGTGCGACCGTCGCCGGGGATGAGGTGGGCGTCGGCTCCGGCAGGAGCAAGAAGGCGGCCGAGCAGGCCGCCGCCCGCCGTGCCCTGGAGCGCCTGCCCGGCTGACGTCCGAGCCAGGCGCGACGCTTCGGTTCGCTCCCTGCGACCCTTGCGAGAGAGATGTATCTGAAGGCCATCAACCTGAAGGGCTTCAAGTCCTTCCCCGACCGCACCCGGCTCACCTTCTCGCCGGGCGTCAGCGTGATCGTGGGCCCGAACGGCTCGGGCAAGTCGAACATCACCGACGCGGTGTTATGGGCACTGGGCGAGCAGAGTCCCTCCGCGGTCCGCGGCCATCAGATGCGCGACGTGATCTTCGCCGGCGGCAAAGGCCAGTCGCCTCGCCGCTTCGCCGAGGTCGAGGTGGTGATCGACAACTCCGAGGGCCGCGCCGCGAGCGAGTTCTCCGAGATCTCGATCTCGCGGCGGATCGAGCGCAACGGCGACGGTGAGTACCGCCTGAACGGTGCCCGTTGCCGCCTCACGGACGTGGTCGAGGCCCTATCGGACACGAACATGGGCCGGGAGGCTCACTCGGTGATCAGTCAGGGCAAGGTCGAGGCGATCGTCAGCTCGAAGCCCCGTGACCGGCGCCTGCTGATCGAGGAGGCGGCCGGCCTCGGCAAGCACCGCAAGCGCCGCCACAGCGCGCAGCTCAAGCTGGACCGCACGCGCGACAACCTGGAGCGGGCGATGGACGTGGAGCGGGAAGCCCGCTCGCGCCTCCGGCCGCTCAAGCGGCAGGCCGAGGCGGCGGAGCGCACCGCCAAGCTCCTGCGCCAGACGAACGAGCTTCGCGCGCGGATCGTCGCCGACGACCTCCGCGCGCAGCAGGAGCAGCTCACCGCGGCCGAGACGGAGCTCGCGAAGGTGCGAGCCACGCGGGACTCCGTCGAGAAGCGCTTCGAGGAGGTCCGGGCGCGCCGCACCGCGATCGAGGAGCGGATCGCGGCCGGCGAGGAGGGCCGACGCCGCCAGGGCGAGACCCTGGCCGAGGCCCGGGCGGCCACCGAGCGCGTCCGCGCCCGCGCCGAGGCCCTCGAGGTGGCCGAGCGCGACCTGCGCGGCGCCCTGGGCGAGCGGCAGCTTCGCCTCGACGCCCTCGACGAGGAGCCCGAGGACGCCACCGGTGCGGCGCGTGTCGCCGAGCTCGAGGCCGAGCTGGCCAAGCTCGGGGAGGACGCGTCGGAGGAAGGCGAGCGCCTGCGCGGCGAGGCCGGGGAGGCCGAGCAGAGGCGCGCCGCCGCCAAGGCCGCCCTCGAGCCGCTGGAGCGGGCCGAGGAGGAGATCTCCGCGGTGCTCCACCGCGCGACGCAGATGCACGAGATGGCGCGGACCGAGGCGCAGAAGGCCTCCGAGCGGCGAGCCGCGCTGGCGGGCGAGCTCGCGGCGGTCGAGGCGAAGCTGGCCGCCGCCGCGGTCGAGGGCGAGCACGAGGCCCTCGCGGGGATGCTGGAGGCCGGCTCAGGACTGGAGCGGGCGGTATCGGCTGTCCTTGGGGAGCGGCTGCGGGCCTCCATCGTCGGCTCCGTCGACGAGGGGCGCGAGCGGCTGGCCGCCGCCGAGGGCGCTGCGCGCGCACTGATCTCCTCCGGCCCGACCAATCCGACTTCATCGGCGCCGAAGGACGGCGCCCGCCGCCTGCTCGACCTGATCGAGGCACACGGAGAGGCCGCGCCGATCACCGAGCGCCTGCTGGCCGATGCCTGGCTCGTGGACGACTTCGACGAGCTTGCGGAGGGGTTCGCCGGCGTGGCCGTCACGGTGGACGGCGAGTGCTACGACGCCGCCGCCGGCGAGATCCGGCGACTGCCCCGGGAGGGGACCGATCCCGCCCTGGCCGCGCGCTCCGAGCGCGAGGAGCTCGCCTCGCGGCTCGCCCAGCGCGAGCAGACGGAGGAGCGAGCCAGGCGGGACCTGGAGCGGACGGAGTCGGCGCTGGCCGAGGCCCGCGGGCGCGAGGAGGAATCCCAGAAGGGCATCCGGGACGCCCGTCGGGCTCTCGACCAGGCCGCGGAGGAGGCGAGTCGCACCGGTTGGCTCGCGGAGCGCCACGCCGAGCGCGAGGGGGAGGGCTCGGGCACCGCGATCCAGCGCGCCAAGCTCGAGGCCGAGCTGGCCGCCGAGCGTCGCCACGCCGAGGGTGCCGAACGTGCCCGCGAGAAGCGCCAGGTGGACCGCGAGGAGCTCGAGCGGCGCATCGCCCTCGAGCAGCGGACCCTGCCGGCGCTGGGCCGGGCCCGGGACGCACTGCGCCGCGTGGCCGAGCGGCTCGAGGCCCGCGCCGCGAAGCTCGCCGAGACCGAGGGAGAGGACGGAGGCGATGTGGCCGCCGAGCTGCGCGAGTGCTCACAGCAGGAGTTCGGCCTGCAGGCAGAGCTCCGGGAGGCGAGCGAGGCGATGACCGTCGCGGAGGTCGAGGCCACGCAGCTGCGCGGGCATCACGACGAGAGCACCGCGGAGCTGCAACGCCTCGGCGCTGCTCTGAGCGAGGAGCTGGGCGCCGCCGCCGAGCCGCTCACCGGCGAGGAGCGCGAGACGATCGAGACCAAGCTCGCCAGGCTCGATCGCAACCGCGAGCAGATCGGCCCGGTGAATCCGCTGGCGGAGCGCGAGTACGGAGAGGCGCGCGAGCACGTCACGGAGCTGGCCGAGCAGCGCAAGGACCTGGAGAAGGCGATCACCGAGTTGCGGGCTCTGGTCCGCCGCACGGACAGGGAAATCGCTGCCGCCTTCGAGGAGACGTTCGAGGCGACCGCTCGAGGCTTCGAGGAGATGGTTGCCGAGCTCTTCCCGGGCGGCAAGGGGCGCCTGCGCCGGGTGGATGTGGGGCCGCGGCCGTTCGCCGGGCAGGCTCCGGAGGGCGAGGGGGACGCCCCGGCCGACCCGGACGAGGAGATCCTCCCGCCCGACGACGACGGGGGCGTCGAGATCGAGGTGACTCCGGCGGGCAAGTCCACGCGCCGCCTCTCGCTGCTGTCCGGCGGCGAGAAGTCGCTGGTCGCGCTCGCCTTCGTCTTCGCTGTGCTGATGGCCCGGCCGTGCCCCTTCTACATTCTCGACGAGGTCGAGGCTGCCCTCGACGACATCAACATCGACCGCTTCCTGCGCCTGGTCCGCCGGTTCGCCGAGCGCTCGCAGTTCATCGTCGTCACCCACCAGAAGCGGACGATGGACGCCGCCGACATCCTCTACGGGGTCAGCATGGGCGGCGACGGGATCACCAAGGTCGTCTCGCGCAAGCTGCCGCGCGACGAGCTCGAGACGCTGCCGGGCGGCCCCGAGGCAGCGGACGCGGCAGCCGAAGCCGCCTAGCGTTTCCCGTCTTGCCTCCGTGCGTCTTGATCACGATTCCGATCAGCCACTACTGCGAGAAGGCTCGCTGGGCTCTGGATCGCACGGGCGCCAGGTATCGAGAGCAGGCGCACCTGCAGCTCATCCACCGGCTCGCTGTGCGAAGAGCAGGGGGTGGGACGACCGTTCCGGTGCTGGTGTGCGGCGATCGGGTGCTGGCCGACTCGGCCGACATCGTTGATGAGGCCAATGCCAATGCGCCGCAGGGTCAGCGGCTTTACCCGGACGACCCCGGCGCGGTCGCGGAGGTTCGAGCCCTGGAACGCGACTTCGACGCCAATCTGGGACCCCACGGACGACGGTGGATGTACAACGAAATGCGCGGACGTCGCGATCTCGCGGTTGCATACGCCTGCACCGGCGTCCCAACCTGGGAGCGTCGGGCGCTGCCGCTGGCCTATCCCGCGGTCACACGGATGATCGATCGGATTCTTGACATCTCGGCGACCACCGCAGCGCAGTCTGAGGCCCAGGTGCGGGTCGTCTTCGACTCGGTCGCAAGACGGCTTGGCGACGACCGCCCGTATCTGTGCGGCGATCGGTTCACCGCCGCCGACCTGACGTTCGCCGCGCTGGCGGCATCCGTCTTGATGCCGCCCGAGTACGGGGTGCCCCTGCCGCAACCCGAGGAGTTGCCCGTGGCGATGGCGGCGGTCGTGCGGGAGTTTCGCGAGCACCCGGCGGGTGCGCACGCGCTCGCCATGTACCGCGACGAACGGCGCTGAAGAGAGGGCGGCGGGCGGGCCCGGGGTACAGTCCGCCGCCATGGCGACGAGTTGGCAGGAGGCCTTCGACCTCGGCGACCGAGAGGTCCCGCCCCTCACAGATCAGGAAGAGCGCACCGGCGTCTTTCGTCGTCTGCGCGAGGGGTTGACCCGCAGTCGCCAGGCGCTGACCGCCGAGCTCTCCTCCAGCTTCACGGAGCGGATCGACGACGAGACCTGGGAGCACATCGAGGAGGCGCTGATCCTTGCCGACGTCGGTGCGCCGACCACGGCTGCGGTCGTGCGGCGCCTCGAGGACGAGGTGGAGGCGGGAGAGCTGACCGGCGGCGAGGCGCTGCGCGAGCGGCTGATCGCGCTGTTGGCCGAGACCGCGTCGCCAGGCGGGGAGGAGGCCGCGAAGATCCACCTGCCCGACCGGCCCTCCGTCCTGATGGTGGTCGGCGTGAACGGCACCGGCAAGACGACGACGATCGGGAAGATCGCCTGGCACCTGCAGAAGGAGCTGGGGCTCGACGTGATCGTCGCGGCGGCGGACACCTACCGGGCCGCGGCGGTCAACCAGCTGCAGGAATGGGCCGATCGCGCCGGAACGCAGATTGTGCGCGGCACCGAGGGTGGCGACCCGGGTGCGGTCGCCTATGACGGTGTCGCCGCGGCGCAGGCGCGCAATGCCGACGTGGTGATCTGCGACACGGCGGGGCGCCTGCACACCCACGGCAACCTGATGGAGGAGCTGGCGAAGGTGCGACGCGTGATCACCAAGCAGCTCCCCGAGGCGCCACACGAGACGTTGGTGGTGATCGATGCCACCACCGGGCAGAACGGCGTCCGCCAGGCTCGGGAGTTCGCCAAGACGGTCGAGGTGACCGGCGCGGTCCTGACCAAGCTCGACGGCAGCGCCAAGGGCGGGGTCGCTCTGGCGATCGCCTCGGAGCTCGGCATCCCCGTCAAGCTGATCGGGATCGGCGAGGCCCTCGAGGACCTGCGTCCGTTCGACGCCGAGGAGTTCGCCCGGGCGCTGCTCACGGAGTAGCAACGAAACGACCGGCGGCGGCCGCCCCCGCTGCCAGACTTCCGGACGGTGGGAGAGGGAGCGAATAGGGGCCCGATCGCGATGATCGCCGCGGCGCTCTGCGCGGCCGCTCTCGCCCTGCCCGCCACGGCGAGCGCAGCCTCGGGAGCGGACCTGAGCCCGCAGGCGCTCTTCGCGGGCACCACCCTCTCGCTCAAGAAGGGCAGTGCTCCGCGCATCCTCGGCCGCGTGGTGCTCGCCGGGAAGGTTCAGGTTCCCTGGGTCAACCAGACGGTGAGCCTCGCCGTCCGGCGGGAGGGGAGGCTGGTCGTCTCGCGAACGGTCCCGGTCAACCCGGAGAACGGCCGGTTCCACGCTTCGTTCCGGCTCAAGGGCTGCTGCGACTACGTCGCCCAGGCGATCCACAACACCGACGCCTCGGCCCCGATCGGCCTCGACGTGCACGCGCCGCGAGTGCTCAGACCTGGGCGTGAGGCCCTGCTCTTCAACCGCCTGCTCGCCGGCGCCGGGTACCACATGGGCGACATCTCGGACCGCTTCGACGAGAGCACGGGGCTGGCGGTCCTCGCGATGCGGAAGGTCAACGACCTGCCCCGGACCGAGGACTACGACCCCCGCCTCTTCGAGATGCTGCTGCGCGGCCGTGGGGCGTTCGAACCGGTCCACGACCAGCCGGGCCGCTACGTCGAGGTCGACCTCTCCCGCCAGGTGATGGCCCTGATCGAGGACGGCAAGCCCGCCGACGTCTTCCACGTCTCGACCGGCGCCTTCGGCACGCCGACCGGGACCTACAGCTTCTATGAGAAGTCCCCCGGCTACAACCAGAAGGGCATGTACTACTCCGTCTACTACTCGGGCAACTACGCGACGCACGGCTACTACACCGTTCCTAACTATCCGGCCAGCCACGGCTGCGTGAGGAACCCGGAGGTCTACTCCGTCTTCATCTACGACTGGATCTCGCTGGGGGACCCGATCTACATCTACGAATAACCGATGCGCGCGGCCCAGGGGCCGAGCCTGACCGCGCGCCTCGATCGCTGTCCTAGCCGCTAGAACGCGAGCAGCGAGAAGGTCCGGTTGTCGACCACGTTGCCCCCGGCGTTGTGGACGATCACTTGGAACACGTTCTCTCCCGGGATCGGCGACGGATCCGCGAGCACATAGTTGACGTAGCCATCGGCGCCGACCATCGTCGCCTGCGCAGACCCGGAGGCGTCCGGACCGCTGTTGCCCGCGAAGCGGACGAAGTACTGGCCCTGGGCGAGCCGCTCGAGCTGCACCGAGCTCGTCGTGTTGCCGGGCCGGAAGCAGTTGAAGCCCGGCACGTCGGTGAAGTTCGTGTTGCTGGCGCCTGTCGTGTTGACGACTACGGTCGCCTTGATCCCACCGGCGCTGCAGAAGCGCTGGAAGCCGGGGGCGGGCGTCCCCCCGAACTTCGCCGCGTTCCCCGCGCTCGCCACGTTCAGCCCCTGGGCCTGCTTCGAGATCTCCTGATCCGCGATCGCCCGGACCTTCCTCTTGTCCTTGCCCTTGAGCGCGGCGTAGCCGACGCCCCCCAGGGCGACGAACAGGGCCACGCAGGCAACGATCAGCGCAGGGCTGGGCAGCAGCCCTCGAACGAGCTTCCTCATCGTGTTCCTCTCTTCGTGATCCGGCGGGCGCCGGCCTCGGTTGCGCGGAGAAACCCTCCGACAACCGAGCGCCGACGCCCAGCCATCCCCCTGGGATCCCCCTGACTTTGTTCTGTCTACGGGGGAAGAGGCCGTGGGGTTTGGCCAAAGGTGGAGATCGGAGTTGTCCGCCTCGGCAGAGGCGCCGCTCTAAGCTGGAACGCTATGTTCGACCAGCTTTCAGACCGCCTGCAGGGCGTGCTCTCAGACGTTCGCTCGCGGGGCAAACTGTCTCCTGACGACGTGGACAACGCCCTCCGTGAGGTCCGCCTCGCGCTGCTCGAGGCGGACGTCAACTTCAAGGTGGTCAAGGACTTCACGGCCGCCCTGCGGGAGCGCCTCGCCGGCGAGGAGATCTCCGAGGCTCTCAACCCAGGCCAGACCGTGATCAAGGCTGTCAACGACGAGCTCACCGCCCTGATGGGCGGCGCCGGCCGCGACCTCGTCTTCGCTCCCAGCGGGCCCACCGTGATCCTGATGAGCGGCCTGCAGGGCTCGGGCAAGACCACCGCCACCGCCAAGCTGGCAAAGCTCTTGGGCAAGGGGAACAAGGACGTGGCCGTCGCCGCTGCCGACCTGCAGCGCCCGGCCGCGGTCGAGCAGCTCGAGAAGCTCGGCGCGCAGGCGAACGCTCACGTCTACTCCATCCCCGGCGAGACCGACGCCGTCAAGGTCGCGAAGTGGGCCCGCGAGCAGGCGGTCGAGGAGAACCGCGACGTGCTGATCGTCGACACCGCGGGGCGCCTGCATGTCGACCAGGACCTGATGGACGAGCTGGCGGAGGTGCGCAAGGTCACCAAGCCGCACGACGTGCTGCTGGTGGTCGACGCGATGACCGGTCAGGACGCGGTCAACGTGGCCGAGAGCTTCGCCGAGGTCGCCGACTTCGACGGGGTCGTGATCACCAAGCTCGATGGCGATGCCCGCGGCGGCGCCGCGCTGTCGGTCCGGGCGGTCACCGGCAAGCCGATCATGTACGGCTCGACCGGCGAGAAGCTCGACGAGCTCGAGCGCTTCCACCCCGACCGGATGGCCGGCCGGATCCTCGGCATGGGCGACGTCATGTCGCTGATCGAGAAGACGCAGGGCGAGTTCGACGAGGACCAGGCGGCCGACCTCGAGCGCAAGATCCGCAAGCAGCAGTTCACGCTGGACGACTTCCTGACCCAGATGAAGCAGGTCCGCCGCATGGGCCCCCTCGGCAACCTGATGAAGATGATGCCCGGGATGGGGAAGGCCATGCAGGGCATGGGCCAGGTCGATGAGCGCGAGCTGGACCGACTGGAGGCCATCATCCAGTCGATGACGCCCCACGAGCGGGCGCACCCCGCCGAGATCAACGGCTCCCGCCGCAAGCGAATCGCAACCGGCTCCGGCACCACCGTCCAGGCCGTCAACCGCCTGGTCAAGCAGTTCGGCCAGATGAACAAGATGATGAAGCAGCTCTCCGAGGGCAAGATGCCGGACCCCGCCGCCTTGATGCGCAACATGCGATGAACCCTCTAACCTCCGCCGCCGCATGTCCGTGAGAATCAGACTTCGCAGGGTCGGGTCGAAGAAGAACCCGATCTGGAGGGTTGTCGTCGCCGACCAGCGCTCGCCGCGGGACGGCCGCACGATCGAGACGATCGGCCAGTACAACCCGCAGCCCGACCCGTCGCTGATCGTGATCGACGAGGATCGCGCGAAGCACTGGCTGGAGAAGGGGGCGCGGCCGACGAGGACGGTGGCCACCCTGCTTCGCACCAAGGGCATCAAGTCGACCGGTAGCTGACAACGGTGCGCGATCTGCTCGAGTTCCTGGCCCGGTCGCTCGTCGAGAGCCCCGACGAGGTCAAGGTGACCGAGGTCGAGGAGATCGACGGCGAGGTCGTGCTCGAGGTCGAGGTGGCCGACGATGACCTCGGCAGGGTGATCGGCCGAGGCGGGCGCGTCGCGAACGCGCTGCGCTCGGTGATGAAGGCCGCGGCGACCCGCGAGGACAAGCGCGTGGTCGTCGACATCCTGGACTGAGGGCGCTGTCGTGCGCATGGAAGTGTTCACGCTCTTCCCGGAGCACTTCGAATGGTTCCTGCGCCAGCGCCACGTCTCCAACGCGATTGAGCAGGGCAACGAGCTCGCCTTCCGCAACTACCGCGACACGACGCCACTGGGCGCCGGCCAAGTGGACGACTCGCCCTACGGCGGCGGCGCCGGGATGGTGATGCGGGTGGACGTCGTGGACGCCGCCCTCGAGGCCGCCTACGGCTCCGACCGCGGCGGGGTGCGGAAGATCGCGCTGACGCCGTCGGGGCGGCTGCTCGATGAGTCCCTGGCGGCCGAGCTCGCCGAGGAGACTCATCTCGCCCTGCTCTGCGGGCGCTACGAGGGCTTCGACGAGCGCGTAGTCGAGCACCTGGCGGACGAGGCGGTCTCGATCGGCCGCTACGTGCTCGCGGGTGGTGAGCTGCCGGCGATGGTGATCGCCGACACCGTGCTGCGCAAGCTGCCCGGCGCCCTCGGCGACTCGGAGAGCGCGGTCGAGGAGTCCTACAGCGCCGCCCTCGAGGGAGCGCCGGAGTACCCGCACTACACCCGCCCGGCTTCCTACCGCGGCTGGGAGGTTCCCGAGATCCTGCTGTCGGGCAACCACGCCCGGGTGAAGGAGTGGCGCCACGATCAAGCTCGCCGCCGGGCGGAGTGAAACTTCTCCGCTAACCTTCCGCCTCGCGGCGCGCGCCTCTGGCTCGTGCTTTTTTTAAGCCCCCACCCGATCATCCTCAAGCGATGAGCACTGTCATCGAAAGCCTCGAGAAGCGTGACCTGAAGCAGCGCCCGAAGTTCGGCGCCGGCGATCGCGTGCGCGTCCACTTCCAGGTGGTCGAGGGCAACCGCAAGCGGACCCAGGTCTTCGAGGGCATCGTGATCAAGCGGCAGGGCAGCGGCGTCCGCGAGACGTTCACGGTGCGCAAGCAGTCGTTCGGCGTGGGCGTGGAGCGAACGTTCCCGCTGCACTCCCCGAAGATCGAGAAGCTCGAGATCGCTGCCCGCGGCGACGTCCGCCGGGCGAAGCTCTACTACCTGCGCGACAAGGTCGGCAAGAGCGCTCGGGTCGCGGAACGCCGCTGGGGCATCGAGGACGAGGTGCTCGTCGCCGAGGAGGAAGCGGAGGGTACCGACGCCGAGGGCGTCGCGGTCAGCGAGGCCGAGGCCGAGTTGGTCGAGCCCCCCGAGGAGGAGGGCGAGGGCACGGAGGGTGAGGCCTCCGAAGGCGAGGATGCCGGTGGGGGCGAGGCGGAGGCGAACCAGGAGCCGGAGCCAGAGGCGACGGCCGACGCTTCCCCCGAAAAGGCAGAAGACTGAGGGTCCCCAGGCCCAACAGTACCCAGGGCGCGCTCCTCGAGCTCGTCGTCATCGTCGCGCTCGCGCTCGGACTGGCGCTGGGAATCCAGGCGTGGATCGTCAAGCCGTACCAGATCCCCTCGGAATCGATGGAGCCGACCCTCGACGTCGGCCAGCGCGTGCTGGTCAATCGCTTTCTCTACCACTTCAAGGACCCGCAGATCGGCGACATCGTCGTCTTCCACCCGCCGCAGGGCGCGAACGGCGGCGGGGCCGGCGGCGAGTGCGGGGATCCGCGGACGGGCGCGAGCGGCCCGAGCGGCGCGGCCTGCGACGAGCCGACCCCGCAGGAGGCGAGCGTCAACTTCATCAAGAGGATCGTCGCCGGCCCGGGTGACACCCTGAGCGTCCAGAACGGTCATCCGGTGGTGAACGGGAAGATCGCCCAGGAGGACTTCATCCGCCCATGCACGCCAGGCGGTGCCTGCAATTTGCCGAAGACCATCACCATCCCGCCCGACCATTACTTCATGATGGGCGACAACCGTGGGGAAAGCGACGACAGCCGTTTCTGGGGACCCGTCCCCCGCGACTGGATCATCGGCCAGGCCTTTGCCACCTACTGGCCCCCAGACCGCATCGGCATCTTCTAGGCGCCGCAAGCGGCCGACCGCCGCCAAGCTGTTCCGCTTCGACCGCTCTTTCGGCGCCCCGATGGTGGCCGGAGCCGACGAGGCCGGGCGTGGATCCCTGGCGGGCCCGCTGGTCGCCGCGGCCGTGATCTTCGACCTCGAGC
>DASUPK010000051.1:0-11128 GCA_036276255.1 Solirubrobacterales bacterium
TCCCAGACCACGCCACCCGCGCCGCGTTCTCTCCCATGTCGCCGACCGACGGGCAGACCAGCAGCGGCTTCCCCGCCGCGAGCGCCCTCGCCACCGTCCCATGCCCGCCGTGGCAGATCACCACGTCCGCCGCCGGCATCGCCTGCGAGTAGAGCATCCAATCGACCAGCGTCGCGTTGCCCGGCACCTCGATCGGCCGCTCGGGCCGGTGCCGATTCGTCGTCGCCAGGACCCGCACCGGCTCATCCGCCAGCCCGTCGAGCGCCACCCGCAACAGCTCACACTCGGGATCCTGTGATGTGCTCGGCGCGATCAGAACCAGCGGCCCCTCACCGTCCGGAAGCTCCATCGGTTCGCCCGGCACCTCGAAGAGGAGCGGCCCGGTCACCCGCACGTGGGCCGGCCACTCGCGCGGGTACTCCAGCTGCGGGAACGTCCCCACGATCGCCAGCAGCTCGCTGATCCCCCCGTGAAATCGCTTGATCGGCGGCAGCCCCAGCCGCCCCCTCGTCTCATTGAGCTCGTCCCGGCCCCGCCGCAGTCCCATCTCGAGCAGCGGCCCCGTCGCCCGCCAGGCCATCCGCCCGAAGCCCGTCCGCGGTGGACGCAGCCCGAGCGAGTAGAGCGGCATCCCCGGCTGCTGCACCGGATAGACGTGTGGGATCAGCGTTGCGTGCGGAACGCCGGCGACCTCGGCCGCGAGTGTCGGCGCCAGCGTCAGGATGTCGCTCACCACCAGATCCGGCTCGAACCCCTTCATCAACCGCGCCAGCGCCCGGGCCGCGGCCGCCGCGGTCTGCCCGTCGGGCGTGTCCGGCCCCGGCGGCGGATACACCGTGTATTCCTGCGCGCCGGTGAAGCCCAGCCCCTCGCCCTCGACCGCCTCCCGCCACCGCTCCCAGGTCTCGACCAGCACCTCATGGCCGCGCCGCGACAGCTCGCGCGCGAGCGCGATTGCCGGAAAGGCATGGCCCGGATCGCCGAACGCGGCGACCAGCAGCCTCAACCGTCGATCTGGGCGGCTCATTGCGCTGACCCTAGGGCGTCAACGCCATCCTTTGATCCATGGCCAAGCGACGCAACAACGCCCAGCGCCTCCGCAACTCGGTGAGTGCCATGCCGAACACCACCAAGGAGGCCATGCTCCGCGGCATCCGCGCCAACAGGGTCATCGTCGGCGCCTACACCGACAAGCGCGGTGGCGTCTGCCCGATGCTCGCGGCGCACCGGAGCGGCGGCCGCACCAACTTCGGAACGTTCGCTCGCGCCTGGGACGCCTTCACCGGCGCCAACCAGCGCAAGCCCCGCCGAGCCTCTCGCCGCGAGGTCCGCGCCCTCGAGAACTACCTCGAGCTGGCCCTCCTCCGCGAGGGCATCCACGGCACAGAGCACCTTCCTGAGCGCCCCCTGGGCGAGGAGGTCCGCGACATCCAGTCGTCCCGCCGGCGCCTCGCAGCGGCCGAAGCCGAACAGACCTCGGACCTGTCCGTCCAGGACGTCCTGGCCACCGCGTACGCGGAGCACGTCATCGGCGAGGACCGGGAAGCGATCCCGCACAGCTAACTTGCGCCCGTGCCACGGGCGCCCTCGAACCAGCCATCCGTCTCCGTCATCGTCCCCGTCCGGGACGGCGAGTCAACCATCGCCGGTTGCATCGACGCAATCCTGGCCGCCGAGTACCCGCCCGACCGCCGCGAGATCCTGATCGTCGACAACGGCTCGACCGACGACACCGCATCCCTGATCAAGGCCCGTCCGGTCCGCTACCTCTACGAGCCGGCGCCCGGCGTCTCCAACGCCCGTAACCGCGGCATCGCCGAGAGCAGCGGCGAGATCCTCTCCTTCGTCGATGCCGACTGCCTGGTCGAGCCCCAGTGGCTGGGCGAGCTCGCCCGCCCTTTCGAGGACCCGGAGGTGGGTGCGGTCGCCGGTGACCTCCAGCACGTCCCGGCCACCACGGCGGCCGAGCGCCAGGCCGCCCGCCTGCTCGGCAACTGGCAGCAGTTCGCCTTCAGTTCCAACCCCGCCTACCCGATCACCGCCAACGCGGCTTACCGCCGCGAGGTGATCGACCGCATCGGCCCCTTCGACCCCCACATGACCCGTGCCCAGGACGTCGAGCTCGGCCTCCGCTTCCAGGAGCGATCAGGCCGCCGCCTCGCCTACGCCGAGCGCGCCACGGCCCAGCACCGCAACCGCAATACCCAGCTCGGCTTCTTCCGCCAGCAGCTCGGCTGGGCCTACGGCGCCGGCCTGGTGGGTGCCAAGTTCGAGGCGATGGGGGGAGACCCGGTCAAGCCGCCCCGCGTCCGCGAGATCGGCCGCACCGCCCGCGGCCTGGGCATCGTCCTCGCCGCGAAGGCGCGGGGCAGGGGGGAGACCCGCTGGATCGAGGACGCCTGGTTCGATCTGATGCGCCAGGTCGCCTGGTGGGCCGGCGCCCGCGCCGGCCTGCGGAAGGGCGCCCGCATCTGGCGGCCACCCATCGTCTGAGTCGCGAAATTCAGCCCAGCTCGGGGGTGTCCACCGTGTCCCCGGGTCGCAGAAACACGATCTCGGGGACCAGGCAGTTCGGCGAAGTGCGGAGCAGGAACCCCACCGCCTCCGCGATGTCCTCCGGCCGGATCATCGCTTCCGCCGCCACCTGCCCCTTGACGAACTCGGTCATCGGTGTGTCGACGAAGGCAGGTGCGAAGGCCGTCACCTGGACCCCAGAGCCCGCGATCTCCTTCTGGGTCGCCTGAGAGAACCCGATCACCGCCGCCTTCGTGGCCGAGTACACCGACAGCCACGGCTGCCCCGCCTTGCCGGAGACCGACGCGGTGTTGACGATCAATGCCTTCCCGTGCTCCGCGCCCGCCTCCTTCAGCATCGGCAGGCACTCGCGCGTCATCAGGACCACGGCGCGGAGGTTCACACCGAGCTGCATGTCGACGAACTTGGTGGTGAGCGCGTCCATCGCCTCGCCGATCCCGACCCCCGCGTTGTTGATCATCACGTCAAGGCGGCCGTAGCGCTCCTTGTGAGCCGCGACCAGCGCCCTCAGGTTCTCCTCGTCGGCCATGTTCGCCGGCACGCTCTGCACGTCCAGCCCGCCGGAGCGCAGATCCTCGACCGCCGCCTCGAGCTTGTCCGGCCGCCGGGCAGAGACCGTCAGCCCGTAGCCGTCCTCGCCGAGCATGCGGGCGATGGCCAACCCGATGCCGCTCGATCCACCTGTGATCAGCGCCGCCTTCTCCGCCACGTCTCCTCCTCTTTAGAGATGCCTCAGTCGCGACGGGCACCCTATCCGTACCCCATCTACGATGCCGCCCGTGCTCCGCAAGCCGATCACCCTCGTAGTCGCCCTGTTCGCCTTCGCGCTCGTCGCCGGCTGCGGCGGCTCCGACAACGGCACCGGCAGCCGTAGCCGCCCGGCGCCGCGAGCGGCGATCTTCCCCTCGGCGAATGGGAAGACCCTCCGCCAGGTCGTGACCTCCGCGCACGCCACCCAGGGCCCCGTCGCCTCCCCGGCGGCCGCCTACTTCCACCTCGGCACCAACCGCTTCCCCTTCGGCGTCTTCACCACCGCGCACGACCCGATCACCGACGCCGAGGTCGCGGTCTACGCCGCGCCCGGCAGGGGAGTGGACGGCAAGGCGATCGGTCCCTTCCCGGCGAGGATCGAGGACCTGACCACCAAGCCCGCCTTCCGGGCCAAGACCACCGCCGACGACCCGAGCGCGGCGCAGGTCGTCTACATCTCCGACATCCCGCTCGAGCGGCCCGGCCCATGGGCCTTCGCGGCGCTGATCAAGAACGGCAGCTCCTACCAGTACAGCCTCATGCCCACTCCGAACCCCGTCGCCGACTACCCGATGCCGAATGTCGGCCAATCGGTTCCCGCGATCCACACCTTGACCGCGGGCGAGGTCTCGGACATCGGCCAGATCGACACCCGCGTCCCGCCCGACGACATGCATTCGGACGACTTCGCGAACGTCGTCGGCAAGAAGCCCGTCGTGCTGCTCTTCGCGACCCCCGCGCTCTGCCAGAGTCGGGTCTGCGGGCCGGTCACCGACATCACCGAGCAGGTGAAGCAGGAGTTCGGCGACAAGGTCGCCTTCATCCACCAGGAGATCTACAACAACAACAACATCAACGACGGCCCCCGGCCACAGATGCGCGCGTTCCACCTCAACACCGAGCCCTGGGCCTACGTGATCGACCGCAACGGCAAGGTCAGCTCGGTCCTGCAGGGCCCCTTCAGCGTCCAGGAGCTCGAGGCTGCGGTCCAGAAGGTGGCCGGCTAGCGGCGGCTCTTCCCAGCGGGTAGAACTAACCCGTGGCGGATGACGAGCTCCTCACCATGCTTGCGGCGGAGGCCGCACGCCGCACGCCGACGATCATCGACGGCCTCGAGACCCTCGTGTCCTCCGGCGAGAAGGACTCGACTCGCATCGAGGAGCTCCGGGTCGAGGTGCACGGGCTGAAGGGCGCAGCGCTGGTCGTCGGCCAGGAGCGGCTGGCGGACCTGGCGAAAGGGATGGAGCAGTTCCTCGCGGGCTGCGTCGATACCGGGCAGATCAAGCCCAGCGCCGCCGCCGCGCTGATCGCCGGCGCGAGCGCCTTCAACGAGGGCGCCCATGCCGTCGCCGAGGACGTCGCCGAGCCGTCTTCGGTCGGCGAATCCCTCGCCGCTCTCGCCGAGTGAGTCAGTTCGCGTGGTGGAGGGCGAAGGAGACCGCTCCGAGCACCATTGCGCCCATCACCAGCCAGGCCGGCACCAGCCAGGCGGCGATCTCCGCGACCCGCAGTGCGGCCCGCCGATAGATCGGAGCGAGTAACGCGACCATGCTCGCGACGAAGACGACGGCCGCGCTGATGATCACCGGCGCCGCGACGAGCGTCCGCGCGGGAGCATCGATGCGGTGGTCGAGGTCGCGCCCGAGGTGGGAGTTGAGCAGCGCCACGATCACGACGATCACGAGCGATCCATAGAGCGCACCGAGCAGCGGCCAGGTGAACGTCGTGACCTCGGACTCCTCCTCCGGCCGCGCCATGAAACGAATCTATCCGGTGGCCTCGAGTGCTTCCTGCGTCTCCTGATAGAGGCGAATGCGCGTCACCAGGCCGCCGCGAATCTCGAAGACGAATGCGCTCCGAGCAGTGATTTCGATGCCGTCTCGCCCCCGCATGTGGGCGGTGTTCGGGACAACAACCGAATTGCCGGATTCGACGAAATCGAATGGCTCGATCTCGCTCTTTTCGAAGGTTTCGAAGAAGTTTCGGTAGAAGCGGAGAACCTCGTCCACCCCTTGGTAGACACCTGCCTCGAGGCCCCGGGACGTCGACCAATCCACTTCAACGTCGGGGTCGCAGATCGCCCGTAGGGCGTCGAAGTCGCGCCGGTTGTAGGCACCGATCGATTGCTTCACGACTTCGACGTCTTCCGTGGACACCGCGCACGCAGTATCCCTTCCAGCATGGGTGATCCGAGCCAACTGGGTACACGAGTTGTCGGCGTTGCTCGGCTGCGCGGGGCCGGGGCAGGGACCCGCCGCGCGGAGCACCGTCTTCCGCCCCGAACGGCAAGGAGCGCCAGTTCGCGGGCGGACAACGGAAGTACGGGGGGGAGCCCAGATAGTGTCGGTGGGCCAGGGCCGGTAGCTCAGCTGGTCAGAGCAGCGGACTCATAATCCGTAGGTCGGAGGTTCGAGTCCTCCCCGGCCCATGAAAGCCCCGCAAAGCGGGGCTTTCTGTTGCTCGAGCCTCTCCTCAGACATCGTCTCCCGAAGAATCCGCTGGTCGGAAGTCGTGCCTGAGTGATGCTCCGACGCATGGGCACCGAAGGGCGCTTCTCCTTCTCGCGCAAGGGAGTCGCGGCTCCGCGGAGCCGCAGGAGTGCTGCTTTGCATGGAAAGGAGTGTTTGCCGGGACCGGCTTTGACGTCACGGGGTTATCGGAGCTATTCTCTCTGCAGGTGTGCCGGGAAGACTGGTCGGCGTGAGTTGTCGTCGATCAAGGAGACCAGCAGATGGCTTTCCCCGGTTCACTGGCAGGAGGTCTCCCCCGCGAGTTGCACGGGACTTCGCGGAAGGCGTTCCTAGCGCGGCTACGGGCGTTCCTCGCCGGACCTCGCTACGACGCCGGGCTTGCGGACGGGATTAGCCCAACGAAGAGCATCTGCCACGCGGCTCGCGCCGGTCGGATAACCAGGCGACGCGATTGCCGCAGGGTCGCGTGGGCGCTCGGGCGAGCTGTCGAGGCGGCGGAGCTGCCGCCGGGTCCGAATTGCCTGACTTCAAGGGTGCCGGTCGATTCCGGCGCGGTCCGGGTCTGCAAGGACGAGGTGCTGTCGCTGGCCGACTCGCTCTGCGCAATCGAGCGGCCGCCCGCGCGCGGTGTCGCCATCGCGCGCCAACTGGTGTTCGACGGCAGCAGCCCGCTCTTCCTGCAGGCGCCAGATCGGAAGGGCAACGCTCAGCGGCTCGCCAGCACCCTGTATGCGGCTCAGCGCGCCCTAGAAGTCGCGGCCGACTTCGACGGAATGGAGAGGGGGTGATCAAATGGAATCGAGCGGAGAAAACTCCGGTTTGCTCACGTTGGTCCACATCATGTTCGTGCTCGGGATCGTGGCGCTCATCGTGGCCTACATCGTCATCAAGGCGTAGACCTGCTTTGGACGAGAAGCGCTGCTTTGCATGGGAAGCAGCAGTCGGACGAACCTGCACGGCGGGTGCCAGGAGAGCGAACGGACGTGGCGAAGAACCAGATCCGTGCTTTCCCTTGCCCTCGCATTTCGCTCGCTGCGGCGGGCTGTCGCTGCCGTGATGCGTGACCCCGAGACCAGGGCGCTGCCCGTGGTCGCGGGCGCGCTGCTGCTCACGGGGACGATCTTCTACTGGCGAACCGAGGACTGGACCATCATCCAGGCCCTCTACTTCTCGGTCGTGACGCTGACAACCGTCGGCTACGGAGACCTCCATCCGACCAGTGCGGGAACGCAGATCTTCACGATCATCTACATCCTCACCGGGCTGGGAGTGTTCGTCGCGCTGCTGGCCTCGGTCGCGGAGAAATACATCGAGCTGAAGTCCGAGGGTGGAGGTGCGAGAGAACGTCTGCGGTCACGCCGTCGCCGCGACCGGCCAGCCGAGGACGCCGGATCGCAGTAGGGCCGCGAACCGCGTGAGTCACCGCTACTTTGGACGAGAAGCGGCGCTTCCATGAAAAGGGCAGTACGCGCGAGATACTGGGGGACGATGTCCCAAGAGGTGCGCATCGCGGAGAACGAGGCCTTTTTCCGGGACCTCAACGAGCGCAAAGCCGACTGGCTCAACGATGGCCTCCAGTCGGCAGGCTTTCGATGCGAGTGCTGGCGGATCGACTGCGGCGTCCGGATGAACCTATCCAGGCGGGAATGGCAGGAAGTTCGCTCGCGAGCAGAGCGCTTCGCTGTTGCGCCCGGACACACCGCCACCGACGTTGAACCAGGCGTTGAGGAAGTAGTCAAGAAGTACCCACACTTCTGGATCGTCGAAAAGCGCGGCAAGGCGGCAGACGTGGCGGCGAAGCGGGAGTAGCGGCTCCTCACTATCGCCTTGGACGAGAAGCGCCGCTTTGCATGGAAAGCGGCGGTTTGCGAGAGGCGCTCGCTTCTCGCGCGTTGTGGGGCGCCGTGGCACTTGGATGGAAACGCCACTCCCCGTCCGATCCCGTCGTTTGGTGAGGTCAGCGGGCCCGCGCGGACGGTAGCGCAGCTCATTAGGATCGGTAAGACTTAGTTGCAGGCTGAGTCGGTGGCGCTCTTGAGGCTGTCCGCAGCTGACACGGTGCTGGCGATCTGCGGCGCGATCGGAAGCAGCTGCTCGCGTGTCGGAGCCGCGGGCAGCGCCTGGATCGAGGTCGAGAGCGTCGATACGGATGACTCAAGCGCGCTGGTCTGATTCGGGAAGTCCTGCTTCGCCGAGCTCACAACGGCGTTGGCGTTGGTCTGCACCTTCTGTACGTCAGTCCTCACGGTCGAAATCGTGTTGCTGTTGAACTGGACGTTCTTGAGGCTGTTGAGCGACGACTGCAGATCGCTGACTTTCGAGCAGTAGGCGGGCTTGCTGCTGCTGCCGCACCCGGCGGCTACCAACGCCGCAGCTGCCACCGCCACCGCAAGCATCATCGTCACTCGAAGACCAGCCTTCATCGCGAGCGAGCATAACCGCTGAGCGAGGGCGGTGGAGCGCGGTTTCAGATCGTCGTCTGGCGTGGCATCAAGACGCGCCGCCGCGCTTCACGCCTCCGGCCGCGACTGACCGACCCCAGGCCAAAATCGGCGTCGGCGTCGGTTTGTCGCCTCCGTAGCGGGTCAGCCAGCGCTCGGCTCGTCTGCCTGAGCGCGCGCCAGAGCCGCGTCGAGGACCGCGTACTCGGCCTCTTCGAGCGCGGCGTAGGCAAAGTTGACGGCGTCTTCGGCGTAAGCCTCTGCGTGGTCCGCGCGGTGCTCAGCACGCTTGGCGTCGAGGTTTCCCTTCGCATCGTCGGCGTTCTTGTGGACCTTGGCGACGTGGTCGCTCCATTGGCCTTTCACATCACTCCACCGGTCCGCGGCGTCTCCCTGGGCCTTGGCGGCCTTGTCCTTGATGCTCGCCGCCTGCTCTTGGGATGCTTTATGGGCCTTCTCGACCTGCGCTTCAAGGTCCGCCCGTGCTTTCGTCGTTGCAGCCTCGCTGTTCTGTTCGGCCTGCTTGGCTCGCTCGGACAGCCTCTGGAGCTGTTCGGATGCGCTCGTCATCGTCGCTCCTTGCTTTAGGGGGCGAAAGGAAGTCTGGCACACGCCCGCTGCGCTTCCATCCATGCAAACTCACCGTTTCCATCCTCTCCTTGCCGAGACTCTGGTCCCGAAAGCCCCTCGGGCATTCTGCCTCCCGCTTTCGCGTGAATGC
Source organism: Solirubrobacterales bacterium (assembly GCA_036276255.1). Classification (GTDB taxonomy): domain Bacteria; phylum Actinomycetota; class Thermoleophilia; order Solirubrobacterales; family 70-9; genus DASUPK01. Next base: position 8,919 of record DASUPK010000051.1, read on the forward strand.
GGGAGGAGGTTGCGCCCCATGCAGAGTGGCTCGCGAGGCAGATCCTCGATCCTCCGGAGCACCCCACGCCCTTGACGCGCAGGCGGCATTCGGCCAGCCGCGCCGACCAGAGATAGGGCCTCGACGACCAGCCCTTCAGTCGAGGTCCGTCTCAACCTCGATGCGGCCCGACTTGGCCGCGTCGGCGAGCGCAGCGTAGTCGAGCTCGTTCTGGTCCGCGTAGCGCTCGGAGAACTCGGCGATCGCCTGATCGAAGCTGTCGTTCTTGCCGAGGTAAGCGCCGATCGCGATCCGGTCACCAGATCGGGCATGGGCACGCGCCAGGGTCCAGCCGCACATTTGCCCGTATATCTCCAGCCCCTCCGGCGACAGGGCCTCGACCTCGACCGATCGCTTGCCGTCCCAAAGCTGGCGCACGTAGAAGTCTCGCTGGCCGCCGTCGAACCCGATCGCCGGAAGCCAGCCGAGAAGAACATCGCTCGCGGCCTGCATCAGCCACTGGCCCTCGACCACTCGCTCGCCGTGGTTTCCGAAGTCACTCTCTCCGACGTAGGGCTCGAGCACTGAGGCCTCGGCCTCCTTGGCCTGCAGGAAGAGCGGGTCCTGCCCGTCGCGCCCCATCATCAGGACCACCCAGGCGCGCGTGCCGACGCTGCCGACCCCGACCACCTTGCGGGCCATTTCCACGAAGCGGAAGCTGTCGAAGAGGTGGCGGCGGTCCCCCTTAAGGCTCTCGCGATAACGACCGAGCATTTCGATGATCCTCTCCTCGAGCGCTTGTTGCTGATCCTTTGAGACCAGCTCGCCAGCGGGAACAAGCAGCGGAGGATCGCTGATGATCCGCGGCTCACCGTCGACCTCGTGGACGAGGCGATCGAACGCCCTGAGGCTGTTCTTCTTCCCGGCCTTGGCCACGTTCTTCTGCGCAGCCTTCATCTGCTTACGGTCAGCGACCTTGGCCAGGTCGGCGAGCAGGGTGTCGACGTCGAGGCGCGTGTACCAGACGTCGAAGTTCCGCATCGTGGCGAGGTTCCGCATCGCCTCGCGGTAGGAGCGGACCGTTCGGAGGACGGCGCGGCGGGTCTCCTTCGGGGTGAAGTCGCGATCGCGCCCAGCGATCTCGAAGCTGGCGGCGAGACGCTTGACATCCCACTCCCAGGGCCCCGGGAGGGTCTCGTCGAAATCGTTGACGTCCAATACCAGTCGGCGGTCGGGGGCGGCGAAGACCCCGAAGTTGGAGAGGTGCGCGTCGCCGCACAGCTGGACCTCAATCCCGGACTCGGGGGTCTTCGCGAGATCCATCGCCATGATCGCCGCCGCGCCACGGTAGAAGGTGAAGGGCGATGCCAGCATCCGTCCGTAGCGGATCGGAACTAGTTCTTGGACACGGCTCTTGGCCTGGTCCTCGAGCAGCTTGACCGGATCTTTCCGGCGGGCTGCCGGCTCCCAGTCGCCGTGACTCGCTCGAGAAACCTTCTCGCGCGCTGCCTTGCCCGCGGCTGCGCGCTCATCGGCGGTCGCAGTCTCTACAGGCTTCGAGTTCGTGGGCGCGGCAGCTTGGGAATTGGCGGTTGCGGAGGGCATGATCGAGATCCTTTCAGTGGGAAATCGTCGCTACTCGCGATTTGGGTGCAGAGGTTCTCTCGCCTGGCCGGTTGGCGACCGGCGGTCGAGACGAGAGTCGCGGCTGGGATCTAGGTTCAGACCCTTCCTTCTCCAAGAGCGCCAGTGCGGCCTGATAGGGCGGATGCCATCCGTCTGCGCGCCGGTTCGGATGCCCTCGGCGGTCGGAAAGATCCGCCCGCTTGACGGCGCGGGCGATCTCGCCAGCCGGTCCGGAGGAGCGGGCGATATGGGAGATGTGGGAGAGATAGTGCTTGGCGGATCGACTATCACGATCCCGGGTCAGCAACCTCAGCGCCCGCAGCTCGTCGTCGGTGAGCCCACTGGCCAACAGCTCCTCCTCGGAAACCGAGGAATCCTCCAGGACGTCATGAAGCCAGGCCACCGATCGGGCCAGGATCGGAGAGGCCTTGGCGACCCGCCTGACGTGGAAGATCAGAGGTGTGCCGCTTGCTTCGAGGGACCCTCGGAGTGCGCGCTCGGCGATTCGTCTGGCGCGCTCGACCCTCACGCTCGCCGCCGCCACTTCCTCACGCGCAATCGCCTCAGAGCCAACCGCCCGGATGCGCTCCTCGCCACCTTGCTCT
>DASUPK010000052.1:0-33274 GCA_036276255.1 Solirubrobacterales bacterium
GTCCTGGGCACCAATCCCGATCAGCGAGAGGTGCCGAAGTCGAAGACGGCTCGCACCCTCGATCCCGCCGGATGAGCCTCGACGAGCGCTGGATACGCTCGCTGCACGTCGAGGCGATGCGCCACGCCGACCTGCACGCGGAACACGACCCGCACGTCCTCTTCCAGGCCTCGACGATCGGGGCGCTGCTCGAAGGCTCGTTCCAGGGTGACGTGAGCTTCGCCGAGCTCGGGGAGCACGGCGACCTCGGGCTGGGGACCCTCAACCATCTGGACGGCGAGATGATCGCGCTGGACGGGCGGTTCCACCGGGCCGATGTGAACGGAAACGTCACCGAGGTGCCGGCGGAGGAGCGGACACCGTTCGCAGTCGTGGTGCCCTTCGAGGGCGACATCGCCTTCGACCTCGAGGGATCGATCGACCACGATCGCCTGCTCGCCGAGATCGACCGCCGGATCCCCGCCGACGCCGCCTCCTGCGCGGTTCGGATCGACGGCCGCTTCGAGCTGGTCAGGGCGCGATCGGTTCCGCGGCAGGAGCCGCCCTATCGGCCGCTGACCGAGGTGGTGAGCGAGCAGCACGTCTTCGAGCTGACCGGCGTCGACGGGACGATGCTCGGCTTCCGCTTCCCCGAGTACGCCGAGGGAATCGAGGTCGCCGGCTGGCATCTGCACTTCATCACCGAGGACCGGGCGCGCGGCGGGCATGTGCTCGACTCGCGCGCCGAGACCGCGCACGTCGAGCTCGACCCCTCGGGAGAGCTGCACGTCGAGCTGCCTCCCGGGATCGACCTGGCGGATCCTGAGGCCGCGAGGGACACCCACGCGGCGATCGACCGGGTCGAGCACAGTGGCTGACCCACCGCAGCGGGTGATGGTCACGGGCGCCGCCGGCTTCATCGGGCGCGCCCTGGTCGATCGCTTCCTGGCGCTCGGCAGCGAGGTCCGGAGCGTCGATTTGATCGAGGCGGGCGACGAATGGCATCTCGTCGCCGACATCACCTCCCCTGGCAACTGGCAGGGACACGCCGAGGGCTGCGATCTGGTGATCCACACCGCCGCCGTGGTCGGGATGTACAGCTCGCCCGAGGGCTACTGGGAGACGAACGTGGTGGCGCCACGGCACGTGATGGACGCCGCGATCGCGGCCGGCGCGAAGCGGTTCGTGCACCTCTCCTCCATCGTCGTCTTCGGTTTCGACTTCGAGGGCGTGGTGGACGAGCGGTCTCCGGTTCGCCCCAACGGCGTGCACTACGTCGACACCAAGATCGCGAGCGAGCAGGTGGTGCTCGAGGCCCACGCCGAGGGGGAGATCCCCTGCACCATCGTTCGCCCGGGTGACGTGTACGGGCCGGGGTCGCGGCCATGGACCGTCGAGCCGGTCCGGCTGCTGAAGGCCAAGCAGCTGATCCTTCCCGACCGGGGCAGGGGCCTGCACAGCCCGGTCTATGTCGACGACCTGGTTGACGGGATCGTGCGCGCGTCGACCACGCCGGAGGCCGAGGGCCGAGTCTTCATCCTCACCGGCGCCGAGCAGCCGACGATCGGCGAGTTCTTCGGTCGCTACTGCAGGATGCTCGGCATCGACGGGCCGCGGACGGCCCCGACACGGGTAGTGCGCGAGGTGGCCAGGGCGATGGACCTGGCGGCGAAGGTGCGCGGGCGGCGGAGCGAGGCGACCGCCGCGGCGATCGACTACTTCACCCGTCGCGGCAGCTACTCGATCGCCCGCGCCCGTGAGGTGCTGGGCTACGAGCCGGCCCACGATCTCGATGCCGGGATGCGGAAGACCGAGGAGTGGCTGCGGGCCGAGGGCCTGATTTGACTCGAAGCAGTCGGGGCGCCCGGATTTGAACCGGGGACCTCTGCCACCCAAAGGCAGCGCGCTACCAGGCTGCGCCACGCCCCGGCGACCGAGTCTAGACAGCGGCATCGAAACAGTTGGTGACTTTCCCACCCCCGTGGGTGGGTAACCCACCAACGGGGCCGCATCTCGCGCCTCAGGTGTAGACGTGGCGGCTAGGGTTCCGCGCCCGTGGCAGAGGTACTTCCCCTTCAGGCGCTCCACTACGACCTCGAGCGGGTCGGTTCGCTTGGCGACGTCGTCGCCCCTCCCTACGACGTGATCGACGACGAGCAGCGCAATCAGCTCGTCGCCCGCTCGCCGTACAACGTCGTCGAGCTCGACCTGCCCCGCGATCCCGGCGGTGGCGACCCATACGAGCACTCCGCGGCACTGCTCGCGAAGTGGACGGGCGAGGGCGTCCTGACCCGCGACACCGAGCCCCAGATCTGGGCGCTCGAGCAGGACTACACGGCGCCCGACGGCTCGCGCCTCACCCGCCGGGGCTTTCTCGCCCGCGTGAAGCTCGCGCCCTACGGCGAGGGCATCCGGCCGCACGAGCGCACCCAGCCCGGTCCGAAGGAGGACCGCCTCAGGCTGACCCGCGCAACCCATGCCAACCTCTCGCCGATCTTCGCCCTCCACCCCGGGAACGCCTGGCAGCACCTCGAGCCGGCTCTCGGCGATCAGCCGTGGGGCGAGGTCACGGACTCGGACGGCACCACCCACCGCGTCTGGCGGGTCGGCGACCCCGCCGTGCACGGGGCGGTCACCGCCGAGCTCGACGCGGGCGAGCTGCTGATCGCCGACGGCCACCATCGCTACGAGACCTCCCTCGCCTATCAGCAGGAGGTTGGGCCCGGCGGGAATGCCGATTACGTGCTGATGGCGCTGGTCTCGCTCGATGACCCGGGCCTGACCGTCTTCCCCACCCATCGGCTGCTCGCAGCCCGGACCGACGATCCGGCCGCGCGGGAGGAGACGCTCAGAGAAGCCGTGACGGAGATCTTCGACATCGAGCAGGTCCCCGTCGCCGATCTCGATCCGGCCGGAGTGGACGGCGTCGGCGTCTTCGGCTTCCTGGAGTCCCGGAACGAGCGCTGCTTCCGGATCCGCCTGCGGGACACGGCCCGGCTCGACGAGGCACTCGCCGGCCATTCCGATGCCTACCGCACCCTGGACGCCGCGATTCTCGAGGAACTCGTCCTCAAGGGCATCGTCGGGATGACCACCGAGGACATCGCCGCGAAGCGCGGCATCGGCTACACGCCCCACATCGCGGAGGTCTTCAAGAAGCTCGCCGCCGGCGACTACCGGGCGGGGTTCGTCCTTCGAGCCACACCCGTCGACCAGGTCCGCGCCGTCGCGGCGGCCGGCGAGACGATGCCCCCGAAATCCACCTACTTCTTCCCGAAGCTCCTCACCGGAATCGCCTTCAATCCGCTCGGCTAGCCGGCCTCGTTCGGGGACATGTCGGGCGGACCGCCGAGCAACCGCCGTACCAATCGATGGCTGCGTCCAGATCCGCGACTGCGATGCCCGCGAACAACACGTTGATGGCCAAGCCAGCCTCCCCTGCCCGATATCGTCGTTTACGTGGTCAAGATCTACACGAAGAAGGGCGACGACGGCTCGACCTCGCTCTGGTACGGAGGCCGGGTGCCGAAGACCAACGCCCGCACCGAGGCCTACGGCTCGATCGACGAGGCGAACTCCCTGCTCGGCGTCGCCCGCGCCCTCTGCAAGGCGGAAAACCAGGCCGACCTGCACGCCACCATCCTCTCCCTGCAGCAGGACCTGTTCGTCGCCGGCGCCGAGCTGGCGACCTCGCCGGAGGCCGCCGATCGGCTCGAGGACGGGATCAGCCGGATCACCGACGGCATGGTGGAGGCGCTCGAGGTCGACATCGACCGGTACATGAACCAGGTCAACCTGCCGCCCCACTTCGTCATCCCAGGCGGCACTGAGCTGTCGGCCGCGCTCGACGTGGCCCGCTCAGCGATCCGCCGCGCCGAGCGGCGCACCGTCGAGCTCCGCGACGGGGAGGGTCTGGCATCGGACGCCGTCCTCCGCTATCTCAACCGCGCCTCTGATCTCGCCTTCGCCCTGGCCCGCTTCGCGGACGAGCCCAACCCCCAGATGTTCCAGGGAAGGTCGGGAACCTCATGAAGCACGCCGTCGTACGCCGTCGCAAGGGCTACGAGCACGAGCTCGATATCCGCGAGCACCGGTTGATCGTCGACGAGCCCGAGTCCAGCGGAGGGACGGACCAGGGGCCGACTCCGCCCGAGTTGCTCGCGGCTGCGCTCGCGAGCTGCACCGCGATCACGATCGAGATGTACGCCGACCGCAAGGAGTGGGACCTCGGCAACGTCGAGGTCAGCACCGACCTCGAAGAGGCGACCGCCGACAGCCCGGCGAAGTTCAAGGTCCACATCGAGCTGCCCGCCGAGCTCACCGAAGAGCAGCGCGACCGGATCCTGAAGATCGCCCAGAAGTGCCCGGTCCACAGGGTGCTGACGGGATCCGACGTCGAGATAGAGGACACCCTCGAGCTGATCGAGGGGTAGCCCATGGACCTGGGCCTCAAGGGCCGCGGCTGCGTCGTCACCGGCGCCAGTCGCGGAATCGGCCTCGCCACCGCGCGGCTGCTCTGCGGCGAGGGCGCCGACGTTCTGCTCGTCGCGCGTTCCGAGGACGCCTTGGTGGAGGCCGCGGACGAGTGCGCCGCCGCGGGCCAGGAGGCCGGCGGGCGAGCCGAGTCCCTGGTCGCCGACGTGACCGATCCCCGGGCAGCCGATCTGATCGCCCAGGAGGCTTCGGACCGCCTCGGGCAGCTCGACGTGCTCGTCAACAACGCCGGCACCGCTCGCCGGCGCGACCTCGAAGACGTCCCGGACGAGGACTGGTACGCGGCCTGGGAGCTCAACGTGATGGCCCCGATGCGCCTGATGCGCGCCGCCACGCCGGGGATGCGCGAGCGCAGCTGGGGCCGCATCGTGAACGTCTCCAGCTCCTCGGGCAAGCGGCCCTCCGCCAGCACGCCCGAGTACTCAGTCGCCAAAGCCGCCGAGCTCTCGCTCTCCCGCCTCTTCGCCGACCGATACGCCGCCGACGGCGTCCTGATCAACGCAATCTGCCCCGGGGCGGTCAAGTCCGAGCTCTGGACCGGCGACGGCGGTCTGCTGGATCAGGTCATGGAGATGGAGGGACTCGACAGCCGTGAGGAGGCGCTCGAGGCCGCTGCGGCGGGTCGCCCCGTAGGCCGTCTGGCCGAGGTCGACGAGGTCGCCGGAGCCATCGTCTTCCTCTGCTCCGAGCAGGCGTCCTACACATCCGGCGCGGCCTGGAGCGTCGATGGCGGAGTCGTCCAGATCATCATCTGATCTGAGCGACCTGCTGCTCTCGCCGGCGGAGGCGGAGCAGCTGGATGCCCATGGCCGCACCGAGGCGGCGGTTCTGGTGCCGATGCACGGCTGGCCCGATAACCCCGGCCTGGTCTTCACCGAGCGCCGCTCCGACCTGAAGCGCCATGCCGGGGAGATCTCCTTCCCGGGCGGCCGTCGCGACGAGGGCGAGGAGCTGCTCGACACGGCTCTGCGAGAGGCCGGAGAGGAGATCGGCCTGGCCCGCAGCAACGTGGAGATCGTCGGCGCCCTTCCCCCGATCGGCACGTTCGTCACCAACTACAAGGTCCACCCCTTCGTCGGCCTGATCGAGGAGGGAATGCGCTTCGAGCCGAACCCGACCGAGGTGGAGAGCGTGCTGGTCGCCTCCCTGGACGATCTCGAGGCCGCCTACGCCAAGCGCCGGCTCGTCCGCCGCGGCGTGCCAATCAAGACCGACACCTATCTGATCTCGGACAATCTGATCTGGGGAGCGACGGCGAGGATCCTGGGCCTGCTCCTGGAGCGCGTCAGGCCGTGACCGATGAGTTTCGATCCAACGAGGCGTCTTAGAGGACATGAGCAAGGTGAGAGTTCACATCGCGGTTTCGCTCGACGGCTACGTCGCCGGGCCCAACCAGAGCGAGGAGAACCCGCTCGGCGAGGGCGGCGAGGCTCTTCACGAGTGGGCGTTCGACCTGAAGGCGTGGAGGGAGCCCCACGGCAGGGAGGGCGGCGAGGTGAACGCCAGCAGCGCGATCGTCGAGGAGGCGAACGCCGACGTGGGCGCCGAGATCATGGGCAGGGGGAAGTTCGGCCCTCCGGGCGGCGGCCCCTGGGGCGAGGATCCCTGGCAGGGCTGGTGGGGCGAGGATCCGCCCTTCCACAAGCCCGTCTTCGTCCTCACCCATCACGAGCGCGAGCCACTGACGCTCTCCGACAGCACTTTTGTCTTCGTCACCGACGGGATCGAGTCGGCGCTGGATCAGGCACGGGAGGCCGCGGGTGAGAAGGACGTCTTCATCGGCGGCGGCGCCGAGACGATCAACCAGTACCTGGCGGCGGGGGTGGTCGACGAGATCGAGCTGCACGTAGTCCCGATCCTGCTCGGGGGCGGCAAGCGGATGTTCGAAGGCGTCGGCCCTGATCTGAGACTTGAACAGCTCCGCGCGGTCGAGGCACCCGGGGTGACGCACCTCTCCTACCGCGTCGTGAGGTAGGGCAGCGCCGGTCGGCGGGCCGGCCGATTCGTCCCCGGAGCCCTGCGCGCCGCCCGACAAGGCGAACGCCTTTCAGGGCAGCTCACCCGGCCAGTAGGCCCGCGACCGTCTCGGCGCTCCGCGCCGCCCAGCCGGGCTCATCGCGGTCCGCCGTGAGGAAGGCGACCGGGATTCGCCACGTCTCCCCCGCCCGTTCGACTATCTCCCGCCCCGCCGCGAGCAGACCCGCATCGACCAAGCCCGCGGTCTCGTAGGTGAAGGCGCGAACCGGGCTGTCGACGAGCTTCTCGAGCAGCCGCTCGAGCCGGGGTCCGTGCACCGCGGAGACCACGGCCTCGTCGCCTCGCGACGACCCGAGCAGCCAGACCACCACCGCCACGTCGCCGCAGAGGTCGAGCACGGTCCCAGGGCGGTCGGGGTCGGCCTCGGCCGCCTCGAACCCAGCGGCCCCGATCTCATCGAGGCCCTCCTGGTGCCGGCTGGTCCCCCGAACCTGCCAGCCTCGGCCGGCGAGCTCGGCCGCGAGCTCTCGGCCGCGGCAGCCGCAGCCGACGATCAGCGCTCGCGCCAAGGTCAGTCTTCCTCGTCCTGTGCGAACGGGCCGCGTCCGCGCGCCCGCATCGCCTGGTCCTCCTGGGCCTGTCTGTAGACGTCGGCCTCAGTGATCTCCTTCGCGCCGCGCTTTCGCCGCAGCGCGTTCTGCGCCTCGATCATCTGCTGGACGTCGTCGATCTCGTTCTGGGCCTCGACCTCGGGCGACCGGGTCGGCTTCCAATCGAGGAAGTCGGCAACGCTGTTCCCCTCGAACAGGCGCGCGAGTGCGACCATGATCACGAAGAGCAGGACGAGAAGCCCGAGGGTGAGGGCTATGAGGACCATCTCCCACCCTGAGGCTACAGTCCTCGGCCGTGGCCGACGCATTGATCATCGACGCGGTTCGCACCCCGATGGGCGCCTACCGGGGCGGCCTCTCCGGGATCCGGCCCGACGACCTCGCCGCGCACGTGATCTCGGCGGCCGTGGAGCGAACCGGGCTGGATCCATCCCGGATCGACGACGTGTTCATGGGCGCCGCCAACCAGTCCGGCGAGGACAACCGCGACGTCGCACGGATGGGCGCACTCCTGGCCGGGCTGCCGACCGAGGTCCCGGGGGTGACCGTCAATCGCCTCTGCGCCTCTGGCCTCGAGGCGGTGAACCAGGCCTCCCGCGCCCTGCGGCTCGGCGAGGGCGGCCTCTACCTCGCCGGCGGAGTGGAGTCGATGAGCCGGGCGCCCTGGGTGCTGCCCAAGCCGGAGTCCGGGCTCCCCCGCGGCGAGCAGACCCTCTACGACACGACCCTCGGCTGGCGCATGATCAACCCGAAGATGGCCGAGCGTTACTCCACGGAGTCCATGGGCGAGACGGGCGAGAACGTCGCCGAGAAGCACGGCATCTCCCGCGAGCAGCAGGACCGCTTCGCGCTGCAGAGTCACCAGCGCGCGATCGCGGCCCAGGAGGAGGGTCGCTTCGACGATCAGATCGTCCCCGTCGAGGTGCCGCCGAAGAGCCGCCGCGACGGGCCGACCACGATGGCCGTTGACGAAGGCCCGAGGGCGGACACCTCCCTGGAGAAGCTCGCCAAGCTCCGCCCCGCCTTCCGCGAGGACGGCACGGTCACGGCCGGCAACTCCTCGACGCTCAACGATGGGGCGGCGTGCCTGGTGCTCGCAGGCGAGGAAATGGCCGAGGAGCTTGGTCGCAAGCCGCTGGCGCGCATCGTGTCGATCGGCGTCGTCGGGGTGGATCCCGCCTACATGGGGATCGGCCCGCTGATCGCCATTCCCATGGCACTCGAGCGCGCCGGCCTCGAGCTCGACCAGATCGATCTGATCGAGCTGAATGAGGCCTTCGCCTCCCAGGTGCTCGCCTGCGCCGATGGACTCGGCATCGACGAGGAGAGGCTGAACGTGAACGGCGGTGCGATTGCGCTCGGCCATCCGCTCGGTTGCTCGGGAGCCCGCCTGATGACGAGCCTGGTCTGGGAGCTCCGTCGCCGCGGCGCGCGCTATGGCATCGCGACCCTCTGCGTCGGCGTCGGCCAGGGCGTGGCGACCGTCGTCGAAGCGCTCTAGGGGCGTTGCGAGGCGGCCTCCGATAGCCTCGTTTCACGTGTCAGCAGCCGAGCTAGCCAGCGTCGACGGACGAATTACCGATAGGTCAGCGGCCGTCATCCCCGCCGCGGACGACGGTCTTCTGCGCGGCGATGGGGTCTTCGAGGTGATCCGCCTCTACTCCGGTCGGCCCTTCGCCCTGAGCGAGCACCTCGACCGGCTGGAGCGTTCGGCGGCCGCGCTCGAGCTCCCGGTCGACCGCCGCGCCTTCGAGGAGGAGATCTCCACCCTGCTCGCCGAGTTCGGCGAGGACGAGGGACAGCTCAGGCTGGTCGCCACCCGCGGTGGGCGGCGCCTCGCCTTCACCGAGAACCTGCCGCCGTACGCGACCAGCGAGTCGGCCGCTGTCATCACGATCACCTACGCGCCGACGCTGATCCTGGACGGCGTCAAGTCCCTCTCCTACGCGGCGAACATGCAGGCCCTCCGAACCGCCGCCTCGCGAGGGGCCGACGACGCGGTGTTCGTTCGTCCCGACGGGATCGTGCTCGAGGCGCCGACCTCGACGATCTTCTGGGTGACCGGCGAGGGCCGGCTGCGCACTCCGGGCATCGACGTCGGCATCCTCGCCTCTATCACGCGTGACCGGCTGGTCCGGGAGCTCGACGTCGAGGAGGGCGCCTTCCCACTCGAGGACCTCGAGGGGGCGAGCGAGGCGTTCATCGCGTCCACGGTCCGCGAGGTCCAGGCGATCTCGGCGGTGAATGAGACAAGGCTGCCAGAATGTCCCGGCCCGCGGACCAAGGAGGCGGCCGCGGCCTTCGAGGCGATCCTCGACCGGGAGCTCGCCGCGTCCCCTTCGAGCTGAACCTTGGACTTCCAGCTGACAGACGAGCAGCGTCTGATCTCCGAGACGGCGCGTGACTTCGCCGACAACGAGATCGCCCCGCGGGTCCGTGAGAACGACCGGGCCGCCCGCTTCGACCGGGAGCTCGCCACGATGCTCGGCGAGATCGGCTACCTCGGCGCCCCGGTGGCCGAGGAATACGGCGGGCGCGGGCTGGACTATCTGAGCTACGCCCTGATCGTCGAGCAGGTCGGTCGCGCGGACTCCTCCGCCCGGACGGTCGTCTCGGTCCAGACCTCGCTCGTCGCCGGCTCGATCGAGAACTGGGGCACCGAGGAGCAGAAGAAGGAGTGGCTTCCCCGCCTCTGCTCCGGCGAGGCTCTCGGATGCTTCGGCCTCACCGAGCCCGACGCCGGATCGGATCCGGCCAGCTTGAGGACGCGCGCGAAGAAGACGGATTCAGGCTGGACGATCACCGGGAACAAGATGTGGATCTCGATGGGCAGCGTCGCCGAGCTCGCGCTGATCTTCGCCCAGACCGATCCGGAGAAGAAGCACAGGGGCTTCGCCTGCTTCCTGGTCCCGACCGAGACCGCCGGCTACAGCGCCCAGGAGATCCACGGCAAGCTCGGGCTGCGTTCCTCGGACACCGCCGAGATCTCCCTGGACGACGTCGAGGTCCCCGACGACGCCCTTCTCGGCGAGATCGGTGACGGCTTCAAGATCGCGATGAGCTCACTCGACAACGGGCGCTACAGCGTCGCCGCCGGCTGCGTCGGGATCTGCGACGGCTGTGTCGACGCCTCGGTGGCCTACGCGAAGGAGCGCAAGCAGTTCGGAGTCCCGATCGCGAGCTTCCAGCTCGTCCAGGAGCTGATCGCGGACATGATCGTGAAGCGGGACGCCGCCCGGCTGCTGGTCTATCGGGCCGGCGAGCTCAAGGACCGCGGCGTGCGCAACACGGTCGAGACCTCGATCGCGAAGTACTACGCGACCGAGGCCGCGGTGGAATGCGCCAACGCCGCGATCCAGGTCCACGGCGGTTCGGGCTACGTCGACGACTATCCCGTCGAGCGCTACCTCCGCGACGCTCGCGTCACGACCCTGTACGAGGGCACCTCCCAGATCCACAAGCTGATCATCGGGCGCGACGCGACCGGGATCAACGCGATGGTCCCGCCCTCCGCCGACGGGTCGTGACGAAGGTCGGCGTCGTCGGCGCCGGGACGATGGGCGCCGGGATCGCGCAGATCTCGGCCCTCGGGGGCTACGAGACGCACCTGTACGAAATCGACTCGAAGGCGCTCGAGCGTGGCGTCGAGATGCTCCGCGGCGGGCTGCGGCGCGGCGCCGAGCGCGGGCGGTGGAACGAGACCGACGCCACCGTGGCCCTCGAGCGGCTGAGCGGCGACACCCTGATCGAGTCCGTCCGGGACTGCGAGCTCGTCATCGAGGCCGCGCCCGAGGACCTCGAGCTGAAGCGGAACCTGTTCGAGCGGCTGGCCTCGGTCTGCGGACCCGCCACAACCCTCGCCACCAACACGTCGTCCCTCTCGGTGACCGCCCTCGCGACGGGCGTTCCAGAGCCGCAGCGGATCGTCGGCATGCACTTCTTCAACCCGCCGGCGCTGATGCAGCTCGTCGAGATCGTGGCCGGCGACGAGAGCGGCGACCCCGCCCTGGAGCTCGCCACCGAGGTCGCGCGGGGAATGGGTCGCACCCCAATCCGCGCCCGGGACTCGGTCGGTTTCGTCGCCAACCGCTGCGTCCGCCCCTTCTTCCTCGAGTCGCTGCGAATGCTCGGCGAGGGGGTCGCGCCCCACGAGGAGATCGACCGCATAGTCCGTCTCGGCGCGGGGCTGCGGATGGGGCCCTTCGAGCTGATGGACCTGATCGGGCTGGACGTCAACTTCACCGTCGCCAAGTCCTTCTGGGAGCAGTCATTCGGCGAGCCGCGCTGGCGCCCCACCCCGATCCACGAGCGGATGGTGGCCTCGGGCCGGCTCGGCCGGAAGACGGGCAGGGGCTTCTACGTCTACGAGAAGGACACGCCCCACCGCCCACGCGACCCCGACTTCCCGGGCGAGCGGCCGATCTTCGACGAGGATCAGCTGATCGAGGTCGCGGGCGAGAACGCGCCGGTGGTCCTCACCCGCCTCGGCGCGACGATCGCCAACGAGGCCTGCTTCGCCCTCGGCGAGCAGGTGGCCTCCGCTGAGGACATCAACACGGCCATGCGGCTGGGCTACAACTGGCCGATCGGCCCGCTCGAATGGGGCGAGCAGCTCGGCTGGAGTCGCTCGGTCGGGGTGCTCGAGGAGCTGCGCGACCTGCGGGGCGAGGCCTATCGGCCGGCGCCGGCTCTGCGCGATTTCGCCTCGTGAATCACGGGCTCACCTGGGAGGGAGCAGCACCTCCGCCCCGCGATTCGGGACGTTGGTGATCGTGCTCCTCACCGAATGCTCCGGCCCGTCTCCGACCGGCCGAATGCGGCGACGGGCGATGAGCTCCTTGAGCACGACCCCCATCTCGAACTCGGCGAACGCGGCGCCGAGGCAACGCCGCACGCCGCCCCCAAACGGGATCCACGTGTAGGTCCCGGCGGGCTCCTCCAGGAAGCGCTCGGGGCGGAAGCGCTCGGGCTCCGGATAGATCTCGGGGTTGCGGTGGGCCAGGTAGATGGACGGAGCCACGGAGACTCCGGCCGGGAGCAGGTGTCCCCCGATCTCCGTGGGCTCGACCAGCTTGCGCAGGACGAGGGCGATCACCGGGCGCAACCGCAATGTCTCCTTGATCACAGAGTCCAGGTAGGCCTCCTCGCACTCGGCCATGCTCGCCTCGAGGCGCTCCAGCTCCTCCGGGTGGCGGGAGAGCAGCTCGGTCGCCCAGGAGAGGGCGGTCGCGGTGGTCTCGTGCCCCGCGACCAGCAGGGTCATCAGCTCGTCTCTGAGCTCGCGGTCGCCCATCGGCCGGCCGTCCTCGTGCCGGGCCTGAAGCAGCAGCGAGAGGATGTCGTCCCGCTCGGCCAAGTCGGGTACCTGCCGGCGAGTCGCGATCTCCTCGAAGAGGAGGCGGTCCACTCGCTCGATGTGCCGGCGGAACGGCGGGAAGCGCCGAACTCGCTCCGGCCCGAGGAGCACCAGGAAGAGGGCGCGCCGCGGGTTGGCGAGCAGGTTGAGCGTTCGACGCAGCTCGTCGCGGAGCCGAGTCAACCGCTCCCCCTCGCCCACCCCGAACACCGCCCGCAGGATGATCTCGAGCGTCATCGCCTGCATCCGGGACCGCATCCGCACGGGCTCGCTCGCGGGCCAGCGGTCGATCTCCTCCGCGGCGATGTCGGCCATCGCCTCTCCGTAGGCCTTCATCCGCCTGCCATGGAAGGGCGGCAGCATCAGCTTTCGCTCCTTCATGTGCTCGGGCTCGTCGAGCAGCAGGACCGAGTGCTCACCCAGGACCGGCAGGAGGACGATGTTGGCCTCGCCGGCATGCAGGAGTCGTGGATCGCCCGTGAAGACCTGCTTGATCGCCTCGGGGTCGGAGACGAAGACCCAGGTTCCCTCGTGGGCGAGCCGGTACGTGAACATGCCCCCGTAGCGGTCGCGGCAGTACTCGAGGGTCTGAAGCGGTCGCCGCCACCAGCGCATGGTGGACCGGGCCACCGACCAATCGGGTCCCGGCGGCAGGCCGTGGAGCGCGGAGCCGGTGGTCGGCCGGTCGGCGGCCGGCGCCGCTTCCTCCGGGCTTTCGATCGCGGGCACCGTCCAACAGTATTCCGGCTTCACCAGCGTGAGCGACTTCCCCGGATCAGCCCGGAAAGCGCCCGGTTCTAGGAGGCTTCGACCGCTTCGACGATCGCACCCGTGTTCGTGCCCCAGTGCTCTTCGGGGTCGGGCGGCATGTCGCGCAGGTACCACTCGGCGTCCAGGGCGCCCTTGGTGCCGCTGCCAGCGGCGGTGACCGCCTGGCGGTAGGTGTGATCGACGAGGTCGCCGACGGCGAAGACGCCGCCGAGCTTGGTCTTGGTTGAGGGCTCATCCACGACCACGTAGCCCTCCTCGTCCAGATCGAGGAGACCCTCGACCAGCTCCGACCGCGGGCGGTGACCGATGGCGACGAACGCGCCGCCGACCTCGATCTCCTCCTCCTCGCCGGTCTCGGCGTGCTTCACGCGGATCTTGGCGATCTTGCCGTCGTCGCCCGCCACGAACTCGAGCGGTACATAAGGCGTCACGAACTCGACGTTGTCCTTGCCCCGAGCCCGCTCCTGCATGATCTTCGACGCGCGGAACTCGTCGCGCCGGTGAATGATCTTCAGGTTCTTGGCGAACTTCGAAACGAAGATCGAGTCCTCCATCGCCGAGTCGCCGCCGCCGATCACGGCCACGTCCTGGTCCTTGAAGAACGCGCCATCGCAGACTCCGCAGGTGGAGACTCCGCGGCCGCCGAGCTCCATCTCGCCGGGGATGCCGAGCCGCTTCGGCTCCGCTCCCATCGAGAGGATCACGGCCCTGGCGCGGTAGGTGTCCTTGCCGACCCTGACGGTGTGGATGCCGCCGTCGGTCAGCTCGACCTCGGTGGCGTCGTCGGTGATGAAGCGCGTGCCGAAGCGCTCGGCCTGGGCCCGGAACTGGTTCATCATCTCCGGCCCCATCACGCCCTCCGGATAGCCCGGGTAGTTCTCGACGTCGGTCGTGTTCTGGAGCTGGCCGCCCCACTGGAAGCCCTCGATGACCAGCGGCTCGAGCTCGGCGCGGGCGGCATAGAGCGCCGCCGTGTAGCCGGAGGGCCCGCCGCCGATGATGATCAGGTTTTCGATCTTTTCGCTCACGCTTCCTCGATTCCGGAGGCTATCGGTGTGCCCGGCGTTCTCACTTCACTTTGTATAGTATCGCCAGACCCCTCGGCGTTACGGCCTTCCCGCTCCCAGCGGTTGACCGTCTTGCGGAGCTGAAAGAAGGCGATGATGCCCGGGGGGATCGGCAGCCAGAAGGCGATCACCCGGTAGGTGAGGACGGCGGCGAACACCTCCGAGCTCGGCACGCCGAAGAGGACGAACGCGCCGATCATCCCGGCGTCGACGGCTCCCACTCCACCCGGCGCGAACGGGATGAGGTTGGCGACCATGCCGAGGAAGAAGCCCTGGATCACCACCCCGAGCGGCACCGAGACGTCGAAGGCGTGGAAGCTCGCCCAGAGGATCGCGATGTTCGCGCCCCAGAAGCCGATGGCGCCGCCGAACGCCATCGCCCCGGCGCTCGGCTGGCGGACGAATGTGATCGCCGTGCGCGTCCCCTGAGCGAAGGTCGCCGGGGCAGTGGCGAGGCGCTTTGCGAACTTGCCGAAGCGGCCGGAGGTGTGGCGCTCGATCCGGCGCTCGAAGTCGTTGGGCACGAACGTCAACGCCAGCCCAATGACGATCGCCACCGCTGCGAGGGCCGCGGGGATCACGGTTCCCGAGAGCGGCGCCTCCCCGGAGAGGACATGCGTCCGCAGAAGCACGCCGAAGACGACGATTGCGAGGAGGTAGACCGCGTAGAGGACGACCAGGAAGGCCACCATCCGGCAGACCGACTGGCGCCTCTCCATCCCGGCCTTGCGCAGCGCCCAGTAGGTCAACAGGATGCCGCCGGCGCCACCCGCCGAGAAGAGCCGGGTGGCGGCCAGCCCGGCCATGGTGATCTGGTAGCTCTCGCTCCAGTTGAGGTGGATCACCTTCTCGCCGACGACGCCGCGGAAGAGGGCGACGTAGGCGGCGAACATCCCGACGCAGAAGACCACCCCGATCGCGATCCACACCGGGTCCCCGTCGCCGAGCCGGCCGAGGGCATCCTGGAGGTCGAAGAGACGCGGGACGAGCACGTAGATCGCGACCAGCAGCAGGACCACTGCGACCGCGGTCTGGATCAAGCGCTTGGGATCGGCGAAGAAGCTGGGCTCAGTCTCCGCGGCCATGTCGCGGGCAGTCTCTTCGTGATCTTGAGCGCTTGGTGGGCGCTCCTCCCTCACACCCCTGATGTTCGCAAAGACCGCTAGTGGGTCGCGATGCGCTCGAGGCGCTGCAATGCCCCACTCACAGCACTGGCCAGTGGCTCCGCGTGGCGCTCGCCGAGCCGGATCGCGAAGACGAGGGCGGCCCCCGCGAGCAGGTCGACCACGTAGTGCTCGCCGAGGTAGACGAGCGCGAAGCCGAGGGTCCCCGCGTAGGCAAACCCCGCGATCCCCTCGCGAACCCCCATCTCGGAGAGCAGCAACGCCGCCATCAGGGAAGTGGCGAAGTGGAGCGACGGCATCGCGGCCCAGGGGTTTCCGCCGAGCACGTCGTAGAGCACCGGCCACGCCTTCCCCCACTCCTCTTCTCCCACCTCGACCATGATCCGGCGGACCTTGGCGTCGGTATACCCCTCCTCGGAGGCCCACCACGGCGGGGCGGTCGGGACCGCGGCGTAGACGATGCAGCCGATGTCATAGACGGCCGACATCTGCCTCGCGGACCGCGCGAACTGCTCCTGGTCGCGGGCGAGGATGTAGGTGAGGGCCCCGTGGGGCTCGAAGAACCAGGACCAGTGGACCCAGCAGAGGAAGCGGTTGATGACGTTCCTGTTGCCGAGCCCGCCGAGCGCCCTCTGCAGCCTGACGCTGGGCAGCTCTCCGCCACCCAGGACCCGGTCGATGCGGATCGGGTAGCCGACCCGCAGTCGGCTCTCAGCCCGCTCAGGGTCGTCATAGGGGAGCTCGTGCCCCAGAACGAACGCCCACATCTGCAGCGCGTACATCCCGGCATCGCGCAGCTTGGTCCGGGGTCGCAGGACGGCCAGCGCCGGCGGACCCGCCGCCAGGGCCGCCGTCGTCACAGCCGGCGGGATGCGGTGCTTCTTACGCATGAGCGGAACGGCGAATGCCGCCGCCAGGGCCGCCGCAGCGGCGCCCTTCAGCAGCGGGCGCCAGGGCGAGGAGCTTCTCGGTGCGCTGCCGTTGCCGAGCAAGGAGGCGCGAGTCTAAAGCGCCGTGCCTCGTGCTGCCGATAACCAAGTGTGAGCGCGACTGGCCTTGCCACGGCTCAAAACGGCGGCACGACGCCGACCATCGCCCTGCTCGAGAACCTCCCGGACGCGATCGTCCTGATCGACGAGCGCGGCTTCATCGCGTACGCGAACGCGGCGGCCGAGCGCCTCTTCGGCCGCCCGATCGGCGACCTCGCGGGCACGGCGCTGCCCACCCTTCTCGCGGAGCCCTATGGCGACGAGTACGCGGCGCTGCTGCGCCGCTTCGCCGGCGGCGAGCGGCTCGAGGTCCCGGGCGAGCGCCGGGAGGTCGTCGCGCAGCAGCCCGACGGCTCGGGCGTCGCGATGGAGCTGAGCCTGAGCGAGGTCCGCGTCGGGCAGGTCCGCTCGCTGGCGGCGATCGGCCACGACATCCGCGACCGCAAGCGCGAGGAGGCCCGGCTGCGCCAGATGGCCGAGCAGGACTCCCTGACCGGGCTCGCCAACCGGGTCAGCTTCGAACACGCCCTGACCCGGCACATCGACTACGCGGCGCGCTATGGCAGCGCCGGCTGCGTCATCGCCCTCGGCATCGACAGCTTCAAGTACGTCAACGAGGCGCTCGGGGCGGCGGCCGGCGACGAGGTCCTTGCAGGCCTCGCCGAGCTGATCCAAGGCAGACTCCGGAAGACGGACGTGCTCGCCAGGGTCGGCGGCGACGTCTTCGGCATTCTCGTGCACGGCGCCGACCGGAGCAAGGCGATCAGTCTCGCGGAGGAGCTGCTCGGCATCGCCCGGCGGCATGCGTTCGTCATCGACGGCGAGGGAATCCGGATCAGCATGAGCGCAGGGGTCACCTCCCTCGACGAGCGGCAGGTCGTGGGCGTGGAGCTCCTGGCCGAGGCCGAGACGGCGATGTCCGCGGCGAAGGAGGCAGGCCGAGACCGTGTCCTGGGATACGACCCGACGGGCCGCAGCGAGATGGACGAGCGACGCGCCTGGACCGAGCGCGTCCGACTGGCGACCGAGCGGGGGCTCTTTGTGCTCACCAGCCAGCCGATCGTGAACATCGAGAAGGGTGTGGCCACTCAGCACGAGATCCTGTTGCGGATGCGCGACGACGGTGGCGGCCTGGTCGAGCCGAGCTCCTTCCTCGCCACCGCCGAGCGCTTCGGCCTGATCGGCGGCATCGACCGCTGGGTCACCCAGCAGGCGGTCCGGCTGATCGCCGCCCACAACGCGGACGGACGCGAGCTGACCTTGGAGGTGAACCTGTCCGGCCAGACGATGGGCGACGCGCGCTTCCCCGATGAGGTGCGGCGGGAGCTGACCTCGAGCGGAATCGACCCGGCCAGCCTGATCTTCGAGGTCACTGAGACGGCGGCGGTCGCCGACATGGACCACGCCCGCCTCTTCGCCAAGAGCCTCGCCAAGGTCGGATGCCGCTTCGCGCTCGACGACTTCGGCGCCGGCTACGCCTCCTTCTACTACCTCAAGCACCTCCCGATCAGCTACCTGAAGATCGACGGCGAGTTCGTCAAGGAGCTGCCCCACAGCCACACCGATCAGCTCATCGTCAGGGCACTGGTCCAGGCGTGCCAGGGCATGGGGATCAAGACGATCGCCGAGTTCGTCACCGACCAGACGACGATGGACATGGTGCGCGAGCTGGGCGTCGACTTCGCCCAGGGTTACCACCTGGGGAAGCCCGAGCCGGTCTCGGCCCTCAGGGACGCGTGATCCGCTCGAGCGGGATCAGGAACGACTCGTAGGCCTCGCCGGTCGCCTCCTGCAGGCCGATCTCGCAGGTGCGGTTGCTGCTCAGGTACGCGTCGTGACTGGATCCGGCGAGCTCCGCCGCCTCCTCGGCCGTCGCGGACCTCGTCAGCTCTGGATGGAGCATGCCCCGGTCCCCGGCCATGCCGCAGCAGGTCGCGCGGATCGGCTGAATCACCTCGGCCGCCATCGCGTCCGCGATCTCGCGCAGCTGGCGCTCGAGGCCCAGGTGCCGCGTCGAGCAGGTCGGGTGGACCACCACCGAGCCGAGCTTCTCGCGGATGTTCAGGTTGGGGAGCAGGCGGCGGGCCCAGGCGACTGAGTCCAGGATCTCGAGCTCCGGGTGACGCCCGCCGGCCGCCTCGGCGAGGCCGTGCGAGCACGAGCTCGCGTCGATCACAACCGGCAGCTCGCCCTCGCCGCTCCAGCGCCAGAGCGCCTCGGTGGTGCGGTCGGCCATCAGCTTCGCGCCCTCGGTGTAGCCCTTCGACGCCCACGGGACCGAACAGCACTTCCCGGCGACGTCATCGGGGATCCAGACCGGCATGCCCGCCCGCGCGGATACGGCCACCATCGCCACGGGCAGGGGAAACCCGGCCCCGTCGTCGGACGGCGGGCCGAAGATCCGGTTGACGCAGGCCGGCAGATAGACGGCGGCGGCACCCTCGCGCGAGGTGCGCGGCAGCTTCGCCGGAGCCGGCGGCGGCATGTGGCGCGGCCAGGACGGGACGAGCTCGTCGCTGAACACGGAGCGGGCCGCATTGGCGGCGCCGCGCATCAGCGGGCGCGCGACAGTGCCGGCGCGTAGTCCCGCCCGAGCCGTCCTCTCGACGGACGACCAGTGCTCCGCGACCCGGGCCGCCTGCCGTTGCTCCTTCGGCGAGTGCTCCTCCGCCCGAAAGCCCTTGATCAACGCCCCCGTGTCGATACCCAGCGGGCAGGCGATCTGGCAGGTGCCGTCCGCGGCGCAGGTCTGGATGCCGTCGTACTCGTACTGCTCGATCAGGGCGCCCTGGACCGGAGACCCCTTCGGCTGACGCGCCATCTCCCGCCGGATGACGATCCGCTGCCGCGGCGTCGTGGTCAGGTGGCGGCTCGGGCAGACCGGCTCGCAGAAGCCGCACTCGACGCAGGTGTTCGCCACCTCCTCGATCTCCGGAGTCGTCTTCAGGTTCCGGAGGTGAGCCTCCGAGTCGCGGCTCAGGAGGACACCCGGCGCGAGCACTCCATCGGGGTCGGCCAGCGCCTTCACACGCCACATCAGTTCCGTCGCCTTGGCGCCCCACTCCCGCTCGACGTAGGGCGCCATGTTCAGGCCGGTCCCGTGCTCTGCCTTCAGCGAGCCGTCGTACACCTCGAGGATCAGCTCCACCAGCTTCTCCATGAAGGCCTCGTAGCGCTCGAGGTCCTCCTGCTTGGAGAAGTCCGGCGTGAGCATGAAGTGCAGGTTCCCGGCGGAGGTATGGCCCGCCACGCCGGGGAGGAAGCCGTGCTCGGCGAGCAGGGCCTGGATGTCCCGGGCCGACTCGGCGATGCGCTCCGGTGGCACGCAGACGTCCTCGATGATCAGTGAGGTCCCGGGAGGCCGGAAGCGGCCGATCAGCCCGTGCAATCCCTCGCGGACGGTCCAGGAGACCTCCACCCGCTCGGGGTCGCGGGTGAAGTCCGGCGACTTGATCAGCTCGTGCTCGCGCAGGATCTCCTCGGCCCCGGCGACCAGCTCGTCGAGCTCGCCGTCGCTCTCCGCGCCGAACTCCACGAGCAGGGCCGCCGAGGTCGGCGGCAGCTCCAGCCAATCCTGCGGCGCGCCCGCGATGTTCTGGGCGGCGACCATCAGCGCCGGAGCGACCATCAGCTCGACCGCGCCCGCCCCCGCCTCGACGAGTGCCGGGACCGGCTCGGTGGCCGATTCGATCCCGTCGAAGTGGAGCCATGAGACCGTCGTGCGCGATGGCTTCGGGACCGTCTCGAGGACGGCCTCGGCGATGAACCCGAGCGTCCCCTCCGAGCCGATCAAGAGGCGGCGGAAGATCTCGACCGGCTCGTCGGCGTCCAGGAACGCGCAGAGGCGGTACCCGGTCGTGTTCTTGATCCGGAACTTCTTGCGGATCCGCTCGCTGAGCTCGGCGTCCGCTCGGATCTCGTCGCGGATCTCGGCGAGGCCGTTCGCGAGCTCCGGCTCGGCCTCCGCAAATCGCTCGGCGGCGTTCGGAGCCGCAGTGTCGATGACTGTTCCCGACGGGAGCACGAAGGTCAGGGAGCGGACCGTGCTGTAGGAGTCCGCGGCGATGCCGCAGCGCATCCCGCCCGAGTTGTTGGCGAGCACGCCGCCGACGCAGGCGATATCGGTGCTGGCCGGGTCCGGGCCGAGTTTGCGGCCGTGGGGCCAGAGGACGCGATTGGCGTGACCGAGGACCGTGCCGGGCTGGACTCGGGCGCGAGCGCCGTCGTCCAGCACCTCCACCCCGGTCCAATGCCGGCGCACGTCAATCAGGATCCCGTCGCTCTGGGACTGTCCGTTGAGGCTCGTGCCGCCGGCCCGGAAGGCGACGGGGACTTTCGACGCGCGGGAGTAGGCGAGGACCTTGGCGACGTCGTTCGAGTCGCGCGCCATCACCACCGCCTTCGGCAGCAACCGGTAGGGGCTGGCGTCGGAGGCGTAGCGGACCAGGTCGATCACCCGGGTGAGGACCCTGTCGGGGCCGAGCAGCTCGATCAGCTCGGTGCGCAGGGGCTCGGGCGTTCCGGCGGCGAGCTCATCCGGCGCCCGGTCCCTGGCTACCTCACTCCCGTCCGGCGCGATCCGCGCTACAACCGGGGCGAGCAGGTCCATGAGCGCAGCCTAGTCACGCGGCCGCGGGAAGCCCTTCCTCACGGTCCGATCACGTTCCCTGGGTAATTGGCGACTTAGTGTCGTAATGCGACAACAACTCGCCAATTGGGGCTGTCTAGTCGTCGTGCGAAACCGGTGCTTCTCGTCCACAGCGGCTATCCGGCCTTCGCCGCGGCGCGCGGAAACGGGCATGCGTCCGGATAACGCTGGAGGGCGTCCTGATCCTCAGCCACCGCCCCCCAGAAGCGACCGGCCTCGCTGATCTTGGTCACGACCTTGCCCGGCCAGTGGCCCGAGGCGTCGACGTCGGGGATCGTCGCCTCGGCAATCTGGCGCTGCTCGTCGGTCGTATAGAAGATCTCCGAGCGGGTGCTGGAGCCGACGAGGTCTCCGCCCAGGTCGGCCCGGTGGACCGAGAAGAACCACTCGAGTAGGCCCCGATAGGAGAGCCGCTCCGGATCGAAGACGACCTCGACCGCCTCGGCGTGACCCTGGGGGTTCCCCTCGGTCGGGTCGTCTCCCTCGCCGCCGGTCCATCCCACACGCGTGGATATGACCCCGTTGGGCTGGCGCAGCAGTTGCTGCATGATCCAGTAGCAGCCTCCCGCGAGGATTGCGGTCTCGGTGCTGTCCCTCACGTCCTTCTCCTTCCCTTCGAGTCTGCTGGCACTAGTCTCGGGAGGCCCGCCGCTCAAATCTAGATTGCCGCCAGGCCCTGACTGCTGCTTTCCATGCAATGCGCCGCTTCTCGTCCAAAGCAGCTACTTGGATAGCCCGGCGGCATCGAGCCCCTCCGAGCGGTCGTAGTACTCCTCGATCCGACTGATCTTCCCGTCGCGAAAGGTCGCGACCTGCGCCTGCTGGAGCTCCACCGGGACACCGGAGGTGGGGCCCCGGCCGGAGAACACGATCCAGGAGAAGACCTTGTCGCCGCCGTCGATCATCTCCTCGACCCGGAACTCGGTTTCCTCGAACGCCCCAAACCATTGGCCGAGGTAGGCGTGTATCGCATCCACTCCGTGGTGGGTCGCGGCGTCCGGATCCTCACGTGCCGCCATCCACTCGGCGTCCTGGGCAAAGAGGTCGGGGACCAGCCCGCCCCCGCGGGCCTGTACCTCGTACTGGCGTCGCATCGTTTCGAGGTTGGCCTCCGACACCGCCCACGCAGTATCTCGCGGCGGAGTGCTGCTTTCCATGCAAAGCGCATGCCTCGTGGCCGGCTCCGCGTCGACGGCTAGAACAGCGCCATGCCCGGCGTCACCGGGACCTCGACCAGCTGCGGCTTGCCCGAGCCGATCGCGCCGTCGAGCGCGGCGTGCAGCTCGTCGCGGCCGGAGACCGACTTCGACGCGACGCCGTACGACTCCGCCACCTTTGCGACCTCGAGCGCCGGCAGGTCCAGGCCGGGGGCGCCCTTCACCTCCTCCACGTCCGCGAACCACTTGAGGATCGAGTACTCCTCGTTTCGCAGGACCAGGAAGGTGACCGGGACGTCGTAGGCCGCGGCGGTCCAGAAGCCGGTGATCGCGTACTGGGCCGAGCCCTCGCCGAGGACGGAGACGACCGGGCGGTCCGGCTGAGCGAGCTGGACGCCGATCGCAGCGGCCAGGCCGAACCCGAGCCCCCCGCCGGCGCCGAAGTAGTAGCTGCCGGACTTCGAGATCCGGAGCTGATTGCGCAGGGCAAGGGTGCTGGAGGGCGACTCGAGGACGATGATTCCGTCGTCCGGGAGGACCTGCGCGAGCGTGTTGTGGACCATCGTCGGCGTCAGCGGGTCGGTCTCCTCGCCCGCGCTCGGCTCGGGCAGCGGATCCGGCTCGGCGCGATCGCCCTCGCCGACCTCGGTGAGCAGCGCGCGGAGGGCGAGCGCCGGATCGGCCAGGATCACGTCGCCCATCGGCGCGCGGGCGGCCTCGTCGGGGTCGCTGGTGATCGCGACGAGCGAGGCGCCCTCGGGGAGCAGCGGGCCGGGGATGTACGGGTAGTAGGGGAAGACCGAGGACCCGATCACCAGGATCAGGTCGCGTCCCTTGAGCGTCTCGGCCACCGGGCCGATCGCCGGCGGCAGGACGCCCTGGAAGAGCGGATGTCCCTCCGGGAAGCCGAGGCGCCCGCCTCCGGTCGCCGGCGAGGCGAAGACCGGCAGCTTCTGGCGCTCGGCGAGAGCGATCGCGTCGTCCCAGCCGCCGCTGGCGTCGATGTCGGGACCGGCGACCAGCACGGGGTTGCTCGCCGCGTCGAGTCGCCCGGCGAGCGCCTTGATGGCATCGGGGTCCGGACCTGACCGCGGCTCGGAGGTGCGCTGGGCGACGGCTCCGGAGGCCTCCTCGGCCTCGGCCTTCCAGTCGTCCATGGGGAGCGAGACGAAGGCCGGGCCCTTCGGCGCCAGGGACGTGGTGTGGATGGCACGTGCCAGCGCGTGAGGCACGTCCTGCGCCCGCGGCGGCTCAAAGCTCCACTTGACGAACGGGTGCACGACGCGCGTCGCGTCCCTGTTCGTGAGGTTGGCCTGCATCGTGATCTGGGCCCGGACCTGCTGGCCGGCCGTCACCACGAGGGGCGAGTGGTTGGCCTGGGCGTTGAAGATGGCGCCCATCCCGTTGCCGACGCCGGGCGCCGTGTGCAGATTGACGTGGGCCGGGCCGCCCGAAGCCTGGGCATAGCCGTCGGCCATCCCCACCGCCACCGCCTCCTGCAGGCCGAGCACGTAGCGGAAGTCGTCGGGGAACTCGGCGAGCATCGGCAGCTCGGTCGAGCCGGGATTGCCGAAGATCGTCGTCATCCCGTGCTCGCGGAAGAGCTCGAAGGTGACCTCGCGAACGCTCGCCATCGGCGGGGAGCCTAACCGTCGGTGCGCTTTCAGACCTGCGACGCGTGCCGGGGCGGCGAGGGCGGCAGCGAGCCGCGTCGGATCGCGTCGTTCCCGAAGCGCCTGCGGATCTCGTCGATCGCGAGATCGAGCGCCGGGTCGACGCGCGGGTCGAGGGGCAACTCGAGCTGGGCCTGGTCGCTGAGGTTCGCGACCGTGATCCCAAGCAGCGTGATCCCGCGGCCCCGGATGAGCGGCGCCACGGCGCCGAGCAGCGCCCTGGCCGCGGCCAGGATCGCGCCGGTTCCGGCGGTCGGATGGGCGAGCGTCCGCGAGCGGGTGGCGCGTGAGAAGTCACCGAACCGGAAGCGGAGCGTGACCGTGCGGCCGGCGCGGTTCGCGGCCCGGGCCCGTCGCGCCACCCGGTCCACGAGGGTGATCAGCAGCGCGTCCAGGTCGGATCGGGACCGCCGTCCGCCGGCGAACGCGGACTGCGTGCCGATGGAGCGCCGACCCCTGCCGCCGCGGACGCGGCGCGGGTCGCGGCTCTGCGCG
Organism: Solirubrobacterales bacterium; assembly: GCA_036276255.1. Lineage (GTDB taxonomy): Bacteria > Actinomycetota > Thermoleophilia > Solirubrobacterales > 70-9 > DASUPK01. The sequence continues at coordinate 24,342 of DASUPK010000052.1, forward strand.
ATCGCGCGGAGGTGCCGCGCCGCGTGTCCGCCGAGGAAGCGCGCGAGGTCCCCCTCGTCGCGGCGGCCGAGCTGGCCGATCGTGGCGATCCCGTGAGCGCGAAGCTTCTCCGCGGTCGCATCCCCGACGCCCCAGAGGGCCTCCACTGGTAGCGGCTCAAGGAACTCGGACTCGCGCTCCGGATCGATCACGAGCAGGCCGTCCGGCTTGGCGGCTCGGCTCGCCATCTTCGCCAGCACCTTCGTCCTGGCGATGCCGACCGTGACCGCCAGGCCGATCCGCTCTCGGGCCCTGCGCCTGAGCGTCTTCGCGATCTGAGGCGGCGTTCCAGAGATCCGTTCGAGGCCGCGGACGTCGAGGAACGCCTCCTCGAGCGACAGGCCCTCCACCAGAGGCGCCGTCTCCTCGAACAGGTCGAAGAGCGCCCGGCTCGCCTCCGTGTAGGCGTCGAAGCGAGGCTGCACCGCGACCAGGTGGGGACAGAGCCGGCGCGCGCGGCGTCCGCCCATGCCGCCGTGGATCCCGTAGGCCCTCGCCTCGTAGCTCGCGGCCATCACCACCCCTCCCCCGACGACAGTCGGCCTGCCGCGCAGAGCCGGGTCGTCTCTCTGCTCGACCGACGCGAAGAAGGCGTCGGCATCGGCGTGGAGGATCGATCCGGATTCTGACACGAACGTATGTTCGCATCCAGCGGCGGCCCGATCAAGCCGGCGCCTAGGGCCGGGGCGGCCTGCGCGGCGTGAACAGCCAGGCATTGAAGAAACGGTCGAGCTGGGCGCCCGAGTCCGCCTCGGCCAGGGCGATGAACTGCTGCGTGGTGGCGTTGCCGTAGCGGTGCTGTGCCACCCAATCGCGGAGCGTGGCGTAGAACGCCGCGTCGCCGACCTTCTCGCGCAGCGCCTCGAGGGTCATCCCGCCGCGGTAGTAGACCGCGAGCGAGAAGAGCTTCTTCGGCCCGGGCGCCCCCGGCGGCAGCTTCCAGAAGCCGCGGATCCCGAACGGGCGCTTCGCGTAATAGGTGTGGAAGATTCGCCGCAGCCGTGCGTCCGCGCCGCGCGTCTGCCACATCCACGTGACCCAGGTGGCGAAGCCCTCGTTCAGCCAGATGTCCTGCCACTGGGCCACCGACACGGCGTCCCCGAACCACTGGTGCGCAGTCTCGTGGGCCACTACCTCGGGGAACGGAGCGCCGAGGTACACGGGCCTCGTCTGGGTCTCGAGCGCGGTCTCGCTCTTGCCGGGGACGACGATCGAGCCGGCGCTCGAGAAGGGGAACTCGCCGAACCGCGAGCTGTAGAAGCCGACGATCCCCGGCAGCTTCCTGAGGGCCCCTCGCGAGCGGCGGCCCTGCCCGGGCGCCACCGCCGTCCACGCGGGCAGGCCGTCGACCGTGGAGCGCTTGATCGGGAAGTGCCCGACGGTCACCGTCGCCAGGTAGGTGGCCATCGGCTCGGGCTCGTGCCAGGAGAACGTCCGCGAGCCGTGGCGCCGCCCGGCCGAGTCGAGCAGCCCGTTCGCGATCGCGCGATAGCGGCGCGGCACGGTGACCGTGAACGAGTAGGTCGCCTTGTCGGAGGGATGGTCGTTGCACGGGAACCAGCTGGGCGCTCCGTCCGGCTCGCTGAAGACGGTCGTTCCGTCGTGGGTCCGGATCCAGCCGTCGCCGCCGATCGGCCGCGGCCGCCCCCGGTAGGCGACGGTGACCGTGAAGGGAGCCCCCGACGCAATCGGCGCGGCTGGCGTCACCGTCATCTCCCCTCCTTTGCGGGCCCGAGCGGCGGGGGTCCCGTCGACGAGCACCGAGGTGACCCTGAGGCCCCTGAAGTCCAGGCTGAACGCGCTCAGCGATTGGGTCGCAGTCGCGGAGATCGTCGCGACCGCCTTCACCGCATTCGGCCGTGGCCGCACGCTCAGCCGCAGGTCGTAGTGGTCGACCTCGTAGCCGCTGTTGCCCATCGAGGGGAAGTAGGGATCGCCGATCCCCGGGGCGCCGGGGCTCTGAGCCCGAGCGCCCGCGGCGGCGAACAGGAACACCGAGACCAGCAGCGCACCCACGGCGGCCTGGGTCGTCCGTCTACCTGTGCACCTCTCGCGTCCAGTGCCCTCAAGAAACGACTCGCCCTCCCCGACTGAGATCGAACAGCGCGCGACAGGGAAGTCGCGCACGAAACTGGAGGTGAAACGCGATGTCTCGAGGAAAGCTCTTTGCCACCGTCGGTGCCGTGGCCGCCCTGGCGGCCGGGGTCGCCGCGCCGGCGAGCCAGGCATGTCATGGAGGCTCAAGCCACCACCATCATTACTCCGGAGCAACTCGCTCCGACCACCCCGGAACGGGATGTGACCACAACGGAGACAGCGGCGGATCCGATGGAGGCGGCGGCTCGGCGACCTGAGCCTCAGGGCGCTACCTCAGCGGCGAGAACCCGCCGCTCGGCGAGCCCGCCGAAGTCCACGGGACCCGGCATGAGCTCCTCGGGCGGCGGAATCTCGATCCCGATCGCCGCCATTCGGCGCTTCAGCGCCTGGTGGAGCACGAGGCGGGCGGCGAGCTCCGGCTCGGAGTCCGCCATCCGGCGCAACGCCTGTGCGACCGTCCCTTCCTCTGCCATGCGGGTGCGATTCTGCCAAACGAGGCGGTTCGTTTGGCTGACCAGCCAAACCTTCCCGTGGAGCGAGCTAATAGACTCACGCCGCCTTGCTTGCCCTGATCGGCCCCCACGCGGCGCACTCGCCCAACGCGGATGACATGAACACCCTCTACTGGGTGATGCTCGCCGTGGGCGTGGTGCTGCTGGTGGCGTTCAACCTCGCGCTGGCCGCCGTGGTCATGCGCTTTCGCGCGGCCCGCGGGCGCGAGCCGAGGCGCCTGGTGGTCCGCCGTCCCGCGCAGTTCGCGACCGCGGGGGTCTTCGCCGCGATCGTCGTGGTCGCCTTCGTGCTCGGCGTCCTGCTGACCAACGACGCCAAGAAGGTCGAGGCCTCCGGGCCCAACGGCCTGCAGGCCACCTCGAGCCTCACCGCCCAGAGGTCGCTCGAGCTGCCGGTGACCAGCGCCTCAACGGCCCCGCTGCAGATCAATGTGTGCGGCCAGCAGTGGATCTGGCGCTACGAGTACCCGGACGGGACCTACTCGTACTACGAGCTCGTGGTGCCGGTCGACACCGCGGTGATCCTGCACCTCTGCTCGACCGACGTCGTCCATCGGTGGTGGGTCCCGGGCCTGAGCCCGAAGATGGACGCCACGCCGGGTGAGAGCAACTCGACCTGGTTCAAGGCCGATCAGACCGGGAACTACGACGGCGCCAGCTACGCCTTCTCCGGCGCGAGCTACGCGGTGATGCGCACCCGCGTCCGCGTCGTGGACGTGCCCACCTATCAGGCCTGGCTCGAGCAGCAGGCGGCCGGCATCCAGCAGGCCCAGCAGTTCGTCCAGCAGGCGAACGGGGAGCCCTGATGAGCAGCAACGGACGAAGCCTTGCGCCACACCGCCCCGAGCTGGTCAACGACGGTCCCGCCCCGTCGCGCCCCCGCTGGCTCGAGATGGTGATGAGCCCAGATCACAAGGACATCGGCCGCATCTACATCGGCGCGGCGCTCTCGTTCCTCGTGCTCGGCATCGTCTCCTTCCTGCTGATGCGCCTGCAGCTGGGCGTCCCTGAGAACAACCTGATCGAGCCGGTGACGTTCAACCGCCTGCTCTCGGTCGGCAGCGCGACGCTGGTGGTCCTCTTCGGGCTGCCGATCGCCTTCGGCCTCTACACGTACGTGATCCCGCTGCAGATCGGTGCGCGCTCGCTCGCCTTCCCGCGACTCGCCTCGCTTTCGCTCTGGCTGTACGTGTTCGGCGGCGCCCTGCTCTACGTGTGCTTCGCCTACACGCCTCCGGAGGCCGGCTTCAACTCTTGGCCCCCGCTCTCGGACACAGTCTTCATCTCGAACAACGGGGTCGACGTCTGGATCGCCGCGGTCGGCCTGACCGTGCTCGGCCTCGTCCTGCAGTCGATCAACCTCGCCGTGACGATCGCGAAAATGCGGGCGCCGGGGCTGGCCTGGCGGCGTCTGCCGGCCTTCACCTTCTCCGGGGCCGTCTCCAGTTGGACGATGATCGTGGCCGGCTCGGCGATGCTCGCCGCCCTGGTCATGCTCGAGATGGAGCGGCACTTCGGCGGTATCTTCTTCGACCCGGGCGAGGGCGGCTCGCCGATCTTCTATCAGCACCTGAGCTGGATCTTCTTCACCGGCTGCTACCTCGTCTTCCTGCTGCCGGCGTTCGGCGCGATCTCCGAGATCCTCCCCGTCTTCTCCGGCAAGCCACTGCTCTCGCGCGGCGCGCTGATGATCTCGATGGCGGCGATCATGCCCCTCGGCCTGCTGGCGTGGATGCAGAACATGATGAGCGCGTCGATCCCGATCGGCTGGCTCTACGGCGCGATGCTGATGGCGCTCCTCCTCACGATTCCCATCGGGGTGATCCTGGTGAACTGGATCGGCACGATTGCCGGCGGGGTGGTCCGGATGCGCGCGCCGATGGTGTTCGCGCTTGCGTCGATCTCGACCCTCACCTTCGGGCTCGTCGGGGAGCTGATCCAGAGCGTCATCCCGGTCAACTGGATGCTCGCCGACACGACCGCCTCCACCGCCGCAAGCGGCTATGTGCTGGTCGGAGGGCCGGTCCTCGGCGGTCTGGCGGCCCTCTACTACTGGTTCCCGAAGATGACCGGCCGCACGCTGGGCGAGGGACTGGCGAGGCCCTCCGCGGCCCTGATCGTGCTGGGCGCCCAGATCACCTTCATCCCGCTCTTCCTGGCCGGCGTGGAGGGGCAGCAGGTGGACATCTTCAAGTTCTTCGAGGCCAGCGACGCGATCAACGCCCAGCACCTCAACACGCTCAACCTGATCGCGACCATCGGCTCGTTCGTCCTGGCTCTGGGGATCGTGCTCTCGCTGGTCAACATCTATGCGGGGATCAAGGGCGGCACGCCCGCGGGCCATGACCCCTGGGGCGGCGAGACGCTCGAGTGGTTCGCCACCTCGCCGCCGCCGCCGCACAACTTCGACGTCGTCCCCGACGTCCGCAGCCACGAGCCGCTGCGCGACATCCGCGAGGCCGTGAACCGTCACGACGCCTCCCAGCCCGCTCCGGCGGAAAGCAAAGAGCCGGTAGCCTGACGCCATGGCCGGACCCGTTGCCGGGGGCGGCGGGGACGAGCTCCGCCGGTTTCGCCGCCTGGCAGACCTCACCGCTGTTGTCACCTTCCTGCTGATCGTCGTCGGCGGAATCGTCCGCGTGAGCGAATCCGGCCTGGGCTGCGGCCCCGGCGGCAGCGGGACCAAGGGCTGGCCTCTCTGCGGCGGCCAGGTGATCCCCTTCGTCGGCAACGAGAACCGCGTGATCGAGTTCTCGCACCGCCTGCTCGCGAGCATCGTCGTCATCCTGATCGCGTTCCTCTGCTGGCGCGCCTACAAGGGCCTGCGCGAGCGCAGCCCCTGGGCCTTCCGCGGCGCGATCGTCGCCGGCGTCCTGGTCCTGGCGCAGGCGGGCCTGGGCGGGCTCACGGTCGAGCACGGCCTCGCCGAGGAGCTGGTCGCAGCGCATCTGGGAACCGCGATGCTGCTTCTCGGCCTGCTGCTCTGGATGAGCGCCAAGGCGCGATCGCAGGCGGCGGTGGAGGACGGGACCTCGCGACCGCCGGTTCGCGGCCTGAAGCCCTACGCGGCGACCGCTGCCGTGCTGCTTCTCTGCGCGATCGTTGCCGGCGGCTACATGGCGGGCACCGAGGAGCGCGGCACAGGGGAGGTCGGGCCAAACGTCGCCGGTGCCCACATGGCCTGCGGCAAGATGTTCCCTGAATGCGGTTCGGGCAAGTTCCTGCCGTTCGGGAACAACCGCTTGACAGACATTCACCTGACCCATCGAGTCTTCGTCTACCTGGCCACGATCGCGATCATCGTCCTGCTCTCGGTCGCCTTCGCGCGCGGATCGCGCGACCGGCTGCTGCTGCTCGCTGCACTGCTCCTGCTCTGCCAATTCACGCTGGGCGCCCTCAACGTCTGGCTGGGCGAGCACGGGCCCCTGATCGTCGCCCACCTGACCATCGGGACGCTGCTCTGGGCGGCGGTGATCTCGATCGCCTACAAGCTCGCCTGGCTGCCGAGCGGAGTGCCCTCGCGTGAGCGAGCTCCACGGGCCGAGGCGTCGGCGGCCGCTGCATGAGCGTCCATCTCGGCACCGGTCCCGACCGAGTCGCGCGGCCATCGCGGCCGGGCGGCGAGCAGGTCTCGGTCACCCCGGGCGACGCCCGCGCGCGGACGATGCGCGCCGCCATCGAGACGGCGAACGACTACGTCACGCTCACCAAGCCGAGGATCATCTCGCTGCTGCTGCTCACCTGCGTGGCGACGATGTTCGTCGCCGACCCCGGCGGCCCCGGGATCGCCACGATCCTCTGGACCTGCCTCGGCGGCTACCTGGCCGCCGGCGGCGCGGGCGCGATCAACCAATACATCGAGCGCGAGCGGGACGCTCGCATGGCCCGGACCAGCGGGCGGCCGCTGGCGAGCGGCCGGATCGAGCCGCGTCGGGGACTCGTCTTCGGGACCACGCTCGGGGTGGTTGCCGTGGCGCAACTGTGGATCACGGTGAATGCCCTGACGGCCGCGCTTGCCGCCGCGGGCCTGCTCGGTTACGTGTTCGTCTACACCCTCTGGCTCAAGCCGCGCACGCCGCAGAACATCGTGCTGGGCGGGGCCGCCGGGGCGATGCCGCCGCTGGTCGGGTGGGCGGCCGCGACGGGCGGGCTCACCCTGGAGGCTCTGTGGCCCTTCGCGATCGTCTTCTTCTGGACGCCGCCGCACTTCTGGGCCCTCTCGCTGCTGATCTCCGACGACTACGCGCACACCGGCGTGCCGATGCTGCCGGTGGTCCGCGGCGAGACCACCACGCGCCACCAGATTCTCCTCTACGCGCTGCTGCTGGTCGCGATCACGATCGGGCCGGTGATCACCGGGATGCTCGGCACGCCGTACCTGATCGCCGCCCTTGCGCTCGGCGCAGGGTTCGTCGGCCTCGCGCTCGTCCTGCTCGCGCACCCTTCCCGCCTCGCCGCGCGGAGGCTCTACCTCAGCTCCCTCGCCTACCTCGCGCTGCTGTTCGTGGCGATGGCGCTTGACCGTGCCCTGTAGCGGCCACCAGGCCGCTGTACTCAGGAGCGCAGGGCGAAGCCCGTAGCGACCTGTGCGGGGCGGCTGCTCGTGGCCGCGGCTTAATGGCGAAGCCGGACTGGATAGGCTTCCAGCGAATGGATCGCGAGCGCGCAAGAGCGAACATCCGCGCCGGCATGGTCGCCGCCTCGCTGGCGCTGCTGGTCTTCGGCCTGGCGTTCTACGTCGCGATCGTCTACCTGCGATGAGCCAGCCTCCGAAGCCCACCGAGGTGGTCTACCTGCCGCGGGCGAGCGCCCTCCCGGCGCTGTTCGCCTTCGGGTTCGCAGCGATCGTCGTCGGGCTGTTCGCCTGGTGGCCATATTCGGTGATCGGCGGGGTGATCGCCCTGTTCTCCCTGATCGGCTGGCTGCGCGCCAACCGCGCCGAGATCGCGCGCATGCCGAACCGGCAGCACACCGACACCGCTCCGATCCCTCTGTCGGTATCACTCCCAGCCGACGAGTAGCCCGCGGGCTTCGCCCTCCGCTCCTGGGTACGGCGACCTGGTGGCCGCTACGGAGGAGACATCGACGCGGTCGCTCCGACCTGCGTCCAGCAGCGCACGATGTCGCGCATGGAGAGCACCCCGACCAGCTCTCCGCGCTCGACCACGACCAGGTGGCGGATGCCGCGCTGAACCATCTCCTCGGCCGCCTGCTCGAGGCTCCAGTCCGGCGCCGCCGAGATGACGCTGTCGGACATGTGGTCGGCGACCTTCTCGGTATCCGGATCCTTGCCCGTGCCGACTGCGTTCAGGATGTCTCGCTCCGTGATGATCCGCGGCGATTCGTCGTCGAAGACCAGGGCGGCGCCCGTGCCCTTCTCCGTCATCTTGGTCGCCGCCTCCCGCAGCGTGTGATCCGGACCGACCGCCAGCACCACGCTCGACATGCCCTCGCGAACCTGCACGACCATGCTCCTTTCGGCTTCGCCATCAGATCGCGGCTACAAGCGGCCGCTTAGTGCCGTTCGGCGCAAGCTTATCCCACGCCTGGGCATGGGTAGGCGAGTCGGCGCCGACAGATAGGATTCCCGCGCCTAATGCAGCTCCTCAGGGACAAGGGACGGGCGGTCTGGGCGATCGCCACCATCGCCGCCGCGATCGCCGTCGTGGGCCTGACCGGCTGCAACTTCGGCCCGAAGGCCAACCTCGACAAGGGGCAGCAGCTCTTCACCCAGAAGTGCGGCAGCTGCCACACGCTGACCGGCGCCGGCACCAACGGCGACATCGGCCCGAATCTCGACTACGCCTTCAAGCAGGCGCGCGCCAACGGCATGGACGCTGACACGATCAAGGGCGTCGTCGAGGCCCAGGTCGAGCACCCGCGTCCCGCGGCCACCCAGCAGACGGACGTCTACATGCCGCCGAAGCTGGTCGAGGGCGACGACCTGAACGACGTCGCCTCCTACGTCGCGAGCATCGCGGGCGTGCCCGGGATCAAGGCGCCGGTCTTCGCCCCACCGCAGTACTTCGCCACCAACTGCGGTGGCTGCCACACCCTCGCCCAGGCCGGCACCACCGGCACCACCGGCCCGAACCTCGATGAGGCCCTCAAGGGCATGAGCGCCCAGCAGATCTCACAATCGATCACCGACCCGAATGCAGTCATCACCCAGGGCTACCCCCCCAACGTGATGCCGCAGAACTTCGGCCAGACCCTCACCCCCCCGCAGCTCCAGCAGCTGGTCGCCTACCTCCAGCAGGCGACCGGCGGCGGTGGTGGCGGTGG
>DASUPK010000053.1:0-3397 GCA_036276255.1 Solirubrobacterales bacterium
TCGGTCGCCTTTCAGCGTGATCGCTGGCGCGATCAACTCCTGATCGCCGCCGGCTACCGGACCGCGCGCGTCACCTGGGCTCAGGTCCGGGATGAACCGGACGGGGTAGTCAACCGAATTGCCCGCATGCTCAAGGCCACATGACGGCCTTCCGGTGCGCTTTATCCCTCCATATCCGGGGAAAGGCGTAACCGTTCAGTCCCCGGCCACCCCGAAGCCACGGGCGAAACGCGGTAGGCACGGTTGACATAACGCAGGGTCCCCCAGGCCCGCGTCGAAGCGCCCGGCATGGAGCGGGTAGAGGCCGAAGCGATCTATGACGCGGGCCGCGAGGCCTGCGTCGATTTCATGCTCGAGCTGACGCAACGCTTCGAGGAGCTGGCGGAGCGCTCCGAGCGTGAGCTCGGGCGGCTTCAAACACGGATCGAGCGGCTCGAAGAGCAGCTGCGCCAAAACTCGCGCAACAGCTCCAAGCCGCCGTCCTCCGATCCACCCAAGACCCGTCAAGAGCGCCGCGCCGAGGCGCGGGCCAAGGCCAAGGAGCTGCTGAGGGGCGAGCTCAAGGCGGGTGCCCAGTCCGGCCACCGCGGCTCGGGCCGCAAGCTCACCCCAGAGGACCAGGTCGATGAGATCGTCGATCACTTCCCAGAGTCCTGCCGGTGCTGCGGGCACGGCTTCGCCTCCTCTGAGCGGCGAGCGTCCTCGCGCTTCGGCCGCCACCAGGTGGCCGAGCTGCCGCCGATCGCGGTGCAGATCACCGAGCACCGCACCCACCGCCTGCGCTGCCCCGGGTGCAGGGCCAAGACGACGGCCGAGCTACCAGCAGGCCTCGCCGGGCAGGCCTTCGGCCCGCGTGCCCAGGCCGCCGCGGCGACGCTCTCCGCCCGCAACCGCATCTCGCGCCGCGACATGGCCGAGCTGGCCGGCGACCTCTTCGGCCTGAAGATGTCGGTGGGGGCGGTCGACGCGATCTGCCAGCGCGCTTCGGACGCACTCGCCGAACCGCACGAGCGGCTCACCGCCTCGGTGTTGGGATCGCCGGCCATCAACGTCGATGAGACCGGCTGGCGCACCGCCGGCGAGGGCCGGGCGCTGTGGACGGCGACGACGCCGGAGGCGGCCGTCTTCCGGGTCGGCGCCGATCGCCACCGCGACCGCCTCGAGGAGCTGATCGGCGACTACGCAGGGATCGTCTGCTCGGATCGCTGGTGGGCCTATGACCACCTTGATCCCGAGCTTCGCCAGGCGTGCTGGCAGCACCTGTTGCGCGACTTCACCCGCCACTCGGAGGGCCTCGCCGAGCAGAAGGCCTTCGGCGAGGCGGGCCTTGGGCTGACCAGGCAGTTGTTCTCGACCTGGCACGCTTTCGCCGAGCACGGCGATCGCGTCCGCCTGAAGCGTGAGATGGCGCCGGTCGAAGCCGAGCTGCGAGCGCTTTGCGAGCGCGCCGGGCGCAAATCGAAGCGCACCCGCCTCCATCGTGTCTTCGCCAACAACCTGCTGAAGATCTGGCCCGCGCTTTGGACCTTCGTCACCGTCGAGGGGGTCGAGCCGACCAACAATGCCGCCGAGCGCTCCCTGCGCGGCCCGGTCATCCACCGCAAGCTCTCCCACGGCACACGATCTGAGGACGGCGAGCGCTTGGTCGAGCGGGCGCTCTCGGCCTCGGTCACCTGCCGGTTGCAGGGCCGCTCGCTCTTTGCCTACCTGGCCGAGCTGCTCACTGCCCGCTCCCGCGGGCAGCCGCTTCCCGCGCTTGCCTGAGTCGCAGCCCGCCGCCGATCGTCGTCGCGAAACCGTGCCTGAGGGGGCCGGGGACTGAACGGTTACGGAAAGGCGCACCGGAACGGGTTGGGGCCGCGGGATGGCCTCGGGGTCAGGGCAGCTCGCGGAAGAGGCGGGGGTCGTTGGAGACTAGGCCCGTTACTCCCGCCGCGGTGAGCTTTTGCATGCGGGGGAGGTCGTCGACGGTCCAGGCGATCAGCTCTACCTGGGCGATCTTGGCGATGCGGGCGAGGCGGGGGCTGACGAGCGGGTGGTAGACCCACATCGCCTCCACGCCCAGCTTCGGCAGCTGCTCGGCGGCGAGGCCGGGGAGACGGTGGCGCATCGCCACCATGGCCGCGAGCATCGGGGCCTTGGCCCAGCGCTTCGAGGTCCAGTCCTTGGTCACCTTCGGGTAGGTCCAGCCGCGGCGCAATGCCGGCTGCAGCTCGCGGATCCGGGCCAGCGAGTACAGCTCCATGGTCGAGACCATTGCTCGCCCGATCAGGCCGCGTTCCCCCAGGGCCTCGACGATGTCCTCCTCGCGCCCGGGGAGCTTGATGTCGATGTCGATCTCGACCCGGTCCAGGGGCGGCTCAAGGAAGGCGTCGAGCGCCTCGGTCAGCTTCAGCGGGGTGCGGCTTTCGGCGTCGTGCCAGTCGTGGGCGACGACGAGGGGCGCCCGCTGCTCCAGCGGCAGGTGGGCGTCGGGGAGCCAGAGCACGTCGAGCTCCATCGTGTCGACACCCGCTTCGACGGCGGCGATGAAGCTCTCAAGCGTGTTGCCGGGGGCGATCAGGTCGGCGCCCTTGTGGCCGACCAGCCGCAGGCCGTCGGGCGGCACTTAGAAGAGCTGATTCTCGCCGGCGAAGATCTCGGAGACCGAGTCGTCGGTGAAGATGCGGCGGATCGAGTCGGCGAAGGTGCCCGCCGTCGAGAGCACGGTGATGTTGTCGGGCGCGCCCGGACGCAGGGGGATCGTGTCGGTGACGACGATCTGCTCGATCGCGGAGCCGGCGAGCCGTTCGTAGGCCGAGCCGGAGAAGACGCCGTGGGTCGCGCACGCGATCACCCGCGCCGCGCCTTCGTCGAGCACCGCCTGGGCGGCGGCGCAGAGCGTTCCCGCGGTGGCGATCATGTCGTCGACGAGGACCGCCGTCTTGCCCTTGACGTCGCCGACGACGTAGCCGATCTCGGCGACCGCCTGGGCGGGGCGCTCCTTCTCCATCACCGCCCAGTGGGTGCCGATCTTGCGGGCGAAGTTGCGGGCCGTCTTCACCCGGCCGGCGTCGGGGGAGACGATCACGAGGTCCTCGGCGCGGTGCTGGTCAGCGAACCACTGGGTCAGCATCGGCATCGCCGTCATGTGGTCGACCGGGACGTGGAAGAAGCCCTGAACCTGGCCGGCGTGGAGGTCCATCGTGAGGACGCGGTCGACCCCGACCGCCTCGAGGGTCTTGGCGACGATCCGCGCCGTGATCGGCTCGCGCGGAGAGGACTTCTTGTCCTGGCGGGCATAGCCGTACCAGGGCATCACGGCGATGATCCGGTGCGCCGAGGCCCCCTGGGCCGCGTCCGCGAGCGCGAGCAGCTCCATCAGCGCGTCGTTGGGGGTCATCCCCGCTTCCGCGTT
>DASUPK010000054.1:0-24315 GCA_036276255.1 Solirubrobacterales bacterium
CCCCCCACGGCCCCGCCGCAGAAGGTGCCCAGCTGATGAACATCACCTGGTACCTCGTGCTCAGCGCGCTGCTCTTCGCCGTGGGCGTCTCGGGTGTCCTCCTGCGCCGCAGCCCGCTGGTGATCCTGCTTTGCCTGGAGGTGATGCTGAACGCCGGCAACCTGGCGCTGCTCGCCTTCTCCCGCTCGCTCGGCAACCAGGACGGGCAGGTCTTCGCGCTGATCGTGATGGTGATCGCGGCCTGCGAGGTCGTGGTGGGGCTGGGCATCATCGTCGCGGCCTATCGGCGCCGGATCCCGCTCAACGTCGACGACCTGCGCAGTCTGCGGGGCTGATCGGTTGAGCGCGACCTCCTACGCCTGGCTGGTCCTCGCCTTCCCGCTCGCCGGGAGCCTGGCGATCGCGTTCCTCTTCAAGAAGCTCCCGGGGCGAACGGCCGGCTGGATCGGGACGGCGATGATCGGCCTTTCCTTCCTCGCCTCGATCGGGATGCTGGTCAAGATCCTCGACCTCCCGGTCGACCACCGGCAGCTCACCGACTCGCTCTACGACTACGCGAGCGCGGCCGGCCTGAAGATCCAGCTCAACGTCCTGGTCGACCCGCTGTCGATCTACATGTGCCTGATCGTCACCGGGGTGTCCACGCTGATCCACCTCTACTCGATCAGCTATCTGACCTCCGACCGCGGCTTCAACCGCTTCTTCTCCTACCTCAACTTCTTCGTCTTCTCGATGCTGCTCCTGATCCTGGCGGGGAACCTGATCCTGCTGATCGTCGGCTGGGCGTTCGTCGGCTTCGCCTCCTACGCGCTGATCAGCTTCTGGTACCGGCGAGGGACCGCCACCAGCGCCGGCATGAAGGCCTTCGTCATCAACGTGATCGGCGACATCGGAATGGTGCTGGCGGCGCTCTTCATCTTCCGCGACCTGGGCACCTTCGACCTGCTTTCGATCTTCAGCAAGGCGCCCGACACCTTCCACACCAACCAGGGCGTCATCGTCGCGATCTGCTGCCTTCTGCTGGCCGGCGCCTTCGCCAAGTCGGCTCAGATCCCGTTCCACACCTGGCTCCCGGACGCGATGGAGGGCCCCACCCCGGTCTCGGCGCTGATCCACGCGGCCACCATGGTGACCGCCGGCGTCTATCTGATCGCCCGCTTCCACCCGCTCTTCGAGATCGGGCTGACCGCCGCCGACATCGCCGCCTTCGTAGGCCTGGCGACCCTGCTGATCGCGGCGACGATCGCGCTGGTCGTCACCGATCTGAAGCGGATCATCGCCTACTCGACCATGAGCCAGATCGGCTACATGATCATGGGGGTCGGTATCGGGGCCTACTCGGAGGGGCTCTTCCACCTGATGACCCACGCCTTCTTCAAGGCCCTTCTCTTCATGGCTGCGGGCTCGGTGATCGGGGCGATGGCGAACCGCCAGAACATCGACCTGATGGGCGGCTTCCGGAAGTCCCTGCCCTTCACCTCGGCGATGCTGATCATCGGCGCCCTGGCGCTGGCGGCCTTCCCGCTCACCTCTGGCTGGTTCTCGAAGGACGAGATCCTCGACTTCGCCGCCTACCGCGGCGGGTTCTATGTGATCTTCACGATCGGCGGCTACATCGGCGCGCTCCTGACTGCCTTCTACGCGTTCCGGATCGGATTCCGGGTCGTCTTCGGGCCGCCGTCCGAGGTCGCGCGCGATCTCGAGCAGGGCATCCACCAGCACATCCCGCCGCAGAACCCGGCGACCGGCGAGCTCGAGGACACCGACGTCGGCTTCCCTGGCGAGAAGCACACCGTCGCGGAAGACGCCTGGCCGATGAAGATCGCCATGAGCATCCTGGCCTTCGGCGCTCTGTTCGCGGGCTTCGTCCAGATCCCGGGCGTGGACGACGTCGTCCACGAGTTCCTGCACGGCTCGTTCCTCGACTCCCCCCTCTACGAGCAGGGCCCGACCACGACCGCCGCCTACCACGGCCTGGTGATCGGCGGCCTGATCTCGGTGCTCGGCATCGCGATCGCCTACTACGCCTACCTGCGCCACCCCGGCACCACCGCGGCGCTCCAGAAGCGCTTCCCCTGGCTCCACGACTTCCTCGAGCACAAGTGGTACTTCGACGAGGCGATCGACATCCTCGTCGTCCGCCCGGCGCTTGCCGTCGGCCGCTGGTGCAACGCGATCTTCGAGCGCTACGTGGTCCAGGGCCTGGTCGTCGGGGTGACCGACCTCGTGCGCGGCGCCAACGCCGGAGTCCGTGGCGCCCAGTCGGGCTACCTGCGCTCCTACGCCCTGTTCCTGGTCACCGGCTTCGCCGGGCTCGGCCTCTACTTCCTCCTGCAGGCCTCATGAGGGAGCTGCCGTGATCCAGATCCTCCTCTGGGCCCCCCTCGCTGCCGGTTTGCTTGCCTGCGCGCTGCCTCGCGCCCTGGTCCCCGTGCCGCCGGTCCTCACCGCGGTCATCCGGCTCGGCCTGGTGATCTACGTGGTCGCCAACTTCAATCCGTCGCTCGGCCTCCAGCACACGGTGAACGAGAGCTGGATCCCGGCTCTCGGGGTCCGCTACCAGCTCGGGGTGGACGGGATCAGCATCTTTCTGGTCCTGCTGACCTCGGTCCTCTGGCTCGCCTCGACTATCTGGTCGACGGTCAACCGACCGGAGCGCGAGCGGACCTGGTTCCTGATGCTGGGCCTGGCGGAGACGGCGACGCTGGGCGCCTTCCTCGCCCAGGACCTGATCCTCTTCGTCCTCTTCTTCGACCTGATGCTGATCCCGTTCTACTTCCTGTTCGGGAGCTGGGGAACCGAGCACCCGGGGCGGCCGGAGGAAGGCGAGGGGCCGATCCGGCCGCAGCCGGCCGTGATCAAGATGATCGTGTACACGCTCGTCGGGTCGCTGCTGATGCTGGTCGGGGCGATCGCCACCGGGATCCTCGCCGCCAACGGGGGGCCGATCGACTTCAACATCCAGCATCTCGCCGCACACCCGCTCGGCAGCGGCAGCCAGTACTGGATCTTCTGGTTCTTCGCCGCGGCCTTCCTGGTGAAGATGCCGGCGTTCCCGCTGCACGCCTGGATGCCCGACGCATACCGGGTCGCCCCGCTGCCGGCGCTCGCCCTCTTCTCCGGCGTGCTGTCGAAGGTCGGCGCCTACGGCTTCCTGAGGGTGGTCCTGCCGGTCTTCCCGGCGGCGACGACCCACTTCCAGGAGGTCATCCTGATCATCGCCCTGGTCTCGATCCTCTATGGCTCGGTGATGGCGTACACCCAGACGAGCGCCCGCCTCATCCTCGGGTACTCATCAGTCGCGCAGCTCGGCTTCATCACGCTCGGGATCTTCAGCCTGCGCCCTGACGGCGCCGACGGCGCGGTGCTCCAGATGGTCAACCACGGCCTGGTCGTTGCGCCGCTGATGCTGATCGCGGTCGTGCTCGTCGCCCGCGCCGGGACCGACGACATCACCAAGATGGGCGGGCTCGCGATCCGCGCTCCTGTTCTGGCCGCGCTGTTCCTGGTCGCGACGATGGCCCTGCTCGCCATCCCCGGCTCCTCCAACTTCATCGGCGAGTTCTACATCCTCAACGGCATCTTCCAGGCGAAGATCGTCTTCGCCTTCATCGCCGCGATCGGCATCGCGATGGCGGCCTACTACGCGCTCCGCCTATACCAGCATGCGATGCACAACCGGAAGCCGGACGGGATCGAGAGCCGCGAGGTCGGATTCATGGACGGCGCGGTAATCGCCGCCCTGGTCGCCTGCATCGTCGCGCTGGCCCTCTACCCCGGCCTGATCCTGCACCGGGCTGACCATTCGACAGCGGCATCGGTGGCCGCCTCGCGGCAGGCCGCCCCAACCCAGGTGGCCGAGCGGTGACCTTCAACGCCCCCCACATCGACTACTCCGGGCTCTCGCCCGTCATTGCGCTCACTGCTGGGATCGTCGTCGTCCTGATGGTGGGACTGCTGCCCCGGATCGGCCGCTTCACGGTCGCGGGCCTGACGATCGCGGTGCTCGCCGTCACGGCGGCACGCTGCATCATTGAGTGGAATACGAACGAGAACCTGGTCGCCGGCGCGCTCCGACTGGATGCCTTCGGCCTAGCCGCGACCCTCATCGCCTGCACCGCGGCGGCGATCGTCGTCCTGCTCTCGATCCGGGAGCCTGCCGCCGAGGAGGCGGGCTTCGGCGCCTTCTACGCCCTGTTGCTCGGCTCGGTCCTCGGCATGACCCTGATCGCGCAGGCACAGAACCTGGTCGCATTCTTCGTGGCGCTCGAACTGCTCTCGATCCCGCTCTACGTCCTCTGCGCTTCGGCCCGCCGCCACGAGTCCTCGCTCGAATCGGGCCTCAAGTACCTGATCATCGGCTCGATCGGCTCGGCCACCCTGCTCTACGGATTCGCCCTGCTCTACGGCGCCTCGGGCTCCACCGACTTCTCCGGGATCGCCCACGCGCTCGGCCCGGGCGGCAAGGGCAACGACACGCTCGTACTGATCGGCACCGCGATGGTCCTGACCGGGCTCGCCTTCAAGACCTCGGTGGCGCCCTTCCACCAGTGGACGCCGGACGTGTACCAGGGCGCCCCCACGCCGATCACCGCCTTCATGGCCGTCGCCACCAAGGCCGCGGCGTTCATCGCGCTGGCGCGGCTCTTCGAGGTCGCCCTCGGCCCGATCGCCCACGACTGGAAGCCGGCGCTCGCCGCGCTCGCCGTCGCCTCGATCGCCATCGGCAACATCGGCGCGCTCGGCCAGGACTCACTGAAGCGGCTGATGGGCTACTCGGGCATCGCCCAGGCCGGCTACATGCTGGCCGGCGTGGTGGTGGCGACCGAGACCGGCCTCAAGGCGCTGGTCTTCTACCTGGCCGCCTATGTGCTGATGAATCTCGCCGTCTTCGCCGTGATCGTCGCCCGCGAGCGGGAGACCAGCCAGGGTGACCACATCGAGGCGGTCGCCGGGATCGGCCGCTCGCGCCCGCTGCTCGCCTGGCCCCTCACGATCGGCATGCTGGCGCTCGCCGGGATCCCCGGGACCTCCGGCTTCATGGGCAAGCTCTTCCTGATCGAGGCGACGGTCGACGGCGGCTACACCTGGCTCGGCGTCGTCATCGTGGTCGGCTCGATGGTGTCGCTCGCGTACTACCTGCGGGTCGTGGCGGCGATGTGGATGAGGACGGATCCCGGGGCGGCCCCCGCCGCAATGCCGGCGATCGCCGGCGGGTCCCCGGAGGCCGACGCGGCCCACCCAAAGGGGACAGGCCGCTGCGTCCTGATCGCCGGCTCCGCCCTCGTCTGCGCCGCGGCCACCGTCGCATTCGGCGTCGCCCCCTCGCCGCTGATCGACTGGGCCTCGCACGCAGCCTCGTCGCTCGCGACGACGATCTAGCCCCGCGGCCTCACTGCGCGCTCGCCCGTCCGCGAGGATGCCGGTCCCTTGGGCGTCCTGCTCACCGTCGCCGCGATCGCGATCTCCGGCTCCGCCGGGGTCGCCGCCGAGCGCCGCTGGCCTGCGAGCGCGGTCGGGTGGGCGCGCCGCCTCCTCGTGCTGTCCCTCTACACCCTGCTGCCGTTCGTCGTCTTCTTCAACCTCGACCGCGCGCACCTGAACGCGAACGTCGCCGGAGGGCTGCTGATCGGCTGGGTGGCGATCCTCGCGGCCACGGGCCTCGCCTGGCTGGTCAGCATTCGGCTGCTCCGGCTGCCCCGCCCCTCGGCCGGGTCGGTGATCGTGGGGACCCTTGCCCCGAACACCGGGTACCTCGGCTACCCGCTCTGCGCCTCCCTGCTCGGCTTCCACGCGCTCGGGCAGGCGGTCGTCTACGACGTGGTCGTCTCGATCCCCAGCCTGCTTCTGCTCGGGTTCGGCGTCGGGGCCGCCTTCGGCACCAAGGCGGGCGAGGGCCCGAGGGAAAGGTTGATCGCGTTCTTCACGCGCAACCCGCCGCTCTACGCAGCGATCCTGGCCGTGATCGCGCCCGACTCGTGGGCGCCGAACACGCTGGTCGACATCTCACGGGGGGTCGTGGTCGCCCTGCTCCCGATCGGCTTCTTCGCCGTCGGCGCCGTGCTCGCCGAGGAGGTCGAGGAGCGGAGCCTGCGGCTCGGCTCCCCGCTCGACCCGCCGCTGGGCGCGACGATCCTGCTGCGCCTGGCGATCGCGCCCGGCCTGCTGCTCCTCCTCTCACTCCCGTTCATCGACCTGCCAGGCCCCTACCTCCTGCTGGCGGCGATGCCGTGCGGGGTGAACACCCTGCTGGTCTCCCACGTCTACGGACTCGATGCCAAGCTGGCGGCCCAGGCCGTGGCCTGGACCACGGGAATCGCGGTCGCCGCCGCGGTCGCGGCTCAGGTCGTCTGGGGATAGGCCCGGGGAGGACCTGAGCCATCCCGCGCTGGCATTACGATGGCTCGCTCGTGCGCTACCCGGTCGAGGAATTCACGGATGAGGAACGGAGGCTCCTCTCCCCACACTTCACCAATCTCGACCGACCCGTTTTCGCGCTCGTCAACCTGCCGGAGACGATCAAGGGGGCGCTCTTCGCCCGCTATTCGCGCTACTCCGGGACCCTGCGGCGCCTCTACCTCGACGAGTTCGCCGAGGACGTCCCCGAGGGCGGTCGCCCCTTCGAGGGCGAGGAGGGCGAGCGAGCCGCCGGCATCTACGAGCGCGTCTTCATGGGCTACGGCGACGACTCGATCGCGCAGGTCGGCGGAGCCCACGTGGCCTGCGAGTGGGTCTCGAACGTCCTGACCAAGGTGCTGCAGCGGGGGCGGCTCGCGGCCTACCTGGAGCAGTCGACCCGCTACATCCCATACGACCAGCCGCTGCCCGAATCGGCCGGTGGCGGCTATCGCTTCTATCGCGACGACGAGCTCGGGCCCGAATACGCCGCTGCGATGGAAGAGCTCTTCGCGATCTACTCCCGCTCACTCGTTCAGGTCAGAGAGTGGGCGGCGGAGCGCTGGCCCCGTGGCGATGAGCCGGAGGCGGCCTGGGAGCGGTCGATCAAGGCCAAGGCGCTGGATCTGCTGCGCGGCCTGCTCCCGGCCGGGACGCTGAGCCACGTCGGCATCTTCGCGTCGGGCCAGGCCTACGAGCAGCTGATGCTGAGGATGCTCGCCTCGCCGCTGCCGGAGGCGCGGCAGTTCGCGACGATGATCCTCGAGGAGCTCAAGAAGGTGATGCCCAGCTTCGTCGCCCGGGTGGAGCGGCCTGAACGCGGCGGGGAATGGGTGACCTACCTGGAGCGGCGCCGCGACGCGGCCGAGCGCTGGGTGGCGCGCATGGGGCTCGACCGGGCCGAGGGCGAGGATGTCCCCTCGGTCGAGCTGATCGACGTGGAGGGCTCCGAGGACGACCTGATCGCGGCCTCGCTGTTCGAGTCCTCGGCGACCTCCGAGCGCGCCATCCTCGATCGCGTTCGCACCCTTCCCCCGGACGAGCAGGCCGAGATCATCGCCGACCTCGTCGGCGAGCGCCCGAACCGGCGTCACCGGCCCGGGCGCGGCTGGGAGGCCGTGCGCTACCGCTTCGAGATCGTCTCGGACTACGGCGGCTTCCGCGACCTGCAGCGCCACCGGATGCTGACCTGCCAGTGGCAGGCACTGAGCCCGGACCTGGGTGCCGGCATCCCGGAGGAGGTGCGCGAGGCCGGCGCCGGCTCGGAATACGAGCGGGCCCTGGATATCTCGCGGGGCGAGCACGAGCGGCTCGCCGGCTCGGGCCTGGTGGACGCCGCGCCCTACGCGCTCTGCCTCGGCTACCGGATCCGCTACCTGCTCGACCTGAACGCGCGCGAGGCCATGCACCTGATCGAGCTGCGCTCCGGCCGCGAGGGACACCCGACCTACCGGGCCGTGGCCCAGGCGATGCACGAGCGAATCGCCTCGGTCCATCCGGCAATCGCCGCGGCGATGACTCACGTGGATGCCTCCACCGAGCCCCGGCTCGAGCGGATCATGAGCGAGATCCGCACCCACCGGAAGCAGGTCGCGGCGGAGCAGGAGCCGGAGCCCTCCGACGCCCCGCCGGGCGTCAGCGCGCTGGGCTGAACGCCCAGTAGGGCCACCTCCAATCCAGATGCCCCGATATTCCGTAGTTGACTACGAGTCAATGAACCGTAGGATTCGGAGGGTGAAGGGAGCGAGAGCCCTGGCGAGCGGGATGCTCGTCCTGGCGGCGATCTGCGCCGTGCCGGCCATCTCGGCCGCACAGGATGTCGGCACGACCACGGACACGACTGCGGCGACGACCACCCCTACGACGACGACCACCGCCGCCACACCGGACCCGGTCGCTCCCGCAACCGATCCGACCACCACCACGAGCTCATCCGCTCCCCCGCCGGTCTCCGTCTCGGGCCCGAGCCGAAAGGCCCATAGCTCGGCCTCCACCAGCGTCACGATGGGCGACTACTTCTTCTCGGCCGCGGCGGTGACGGTCTCCGTCGGCGACACCGTCACCTGGCACAACTCCGGCCAGGCGCCGCACACGGCCACCGCGAACGACGGCAGCTTCGACACCGGCACGATCAACTCCGGCGGCAGCGGCTCGCACACCTTCAACTCGCCCGGGACCTTCAGCTACATCTGCACGATTCACCCGAACATGAAGGGCACAGTCCGCGTGCTGAGCTCGTCCGGCGGAGGCGGGGGCGGCGCGAGCTCGAGCAGCTCGGGGACTTCGGAGTCATCCGCGGTCGCGTCTCCCAACGCCGCGGGCACCTCCACCACGCTGCCGATGACCGGCATGGCGGTGGGAGCGCTGGCCCTGGTCGGGGCGGCGCTGCTCGCCTCGGGACTGATCGCGCGGCGCGCCGGCGATTCGCGCCGCCGTTGGCTGTCAATCTTCTAGGCGTGCTTCATCACGTCTCGCTGGAGGTCCCCCCGGAGGAGGCGGATCGCTCCGTCGAGTTCTGGGGCCTGCTCGGCTTCGAGGAGGTCCCCGCCGCCGACGTCCTGGGGGACTCCGTCCGCTGGCTGGAGCACGACGGGACGCAGATCCACCTGATCCTCACCGAGGGCCATACGGCGCCCGCGCTCGGCCACGCCGCCGTGGTCGCGCCCGACCATGCCGAGGCCAAGCAGCGGCTGCGCGACGCCGGCTTCACGGTCGAGGACACACGTCAGCTCTGGGGCGCCGACCGCGCCTTCGCGATTGCGCCGGGGGGCCACCGGGTCGAGCTGATGGCGGCGCCACCGCCGCCCAGGGACTAGCGACGACGCTTGCGCTTCTTTCTGCGCTCTCCCTGGGTCTCTCCGTAGGGCGGCTGGGGAGTCTCGTCATTCCCGCCACCGTTGTCGGGCAGCGGCGACTCCGAGACCTCGCGGCCACTCCCCTCGACGGTCCCGCCCGGCCCGCGCTCGCCCGGTGGTGGTCCCAGGTCGTCGCCGGGCCTCTGCCACGGAATCGCCTCTCCGGCGGCCCACGCCGGCGGCAGGGGCCTGGGCCACAGTCCGGTGAACATCAGGCCGGTGACAGCGAACCAGAGGACGAGCCCGGGGATCGGCGGAAACAGCGGAATGACGAGGAATAGGCCAAAGGCCATTCCGAGCGCGCCCCAGAAGCGAGTCACGAGCCCCACCCTCATCGACCAGAGATTCGTATAAATCATCCCGAAGACCAACCCGAGCACGCCGATGGTCGAGATCAGCCCACCGACGATCAGAAGAGTGGTGTGTTTGTTGAGATAGTCCGCGAGACCCTCCCGCGCGTCGCTCGCGGCCTGATCCGGCGTCTTCGGTTTGGGAGCGGCCGCGGTGGAGGGCGTCGTGGTGGATCCGGTCCCGGTGGTCGTGGTCGTCGTGCTGGTCGTCTGCCCCTTCGCCTTGGGGGTGGCGGTCCGCGCCTGGACCTCGACGGCGTGCTGTCGCGCCTGCTGGACGACCGCCGGCTCCTGCTTGACGAAGTCGTCAGCGGACTGCGAGGTGCCCATCGCGGAGACGGCCACGCCGATGCCGAAGGCGATCGGGCCGAGGGCGACCAGCGCGGCGAAGGCTCCCCGCATGCGCTGGGCCCGGGCCGCGGCCGAGCGAAACAGAAAGAGCAGAGGGCCCGCGAACAGGCAGAAGCCGATGGCCTGGAGCACCGCCGTGTAGATCAGCCGTGCGTCGTGGGCGTGCGCGAAGGCCAACTGGTCGGCATCCGAATTGTGGTCGGGAAGGTGGAGGCCCACTCGCTGAAGCACGATCGAGCTGGCCACGATGAGCGCGCCGGCGAGCGCGGCAATGCCGGCCTTTCGCATCCAGCGGTCCTGGAAGGCGAGGATCTCCTCTTTGCTCGGGAGGGAACGACCGGCGGTGGGCGGCACTGCGTTCACGGGGTCGGCAGTCTGCCTGACTAGCCGCGCTCGTGGAAGTAGAAGTCGGGCAGTGCCCCTTCGATCACTTCCGCCGTCATCCGCTGCGCAACCTCCAGGTTGCCCGATCGGACGGCGATGTCGTCGAGAGTGGCGATCCCGGCGAGGTTCCCGCCCTCGATCACCGGCAGACGGCGGACGCGGTGTTGAACCATCAGGGCGGCGGCCTCCTCCAGCTCCATGGCGGGTTCCCCGGTGATCAGCGGTCTGGAGGCGTGCAGCCCGACGGCCTCATCCAGCGACCGCCCTTCGGCGGCGATGCGCACCGCGATGTCGCGGTCGGTGATCATCGCCGCCGGGCCGCCCTCGGGGTTGCAGATCACGACCGAGCCGACTCCCCGGTCGCGCATCAGGCGCGCCACGTCGAGCACCTGGTCCCCCTCGAACGCCGTGACGACCCCCGCAGTCATGATCTCGCGGAGCTGCATGGCGGGACTGTATCTTGGCCGCCGTGCCGCTTATCTCCCGCCAGACCGGGCCGATCGCCGTCTATGGAGCCACCGGCTACACCGGCCGGCTGGTGGTCGCCGAGTTGCTGCGGGCGGGCGCCGATTTCATTGTGTCGGGTCGCAACGCCGAGAGGCTCGAGGCGCTGCGAAAGGACCTCGATCTCGACGCCCCCGCCACGCTGGCACGAATCGACGACCCCTCCTCCCTACGAGAACTGCTCGCCGACTGCGCCGCGGTGATCGACTGCGCGGGCCCGTTCGTGAAATTCGGCGAGCCGGTGCTCGCGGCCGCGGTCGAGACCGGGACCCACTACCTGGACACCACCGGTGAGCAGCCCTACATGCAGATGGCGTTCGAGCGCTATGGCCCGGGCGCCGCTCGCGCCGGGGTGGCGGTGGTCCCGGCGATGGGCTTCGACTACGTGCCCGGGGACATGCTCGCCTCCCTGACAGCCGAGGGCATGGGAGAACTCGACGAGATCAACTTGCATTACTGCTGGCGGGACTTCACCCCCAGCCAGGGAACCGCCCGGACCACCCTGGAGATGATCGGCGGCAAGGACGTCGAGTGGCGGAACCTGGAGTGGGTCGAGGCCAAGGGCGGCGTCTCGCGCGGGGCGTACGAGTTCCCCGAGCCATTCGGCCGCCAGCGGATGTTCCGCTACCCCTCCGGCGAGCAGATCACGGTGCCGCGCCACGTCCGGACCCGCAACGTGCGGGCGTCGATGAACGCGGGTGCCTTCTCGAGCGACCGGCTCGCGCCCATCTTCAGCGCGATGGTGCGGCCGGCGGGCCTGGCGATGCGGACGCCGCTGAAGGGCCTGGCGAACGCCGCCATCTCGCGGCTCCCGGAGGGCCAGACGCCCGAGCAGCGCGAGAGGATGACCTGGGCGATCGTCTGCGAGGCGAAGCGCGGCGAGGTCGAGCGCAAGGGTGTGATCGCCGGCAAGGACGTCTACGGGCTAACCGCGGCGGCGATCGCCCGGGGGGCACTGCTCGCGTCGCAGCGGGGCTTCGAGAGCCGCGGCGGCCTGGCTCCCTCCCAGGCCTTCGACCCGAAGGACTTCCTCGATGGGCTCGACCGGTTCGACGTGCACTGGCGGATCTTCGAGACCAACGTCCCGGTCGCGGTCGAGGTCTAGCGTGGCCAGGCAGATCGGACTTCCAGCCCGCAGGGGACAGCGGGTGAGCCTCGAGGAGGGAGCCGCCCCGGGCTCCGCGCGCTGCCCGGCGTGCGGCCAGCCGCTCTTCGTCTGGCTCGAGACGGAGGGGTTCGGCCCTCGCGAGGACCAGGTGATCGACCGCTGCGAGAACTGCGGCCTGGTGGCCGCCCGGGATTCCGTGCCCTCGCCGGACCACGCGATCGACGAGCTCCTCTTCGGCAAGGAGGAGAACGGAGCGGAAGTGGCGATTCGCGCCGACAACGCGGCCAGCCTGCAGGCCTGGCTGGGAGCGGAGAACTGGGCGGCCCTTCGCCCTGGCGGACACGCCATCAAGCCGACGCCACGCGCGGCGCGGCTGCTGCTCGCCCGGCGCGGACTGGACGTCCGGCGGATTCGCCATCTGATCCGGCCGGGGATGGCGTCGATGTGGCAGACGCTGCTCAACCTGCTCACGTTCCACCGGGACTTCGCCTCGGAGGCGGTCTCGGGCCGGCTCCGCCCCGGGACCGGCCGCGGCGTGGCCGCCTTCTGGATCGACGCCGCCGTCACCGTGCTCGCCGCGATCCCGACGGCGATCATCGCGGTCGTGCTCGAGACGGGCGCGGTCATGGCGCGCCGCGGCGGGGCGATCGAGATACGGGCCGAGCGGCTCCCCTCTACGGACTGAGCTCGGCCACGATCGACGCGACCTCCGCGGGGCCGCCGACGTGTGGAGGGTCCTCCCGCGAGCTCACCTCACGGATCGCGCTCTGAGCCAGGCGCGGGCCGAGCGACTGCGCGGCGTCCCCAAGCAAGCGCGGGGTCGACTCGCAGATGACGATGGCCGAAGGGCGCACCGCGCTCGCCAGTCGCGGCAGGGGCATCCGCCAGGCGGCCGGGATCCCGAGCTCGGCCAGCACGCTGCGCGGACGGGCCCGGGCAGCCTCCGCGGCCTGATCCGGCATCCGGGTCACGCCCGGGCCGAGCGCCGACAGGGCTCCAGAGAGGTAGACGTCGATCACGTTCTCCCGGTTGCCGGCGGCGATCTCGATCCTGCGGCGGTCCTCGGAGAGCGCCGTGGTGGCCGTCGGCGTGAGCTGCAGGAGCATCGGCTCGATCAGGACCGCGGCCGAAACCAGATCGTCGCACCGCAGCATCAGATCGAGGGCGATCACCGCCCCCACTCCGGCCCCGCAGACGATGGCGGGCTCGTCCGCGGTCGCCTCGAGCACGGCCGCTGCGTCCTCGCTCTGCTCCTCGATCGTCGTGCGGCGATAGTCGTCGGGCTCGCTGGATGCTCCCCACCCGCGCCGGTCGTAGGCAATCGCCCGGAGCTCCCGAGCGAGCGCCTCCGCGAGGGGCTTCCAGACCGCCTGCGTGGCGGCGGTCTCGTGGATCAGCAGGACCGGCGATCCCCGGCCGTGCTCGCTCCACGCGATCTCGACGCCGCGGGCCTCGAGCCTCGGCATGCGCTCAGACGTTGCGCCAGATCCGGCTGATCAGCGGCAGGGCGAGCCCCCGCGGGCTGTGCTGACCGACCAGCGCGCTGGCTCGGTTGAGCGCTCCCGGGACGACCACCCGTCGGTCGTTCACCGCGCCATCGACCGCGTGCTGGGCGATCTCCTCCGCCGACATCCAGACCGCGCTCGGGGTGCGGTCCTCGACCCCGCCCATCCCAGCGACCTCGGTGAACTCGGTCTTCACCGGCCCGGGGCAGACCGCCGTCACCGTGACGCCGGTGCCGCGCAGCTCGGTGCGGATCGCCTCGCTGAAGGAGAGGACGAACGACTTGCTCGCCGCGTACACGGCCGAGCCGGGCAGAGGCTGGAAGGCGGCCGTCGAGGCGATGTTGATCACGCTGCCGCGGCCGCGGTCGACCATCCCGGTCAGGAAGCGGCTCGTCAGGTCGACCACCGCCCCCACGTTGAGGTCGACCATCTCCACCATGCGCTCGCGAGGGCTGGTGGCGAAATCGGCCTGGTGGCCGAACCCGGCGTTGTTGACCAGCACCTCGACCACGCGGGCGCTGCCGCGCAGCTCCTCGACCATCTGCTCGCGGCCCTCGGGTTTCCCGAGGTCGGCCGCGATCACCTCGGCCACCACGCCGTATGCGGAGGTCAGCTCCGTCGCCAGAGTCCTCAGGCGCTCCTCGCGCCTGGCGACGAGCGTCAGGGAATGGCCCCGAGAGGCGAGCTCCTTCGCGATTGCGGCGCCGATCCCGGACGAGGCGCCGGTGACCACCGAGGTGCCCGCCACCGAGGGCTCGGGGAGGCCCATGGTCAGGCCCCGCCGGCGGGAGAGGGCATCAGTCCTGCAGGCCCTCGCGGGCCTCTCTGACCAGGGTCACTGCCTCCGGGAAGACGATCCGGATCGCATCTCGGACCTGGACGGCCTGCTCGTCGCTCGAGCCGGTCAGGTCCATCGAGCTGATCGCGGCGACCGTCATCTCGACCGCCAGCTTGATCGCGTTGTCGGCCCAGGCGACCTTCTGGGCTCCCTGCATCTGTTCCTGGAGCTCCTCCATCCGCCTGCGCATCTCCTCGGGATCGCCGAAGAGCCCACCGAAACCTTCCATGCCTTCGATCATAGACCGCGGCACTCGCCGGTCACGGATTCGGCACTCATGCAGGTCTCGGGATGCACTGTCGGGGCGAGCGTGCGGCGATGCCCTCTGGCCCAGACCGGCAGAAAGGCGCCGCCACGGTCGAGTACGTCGCCCTCGCCGGGATGATCGGCATCCTGATCGTCGCCGCGATCGCAGCCCTGGTCGCCTCTCCACCGAGCCGCAGCGAGCGGGAGCTGGGCGAGATGCTCGCTCGCCGCATCGCCTGCACCTCGCGGTATCCGGTGCCGTGCAGCCGGAACCCGCTCGCGCTCGCCTATGGCTTCCCTCTCGGCAAACTGGTCCGTTTCCTGGCCCCGGTGCCGGCGGCGAAGGATGCAGAGCTCCCGGTCGACTTCCGCTACTGCCGGCAGCGAAGCTGCGCGGCGCCCGGCTCCGATCCGCGCCTTACCGCATCCCGCCGTCGCGTCACGGAGTTCACCGTCGTCGAGGAGGAACGCAGCTCAGGCGGCCCGGTCCGGATCACCTACTGGCTCTACCGCCCGGGGATCGCCTGGCAGCGGGTCGTGCGTAGCGCCGGGGTCGCCGAAATCGCCGGCGCCTCGAGCATCCGGCTGAGCCTCGAGGACGACCCGGCCCTGGTTCCGCTGGAGACGCTCCCGGGCCGGGACCACTACCGGTTCCCGCCGAACGAGGAACCTCCCTGGCGCTGGTCGATCGTCTCACGATCGAGCGGTCGCCCCTTCGGTTAAAGCTACGGGAAGCCCGGCGCTCGGCGTCCCCTCCGCCACTGTGCGACTCAGCACACTGACCTCGCAATGTGCTGACCCCCACAGTGGGGTGGACTTCCGGCAGGGAGGATGTCCCCATCGAGCAGAAGGGAGTTGGAGATGACGGATATCTCGAGTAAGTCAAAGATGAGGGCGGCGCGGCGTTCCCGGCGTCGGCGCCTGAAGCTCGGGTTGGCGGCAGCACTGGCGACGATGGCGCTGGTGACGCCCACGGCCCTCGCTCGTCCGGCAGGCGCCGGGGCCGGCGCGGGAGTCGCGCTTCTGGCCCACGGACCAAGCGGCGTCTCGACGGCTTCGGCGACCCCTCCGGCCACGGGTGACGTCACGCTGCATCGGGACGGCTCGAAGGCCGTTCCGTTCCGGGCGTATCCAGTCGCCTCAGAGTCTTCCCACCGAGTGGATCTGCGCCGCGACGGGTCGAAGGCCGATCCCTTCGTCGCAGACCTAACCGCGACCGGGGCCCCGGCAGCCGACGGTTTCGACTGGGGAGACGCGGCGGTGGGCGTCGGCGCCGGCGTGATCGTGAGTGTGCTGGGGTTCGCCGCGATCGGTGCCTCTGGAGGGCGCCGTCCGCGAACCGCCTAGTTTGCGGCAAACCCAGCCTCAAGAAAGAAACACCAAAGGGCCCTCTGCCGAGGGCCCTTTGGCTGGTAGCGGGGGCGGGTGCGCGTTCACCGACGGGGACTGGTGTCGCGGTTCGAGGCGTACGCAGGTCGACGCACCCCGCAGACGCCCGGGCCCACCGTTCCGGTCGCACTGCCCATCCAGGCCAGGCGATCAGCCTCCCTGGGGCCTGCGACTACGTTCCTCGAGGCCTCGATGAGGCACTCACTCCGAGACCTCTTTGACCTTCAAGATCGCGACATGGGCCGGGTTGACTCCGACTGAACCATCGGCTCCGTACTCAGTGAACCAGGCGAGACGCGATTGGCCCGATCGAGCAGCATCGGAGAGCTTGCTCTCGACCTCGTCCAACGTTCCCTCCACCACGAAGACGTCACCGCTCAGGAGCTTGATTTCCGCGTAAGCCACCGCGGGCCATGGTAGTCAGGGTGGAGCCGTAGGCTTCACGCGAGTGAGCACCGCCCGAGACATCCGAACATCCGGCATGCGGCCCACTGTCGCCGTGGTGACCGACAGCACGCCCTATCTGCCACGGGAGCTGATCGACCGCTGGGGAATCTGCGAGGTCAACCTGTACGTGGGCTGGGATGGAGACCTTCGGCCCGAGGACGAGTACCGCGACCTCGACACCTTCTATGCGCGGCTGCGCAAGTCCCCGACGCTGCCGGCGACTTCGCAGCCTTCAGTGGGGGACTTTCGCGCCTGCTACGAGCCGCTCGTCGCTGCGGGGCGCGACGTCGTCTCCGTCCACATCGCCGCCGGCATCTCGGGGACGTGCGAGAGCGCGACTGAGGCGGCGCGTTCGCTGGCCAGAGAAGGGCATCCTGGGCGCATAGAGGTGGTCGACAGTCAGACAGGCGCCGGGGGTCTCGGCTGCCTCGTCGTGGCTGCGGCGCGCTCGGCCGAGCAGGGCGCAGAGCTGGGCGCCGTCGTCGATGCCGTTCGCCAAGCCCGCGAGCGACTTGAGATCTGGTTTGCCCTGGACACTCTCGAATACCTGCGCCGCGGCGGGCGAATTGGAGCGGCACGGGCGATGCTCGGGACGGCTCTGAAGGTCAAGCCGATCTTGACCTTCGGCACCGAGATCACTCCGGTCGGTCGCGTCCGGACCAAGACCCGGGCGCTGGAGCGGATGAACGAATATCTGCACGAGCTGCACGACCGCGGAGCGACGGACTGGGTCGTGCAGCACGCCCAGTCCCCCGAGGACGCCGAGCGTCTGGTCGCCGACGGCACCGAGATCTTCGGCGAGGGTCCCCTGTTCTGCACCGAGGTGGGGCCGGTGCTCGGCACTCACCTCGGATCCGGAGTGCTCGTCGGAGGCGTCATGCGCGAGTGAACTAGGCCTTCGCGTGCTGCTCGGCCTCCTGGCTCGCGCTGCGGATCAGGCTGCGCCAGTTCGTCGTCCGGAAGACGAAGATCAGCGCGAGTGCGCCGAGGATCGCGGTCCAGGCGGCGACCGCGATCTGCTGGCCCACCGAGTAGGTGAGGACGGCGATCGGGCCGGGGCCGACCAGCGTCGCGACCAGGAGCGCCTGCTGCGCGCCTGCGCCGCCCGGCGTCAGCGGCAGGAGCGTCGAGATGGTCTGCACGCTCATCACGAGCAGCACGTTCTGGAAGGAGCCTCCGATGTGGAAGGCGTTGAGGAAGAACCAGAACGAGAAGAAGCGCAGGAGCCAGCCGAGGCCCTGCCACGAGGCGACCGTCTTGAGGTAGAGGGTCGGCCTCCTCAGCACGATGACGCCCTGCTTGACGCGGTCCCAGAAGGCCTCGACCCGCCGGGCGAGCAGCGCGAAGGCGACGACGATCGCGATGGCGAGCGCGGTCAGGGTGAAGACGAGGAAGTCTGGATGCTGGGCCCAGAAGGCGATGTCGAAGGCGGGCAGGTCGGGCAGCTCCGGCGGCTTGGGGAGCAGGCCCTGGGTGAGGGCGTAGATGAAGACCAGGATCCCGGCCGACGTGTCGAAGACAGAGCCGACGAAGAACGAGGAGACGACCGTCGGGTAGGTGGAGCGCCGGATCGAGCGCTTGGCGAGGAAGATCTTCACCGCATCACCTATGCGCGCCGGGACGACGCCGTTCATCCCGGCCCCCACCAGATAGGCGGCGGTGATCCGGGCGTACGGCACCTTGCGATCCGGATAGGCCGCTCGCAGGACGTTCTGCCAGGCGCGGCTTCGCGCCAGCAGATGGCCGAGGTAGAAGGCGAGCGCGAGCGCGATCGATAGCCAGCCGATCCCCGAGAGACGGTGGAAGAACTCCTGGGCGCCGTGCTGGAAGCTGTCGAAGCTGGCGCCCAGGTCCACCCCAAGGGGCGCGACCATCAGGCCTTGTCCACGGCCCTGTAGCCCTCGGCGTTGAAGAGCGCACCGAGCAGGAACGCCAGGTTGCCGAGCCAGAGCCAGATCAGCAGCGAGATCATCGCGCCGAGGGTCCCATAGGTCTTGTCATAAGAGCCGAAGTGGGAGACGTAAAGCGTGAAGAGAAGGGAGACAGCGAACCAAAGGACTGTCCCCACCGCCGCTCCCGGCAGCACGGAGCGCAGCGAGCGATCACCGGGGAGCGGCGTGCGGCGCGGCCCGAGCGCGTAGACGATCGCGAACGCGGCGAGCAGAGCCGCCGCGCCGACCGGCCAGCGCAGGTAGCCGACCAGGGCCGTGACCACGTCCGGGAAGCCCGCGGCGTCGGCGATCGATCCGAACAGCGGCCCGGCGATGACCACCGACAGGAATGAGACGAGCACCAGGACCGTGACGAGGACCGTCAGCCCCAGGCGGACGCCGAGATTGGGCAGGAAGTCACGTCCCTTCTTCGTGTGGTTGATCGCCTCGAGCGAGCGCATCGCCGCGCCCATCGCCCCGGAGGCCGAGTAGAACGAGAGCACGATTCCGATGATCAGGAGGAATCCGGCGTCGCTGCGGTTGGAGAGGGCGCCCCGGAGGCCGCTGTCGATCGTGTCGACGGCCGTGCCGGGCGCAGCGTCGCGCAGCGTGCCGATGATGCTCCGGTAGGTGTCCGGGTAGTGCCCGAGGAGGGCGAGCAGCGAGACGACCACCAGCAGTCCCGGGAACAGCGAGAGGATCGAGTAGTAGGTCTGCGCGGCGGCGCGATCGGTGACCTGGACCTCCCCGAAGCGGCCGTAGATCGCCTTTGCCATGGCGATCCACTCCTGCTTACCAGACGGCATCGTGCGCCTCCATCACGCCGAGCGCGGACTCGACGTGGAGGCCCATGAGCGTCCCGGTGAAGGTGCCGAGCGGCGCCTCGTAGTCGGAGCGGGCCAGGAGCGGGATCCCCTCGTGATGCGATCGCTGGGTCTCGGCGGTGAAGTTGAGCCGCGACTCGTCCTCAAAGTGGATCGAGTCGATCCCCTGAAACCGAACGGGACCGGGCTCGGTCGGCTCCCCGGCGAGCCAGATCGCGCGCTCGCTCGAGCTCGGGGGGTCGTTGATGCCCCTGACCAGGTTCCAGGCGAAGGAGCGGCCGTCGCTCGCCATGCCGACGCCGGCCGACCATTTCCAAGACGTGTAGCGCGGGTGATAGCCGGCCGAGTCGTCCTCCACACCCAGTCCCTCCATCGTGTTCGTCCTGCGACCTATGCGGACCTCGCCGCGGACCGGCATGCCGGCCGCCTTCCTGGTCCAGGTGTACCCGCCCTCGCCGTTCGGGCACATGCACTCGATCGGATTGCCCTCGGCGAACTCGAGGTCGAACTCGATGTTGCCCGCCCGCACGTGAACGGAGCGGCCGCGCATGTCCACGTCGCGGCGGCGGCCCGGCAGCCCCCGGCGAGTCCGTTCCCAGAGGCGTCGCCGCTCGCGATCCCAGACGCCCCAGAAGGTCATCGAGGCCGGGCCGACCTGGACGACCGCGGCGAACACCATCAGGTTGTCCCCGAAGGCGCCAACCCAGCGCCAGCGCTTGCGAAAGCGGCGGCCGTTCAGCAGGGGCATGGGCGCCGGCGGCACCGGCAGGCGTGGGCGGTCGTCCTCCCGGCCGCGCCACGGGAGCCGAGCCAGCTCGACATTGGGCTGATCAGCCGTCAAGCGAAGACGCGGACGATCTCCCCCGCGATCTGCTCACCCCGATCCTCCTGCAGGAAGTGGGCAGCTCCCTCGATCTTGACCTGGTCGGAGACGGTTGGGATCAGCTCGACGAAGCGATCGCCCGCCTTTGGGAACGGGAAGACGGGGTCGCTGTCGGAGAATGCGACCAGAGCTGGCTTCTGCCAACCCCCGAGCTCCTCCTTCATCTGAACCTGCTGGGCGACCATCGGATCGTCCTCGGACATCGGGACGAGCAGCGGGAACTGGGCCGCACCCGCCTTCGACTCCGGCGTCGGGAAGGGCGCCTCGTAGGCGGCGACGACCTCGTCCGACAGTTCTGTGGTCGTACCACCCTGAATCACTAAGCCAACCGGAAGGTCGGGGTTCTTCTCGGCGAAGTTCCGCCACGCGATGAAGCCCTTCGAGACCCGCCCGAGGAACAGGCCCGTGTTGAGGATCATCAGGGCCGCGACCCGGTCTGCGTTCTCAGTGGCCCAGCGGAGGCCGACCGGGCCTCCCCAGTCCTGCACGACCACGGTCGCGTCGGAGAGATCGAGCCCGGCCAGCAATCCGCCCATCAAATCGCTGTGACGGTCGAACGTGTACCAGTCGCGATCCGTTGGCTTGTCCGAGCGGCCGAATCCGGCCATGTCGGGGCAGATCACGCGGTTCCCCGCCTCGACCAGCGGCCCGAGCATCTTTCGGTAGAGATAGGCCCAGGTCCGCTCGCCGTGGAAGCAGACGACGGGCCGGCCGTCGCCCTCGTCGACGTAGTGCATGCGCAAGCCGTCGATCTCTGCGTAATGCGGCTCGAAGGCGTAGCCCGGAAGGCCCTCGAAGCGCTCGTCAGGGGTTCGGAAAACGTCCACTGACGGTGAGCATAAAGTGGCTTCGCCATAAGGTCGCGGCCACAAGCGGCTGCCCTACGGTTCACTGAACGGGGTCGCGCTGTCGCGCGCCCTCGCATGTCGGGCTTCGCCCTTCGCTCCAAGAACAAGCAGCCTGGGGGCCGCTAGACTGCCCGCCTTCATGGCTTCGGTTATCTCTCCGGCCATGCCTCCCCCCACGCACGATCCCGCCGATGAGGCGATGTGCCTGCGGGCGCGAGAGCGCTATGCCGCCGATCGAAAGCGGGGCGGCCGCGTGCCCAGACGCCGCCGCAAGCACGCCGCCCTGCCGAACCTGATCATCATCGGAGGGCTCAAGTGCGGCACGACGAGCATCCATCACTACCTGGGGCTTCATCCCGAGATCGACATGTCGAAGCCGAAGGAGCTCAACTTCTTCGTCTCAGAGCTCAACTGGGACCTCGGCCTCGACTGGTACCGCGGCCGCTTCGACGAGCGGTTCGCCGTCCGCGGCGAGTCCTCGCCCCACTACACGAACCTCCCCTACTTCGAGGGCGTCCCGGCCCGCATCGGTGAGCACATCCCGGACGCCAGGCTGATCTACATGGTGCGCGATCCGATCTCCCGGATCCTCTCGCACTGGTGCCACGCCGTCGGCGCCGGCTACGAGACCCGGGCGATGGAGGAGGCGCTCGCCCGCTCGGACCAGACCTACGTGACCCGCTCCCGCTACTGGATGCAGCTCCAGCCCTACCTCGAGCGCTTCGACCGCTCCCAGATCGAGGTCATCACCCAGGAGGAGCTCCAGACCGACCGCGAGGGCACGATGCGAAGGGCGTTCGCCTTCGCCGGCGTCGACGCCGGCTTCACGTCCGAGCAGTTCGATCGCGAGTGGGAGAAGTCCTCGGCGAAGGAGACGGAGAAGTACCAGTTCATGGAGAAGCTGATCAAGCTTCCCGGCTTCCGCTCCTTCGACCGGAACTTCGACCGCCTGCCGGAGCGGATGCGCTGGATGGTCGAGAAGATCGTCCACGACCCGGAGGCCCCATCGGCTCCCAAGCCCGAGATTCCAGAGGCGATCCTCGAGCAGCTCCGGCCACAGTTCACCGAGGACGTCGCCGCCCTCCAGGAGTTCGCGGGCCGCGAGTTCTCGGGCTGGAAGAGCTACTAATCCCTCCTATGAGGATTGCCGTCGCCGCTGACGAACGGGTCGGCGTCGCCGACGCCGTACCCGAGGAACTTCGGAAGCGAGGCCACGAGCCCATCGCACATGGCGCCCTCGCCGAGGAGGAACGCGACGACTGGGCCTGGGCCAGCGAGGCCGCGGCCCGCGACGTCGCGGAGGGACGCGCCGAGCAGGCCATCGTCTGCTGCTGGACGGGCACGGGAGCCTCGATCGCCGCTAACAAGGTCGACGGGGTGCGTGCCGCCCTCTGCCTCGACGCCCAGACGGCCGACGGCGCGCGGAAGTGGAACGACGCGAACGCCCTGGCGCTCAGCCTGCGGGCCACCTCCGAGGCGGAGCTCGCGGAGATCCTCGACGCCTGGTTCGGTGGCGAGCCCAGCACTGACGCCGAGGACGCCGCCAACGTCGAGCACCTCGCCGAGATCGAGGATCGGTGAGCAGGATCCCGGGCCAGACGCACCCGGTCAGGCGCCTCCTCCCCGAGCCGGCCGAGACCACCGTCGCCGAGCAGCTGGCCGGGCTCGACCTCGAGGACCTCGCTCATCCGGATCGCCCCCATCTGGTCCTCAACTTCGCCACCACGATCGACGGCCGGGCAGCGATCTCCGGCAGGTCCGGGCCGATCGGCAGCGAGACCGACACCGAGATGCTGGAGCGCCTGCGCACCCGCGTCGACGCGGTGATGATTGGCGCGGGCACGATGCGGGCGGAGCGCTACGGCCGGATCGTCTCGGACCCGGACCTGCGCGCCTACCGCGAGCGCACCGGGCTCGCCCACGATCCTCTCGCCGTGATCGTCTCCAATCGCATGGAGCTGCCGTGGGACGCCGGCCTGTTCACCGACGGAGGGGGCCGGGTCGTGGTCTTCACCGCCTCCGAGGAGGAGCCGCCGGAGACGGCGACGCCGGTGACGGTCGTCCGCCACCCCGACGGCGTCGAGCTCGATCGCGCGCTCGGCTGGCTGCTCGCCGAGCGTGGCATCCGGTCGGTGCTCTGCGAAGGAGGGCCGACGCTCCACGGCCGGCTCCGCGAGGGCGGGCTGGCGGACGAGCTGTTCCTGACCATCGCGCCAAAGATCGCCGGCGGCGAGGGGCCGCGGATTCTGGAGGGAGCGCTGCCCGACGTCGAGGGGGTCGAGCTCGCGTGGCTGCTCGAATCCGAGGGCGAGCTATTCGCTCGCTATCGCGGGATGTCGTAGGGTCCAGAACATGGACTTCAAGCCCTCGCCGGAGGTCGAGTCCCTTCTCGAGCGCATCGGCGCTTTCATGGACGAGCACATCTATCCGGTCGAGGCCGAGGTGATGCGGGCGATCGACGACGAGGTCAAGCCCGGCGTCCCCTATCCCCAGATCCTGGTCGAGCTCCGCGCCCGCGCGAAGGAGGAGGGGCTCTGGAACCTCTTCCTGCCCGATGGCGAATACGGCGCCGGCCTGACCAACTGGGAGTACGGGATGCTCTGCGAGCAGATGGGCCGCAGCCCCATCGCCGCCCCGATGTCCTTCAACTGCTCCGCCCCGGACACCGGGAACACGGAGATCCTCGTCGACCATGGCACGCCGGAGCAGAAGGAGCGCTTCTTGGCGCCGCTGCTCGACGGCGATATCCGCAGCTGCTTCTCGATGACAGAGCCCGAGGTCTCCGGCTCCGACCCGACCACCCTGCAAACCCGTGCCGAGCTTCAGGACGGCGAGTGGGTGATCAACGGGCACAAGTGGTTCACCTCGGGCGCGAACGGCGCCGAGTTCGCGATCGCGATGGTGGTCACCGACCCCGACGCCGCGCCCTACACCCGCGCGAGCATGATCATCGTCCCGATCGACAACCCGGGCTTCGAGCTCGTCCGCAACGTCTCCGTGATGGGCCACGACGAGGGGCCCGGCCACTGCGAGGTCCGCTACACCGACTGCCGCGTGCCCGAGTCCAACCTGCTCGGCGAGCGGGGCGCCGGCTTCGTGATCGCCCAGGACCGCCTCGGTCCCGGCCGGATCCACCACTGCATGCGGGCGATCGGCACGGCCGAGCGTGCTCACGAGATGATGTGCCGGCGCGCCAACGAGCGCGAGGCCTTCGGCTCGAAGCTCTCCGAGAAGCAGTTCGTCCAGGACTTCATCGCCAAGTCGCGGATGGAGGTGGACCAGGCCCGCCTGCTGACCCTCTACTCCGCCTGGCAGATGGACACCGAGGGCAAGCGCCGCGCCCGCCAGGCGATCTCGCAGATCAAGGTAGTGGCGGCGAACATGGTCATGGACGTGCTCGACCGCGCGATGCAGGTCCACGGCGCACTCGGGCTCTCCGACGACACGCCGCTATCG
>DASUPK010000055.1:0-6312 GCA_036276255.1 Solirubrobacterales bacterium
CCGTGACGCCGTCTTCCGACAATGATTCTGCGACTGGCATCAGATCGAGGTGATCGAGTATCTCCTCGCGGTAGCGCCGAACGTATTCCGGAGCGAGCTCCGAGCGGGA
This sequence comes from Solirubrobacterales bacterium, assembly GCA_036276255.1. Taxonomy (GTDB): domain Bacteria; phylum Actinomycetota; class Thermoleophilia; order Solirubrobacterales; family 70-9; genus DASUPK01. Next base: position 110 of record DASUPK010000055.1, read on the forward strand.
GCGCTTACCTACTCCGAGGCGGTCATCCTCGCGGTACTGAAGCTGACGCAACTCCGTCGTCGGCGCCAGCTCCCGGCGGTGCTCATACGCGATCCCGGCATCGGCAAGTGCCTTCTGCAGGCGCCGAGAATTCGCCCAGGCGTACTCGGGCCCGCGTACTCCGCGTCGCTGGCGGACGTCGAGCAGCTGGCGAACTCGGGCCGCGCCCAACGCGGCTAGAAAGCTGTCGCTGTCAAAGCCGTAGACCCCGATCGTTGCCAGCTCCGGCACGCTTCGAGTATGGCGCGGTCAACACTGCCGCTTCTCGTCCAAAGGGGTATCCGGTTTGCTGCGCTAGACGTCGCACGTTCTCGGCTTCTGCTTCTCGCGCGAACCAGTCGCGCCGCATGGCGGGGCAACTGCGTAGACGTTGAAGAGGATCAGTCCCTGCGCTGGAGCGGCGCCACCGCCGGTCCCTCGATCACCTCGCCGGTCGCGGCGAACCGAGAGCCGTGGCAAGGACAGTCCCAAGTGCGCTCAGCGCGATTGAAATTGACTATGCAGCCGAGATGGGTGCAGCGTGCCGAGAGGGTGTGGATCGTCCCCTGTTCGTCCCTGTAGATCGCACGCTGCGCCAGCCCGGCGCCGGCGACCCTCCCTTCTCCGGGCTGGAGATCGCCGCCGGAGCCGCGCTGTGTGATGCGGTCCACCAGGAAGTGCTTGCCGACGTTCGCGTTCTCCTTGATGAAGTCGGTCGTGGCGGCGCGTGGATGCAGCCTCAGCGGGCTGAACGTCTCCACCCAGGGGTTGTCTCGGCGGGCAATCAGGTCGGCGACGATCGCTGCTCCGGCGGTGCCCATGGCGAGGCCCCACTTGCGCAGGCCAGTCACCGTCAGGATCCGATCTGAGAAAGGCCACAGCCGACCGATGAATGGAAGCGAGTCGGCGGGCATGTGATCCTGGGTCGCCCAGCGATGCTCGATCGCGACCACCTCAAAGCGCTCGCGGGTCCACTGCTCGAGCGCGGCGTAGCGGTCCGCGGCGTCGGACTGGCCGACCTTGTGCGATTCGCCGCCGACCATGAGCAATTCGCCCTCGGGAGTCGGGACCGATCGAAGCGAGTGTGATGGGCTCTCATCGCTCAGGTACATGCCCCCCGGGACCTCGCCCCGCAGGCAGGCGAGCACGATGTAGGAGCGCTCGGGATGCGTCCGGGCGAAGAAGAGCCCTCGGTCCAGGATCGGCAGATGCGTCGCGACCACGACGTGGCCTGCGCGGACCGTGACCCCAGCGTCCGTCCTTACCTCCGCCGGTTCGCCCTGACCGACGCTGACGACGCGCGTACGCTCGTAGACGCGGCATCCGGCCTCGCGGGCGGCGCTCGCCAATCCCTGCAGGTAGTTGAGCGGATGGAACTCCGCCTGGTTGTCAACCTGAATGGCTGCCGCCACGCCATATGGCAGTTCGTTCACCTCCGCCGCCGAGGCGCTCAGACCCGCCCGCTTCGCGGCCTCCACCTCCTTCTCGATCGAGGTGCGATTTGAGGCGGACTCGGTATAGGTGAAGTTGGATTTGCGACGGAAATCGCAGTCGATCCCAAGCGAATCAACCAGCTCCGCGATCTGCGCCAAGCCGGCCTCGTTCGCCTCGCCATAGACCTGTGCCGCCCGATCGCCGAGCGAGCTCCCCAGCCGCGAGTAGGTCAGGCCATGCAGCGAGGTGACCTTGGCGGTCGTGTACCCGGTCGCCCCGGCTCCGAGGGTTCGGGCCTCCAACAAGGCGACGCTCGCGCCCTCCGACGCGAGCCGGAGCGCTGCGGTGACGCCCACGATCCCGCCGCCAATAACGGCGACATCGCAGTCAAGGTCCTCATCGAGGCGGGGAGAGGCGATTCTCGCGCTGTTCCTCGCCCAGTACGAGAGATACGCCTCGGCGCGGTCAGGAGCCTTCATGCCGAACCGCTACCCACCCCGTCGGACTCGAATCCTTTGAGCGATGCCGCCCCGGCGGGCTCATCCGGATAACTGCGGCCGGGAATAAGAGCTCCGGCAACCCTCACCAGCCTCGGCCAGGTGCTAAGCGCAGTGAATGCCTCGAGTACGCCGATGATGGATTCATGACCTGGTCGCGCTGCGTGGACCTCAGGCGTTAGGGTCCTCTTCCGCCGCAAGAGTCAGCGATCCCTCGCGGACCTCCTTGAGGTGCCGCTCCTGGATCGGCAGGGCCCACTCGACCAGCTCCTGAACCTGCGCCTCACCGGCCTTCGCGTTGAGCTTTCCGAGGATCTCCCAGTGGCCGACCTCGCCGGCCTCGGCCTGGTCAGGAACTCGAAGCCATCGAGGTCATCCGCGTCCGATCCGAGGTAGGTGGACATCATTTCGACCGCTTCATTCTTGGTCTCCTGGGCCTTCTCGAGGATCGCGGTCTTCTTGCCGTCTCGTTCGTCGGCCAGCTGGGTGCAGCGCTGCTCGGTCTCCTCTGCCTCCTGCCGCATCCGCTGGAGCTGACTTGTCAGCTCCTCATCGTCGACCAGGCCCTCGACCTTCTGCGTCGCCTCCTGCGCCGCTTTGGCCAGTCCAGTCACCTCCGCGAGCTTCTCCTCCAATGTCGTCAAATCCGCCATCTCACGTCCTTCCTTGGATTGCCTTCCGCCGCCGCTTAGGGCGCGGCCATTTCAAACAGCTGTCGCTTCTTTGCCCAGATCGGTTTGGGCACAAACCCGAGCGTGCGCGCCGCGACGCCTTCGCAGGATCGCTAGGCCCCAAAGGAGTGCTGCTTTCCATGCAAATGGGAGTATCCGGTTAGCTGCACCACTTTCCGCCGTGAGGAGGTGTCCAGCAGCTAGCTGCCTCTGATCGATGGGAGCGCCTGAGCGCTGGGGTTCCTGTCTCCGCTCACGCTTCGGTGATGGTGTTTACAAGCGCCCGCCAGTAGGCTCGGGTTGACCGGTCAATGGAATGGCCGGGTCCACAGCCGCCTAGGGGGCGGTCGGCTACGAAGGGATCCTTGTGGATGAGGCAACGATCCAGACCCCTGACACGGTCGAGACCCGAATCGGGAAGCTCGAGTTCACGGACGGCGCCCCCAGTGCCGAGACCGTCGAGAAGGTCTACGACCAGCTCGACTTCTCCCGGGGAACTCCGACACCGTTTACCTCTGGGGCTTCGTCGACCTCAGCGATGGCCCGATGCACTCGAGGGCCCGGGCTTGCATGTGTAGTCGAGGCGCTTTAGGTTCTGGATGACGGGCCGAACCGTGAGGTAGGCCGCATGCACGACATAGCGGAGTTCCTGAGAGTCCACGAGCCGTTCAGCGGACTCGAGCAGGAGGCTTTGGAGCGGCTTGTCGAGCGGGTGGAGGTCGAGGACTTCGAGGCGGGCACCATCATCTTCAAGCAGGGCGAGCGGTCTCGAGGCAGGGTGCTGGTGGTGCGACGCGGGGCGATCGAGTTGGTCGATGGCAGCCGGGTCCTCGACGTGCTCGGGGAAGGGGAGCTGTTTGGACACCCCTCGATGCTGTCGGGTCTGCCGTTCGGATTCGAGGCGCGTGCCCAGGAGGACAGCCGCTGCTATTCGATGACGGCCTCCGATGTGATCCCGCTCCTGGCGCGGCGATCGAGCCTGGCGTATCTGACGCGGTCGTTGCTGCAGCGTCGCGAGCCGGCGAGTGCCGCCGCCGAGGCCGATGTCGCCAGCGCCGAAATGACACAGCAGCCAGCCAGGGCCCTGATACGTCGCGAGCCGGTGACCTGCGCGGCGGATCGCCCCCTTCGCGAGGTGGCCCGGGTGATGTCGGACGAGAACGTCAACTCGATGGTCGTACGGGCCGAGAACGGAGAGCTGGGAATCGTCACGGACGGCGATCTGCGCTTTCGGGTTGTGGCTGAGGGGATGTCGGTGGACGCGCCTGTGAGCGAGGTCGTGTCGAGACCCCTGACCACCGTCGATGCAGACGCTGCCGGCGCCGACGTGATGCTGGCGATGCTCGACAAGGACGTCCGCCAGGTCGGCGTCCTCTCTCCCAGGGGCGAGTTGCTCGGAGTGCTCGGCGGCATCGATTTGGTGGCCGCCGAGGCACGCACGCCCTTTGCGCTTCGGCGCGAAATCGCGCGGGCGCGGGACAAGGAGGAGCTGAGTGAGGCGGCGCAGCGGCTGCGCTCCACGGTTGTCGCCCTGCATGCCACCAAGCTCCCTCCCCAGCAGATCGGCCGCGTGATCTCAGTCGTCGCCGACGCGCTGATCCGGCGCATGATCGATCTGGCGATCGAGTCCAAGGGCACGACGCCGGCGGAGTTCGCCTGGCTTGCGCTGGGCAGCCACGGCAGACGGGAGACCGTGCCCTCCTCCGACGTCGACTCGGGGATGGCCTGGGAGGACGAGTCCAGCGGATCAGACCGGCAGCGGGCGGTCGCTGCCGAGGGTGTCGTCGGCTACATGCGGACGATCGCCGCCGACGTGGAGGACTGCATCCGGGTCGTTGGCTGGCGTCTCGATCCACACGGCGTGACGGCGTCCAGTGAGTTCTCTGCTAGCTCGATGGGCGCATGGCGCCGGTCGATCGGGCATTGGCTGCAGAACCCGGGCGACGAAAAGGTCCTGATCGCGACCTCGATCCTGCTCGACGGCCGCACGGTTTACGGGTCGGCGGAACTGGACCCGCGGGCGATCTTGCTGGAGCCCGCGAACCGCGCCACGCTGCTGCCATCGATGCTCCGCCTTGCGCTGGCGCAGAAGCTACCGACCGGATTCAGGGGGAACATCGTGGTCGAGAGCTCCGGCGAGCACCACGGGAGCTTCGACATCAAGCACAGCGGACTGCTATCGGTCGTTGATATCGCCCGCTTCGGCGCACTCAAGGCCGGGGCCAAGGTCACGGCGACGATCGAGCGGCTGCGGGCGGCGTCCGAGCTGGGGGCCATCGAGCCCGCACATGCCCGGACGCTCGAGGAGGCCTACGACCTCTTCACTGCGCTTCGGCTCGAGCACCAGATTCAGCAGCTCGAGCAGGGAAACGAGCCAAATGACCATGTCGACCCGAAGGAGCTTTCAGAGCTTACGCGGCGGTATCTGCGCGATGCATTCCACGAGGTCGCCGCTGTGCAGAAGTCCCTGTCGAGCGGGCTCGCCTAGGCCATCTGAGTTCTTTTCCCCTCGGGCTTGATTGGCGCGTCATTTACCAGCTCTTTTCCAAACACCAAGGGCCCCCTTTTGAGGCCCCTGGCCAGTAGCGGGGGCCCGATTCGTTCCTCGCTACGACCCAACGAGGCTCCGCGAGACTGTGCGGCATCCGGGCTATACCGGACCGCAGCTTTTCGTCCAAAGCGGTAGTCGTGCGACCCCCGCCGCGCCCGATGCCGGCGATGTCGCCGAACAGGGCTTTGCTGCGTGTTGTGAGCGAGCAGCTACCCGTCAACCACGAGCGCTTGCAACGGGCCGAGCAGCCGTTCGGAACGGCGTGACGTCGCCTCCAGCTCCACCAGCCCGTGCGTCAACGGCTCACCGCGGTTCCTGCGCTCGCGCTGCTCGGCCGCGATCGGGCGCCAGAGTTCGTCGACGACAGTGGTCGGGTCGCCGGCAACCTCGTCGATGTCCCGCTCGAGATGGGCCGCCCATAGTCGGAGGCGTGTGTCGCGGGCGAGGGCCGCGTCGCAGGTGATGACGTTGACCTCGGTGTCGTTGAAGAAGGAGTGCGCGTTGAGGTTGGCGGAGCCAAGCGTGAGCCAGCGGTCGTCGACGATCCCGACCTTCGCGTGCACATACACGCGGTCGCTGGTGTTGCCCGAACGCGCCCGGATCGTCGTGGCGAGGAATCGTCCCTGGCCGTCGTCGGCGGCAGCGAGGAGCGCGAGCTGCCCGCGCGTGTCGTCCTGTCCGGTGTTCGCCTTGCCGGGGAGCATGATCACGACGCGAAACCCGTCGGTGGGCGGCCGGCGGAGCTTGTCGGCAAGCATGTTCACGATCTCCGGCGACCACAGAAACTGGTTCTCCAGATAGACGAGGTCCTGCGCGGAGCGCAGGGCGCGCAGGTAGGCCTCGATGATCCGGAAGTCGCCGCGCGGCGCAAAGTCGTAGAGCTTCTCGGGGAGGGTGCGGACGATCTGCAGCTCCACATCGCCGTCGCTCACCGCGTCGGCCGGCTGCGCTTCCAGGCGCTCGCCGGTGACTGCATGCCATCGCTGGGCGACGTGGTGGCCGACATCGGTCACAGCCGGCCCGCGCAGCCGC
>DASUPK010000056.1:0-14638 GCA_036276255.1 Solirubrobacterales bacterium
ACCTCGCTGCGCTGGGTGCCCTCGGCCGAGATCGACCCTCCGGCCGAGCTCATTCCGATCGGGGCCCCGCCGGCGGCCGGGATCGCCTGGAAGCTGAGGCCGCTGTTCTGCTCCGCTTCCGAGATCGAGCCGTCCTGGCTGTAGTAGACCGTCACCGTCCCCTTGGGAAGGTGAAGGACGCCACCCGCCGGGAGCCCCACGCTGCCGTAGTCGTCGGAGTGGTCGCTGAAGACCGTCGTCAGGGCCATCACGACCGCGGCCAGCAGGAGGCCAGCGACGAGGGTGTTCTTGAGCCAGCGCATCCGTGACGCGACCATCGGCAGAACTGGACGCGCATTCGAGCCCTGGGCACGGTTTCTCGACTGATGTAGGGTTTCGAAGATCCAGGCCTGCGCGAAATAGCGCCTCTCAGGCATTTCTTAGGCGATCTCGCCAGCATGGGCTCGTGCGCGTACTGGTCGTAGACGACGAGCCCCAGCTCCGGCGCGCCCTGGAGAGGGCGCTGAAGCTGGAGGGGTATGAGGTCGACCTCGCCGCCGACGGCGAGGAGGCGCTCGGCTCCGTCGGCTCGGGCTCCCCGCTCGACGCGATCGTCCTCGACGTGCTGATGCCGAAACGCGATGGACTCGAGGTCTGCCGCGAGCTGCGGGCGCGCGGTGACCGCACCCCGGTCCTGATGCTGACCGCACGCGACGCCGTCCAGGACCGGGTCGACGGCCTCGACGCGGGTGCCGACGACTACGTGGTCAAGCCCTTCGCGCTCGAGGAGCTGCTCGCTCGGCTGCGCGCGCTGCTGCGGCGGACGAACGGCGAGCCGTTGGAGGAGCTGACCTACACCGACCTGAAACTCGATCCCGCCACGCGCGAGGTGAAGCGCGGCGACCGGCCGATCGAGTTGACCAAGACCGAGTTCGGCCTGCTCGAGCATTTGATGCGCAACCCGCGCATCGCGCTCACCCGCTCCCAGCTCTTCGAGGCGGTCTGGGGCTACGACTTCGGGCCGCGCTCGAACTCGCTCGAGGTCTACGTCGGCTACCTGCGCCGGAAGACCGAGGAGGGCGGCGAGCCGCGACTGATCCAGACGGTCCGCGGGGTCGGGTACTCGCTGCGTACGAAGTGAGTCTCCGCCGCCGGCTCGCTCTGCTCTCCGCGCTCGCCGTGGCGGTGACCGTGCTGCTGGCGTCTGCGCTCGTGTACGTCCTGGTTCGCGACCGCCTGCGCGGCGACATCGACAACGACCTCCGCCACCAGGCGGACGTCGTGACCCAGCGGGCGGCGCAGGCCGCCCCGGTCATCAACGGCTCCGCGCAGGGACCGGTGACCTTCGGCACGGGTGGGCCGCCGCCCGCCCCGCCCAAGCGAGGGAAGGGCGCGGAGCGGGGCGACCGCGTCTTCCTTCAGCAGGCCGTGCCGCCGCCGGGCCCAGGGGCGCCGCCCGCCCTCACGCAGGTGATCGGGCCGAACGGAACGGTCGTCACCGATCCCAGCTCGCAGTACCGGCTCCCGGTCTCGACCGCTGACCGCGAGCTCGCCACCAGCGGCGGGAGCGCGCAGCTCAGCGACGCGTCGGTCAAGGGGACGGATCTGCGGGTGCTCACGCAGCCGCTGGCGTCGGGGGGCGCGATCCAGGTGGCCCGCTCGCTCGAGGACACGAATCACACCCTCAACACCCTGATCATCATCCTGGCCGCCGTGAGCGCGGGAGGCATCGCGCTGGCCGCCGGGCTCGGGCCGGTCGTCGCGCGCACGGCGCTCGCCCCGGCGGGCGAGGTCTCCGACGCGGCCGAGGAGGTCGCGCGCACGCACGACCTCACCCACCGGATCGAGGTCCGAGGCGACGACGAGCTCGGCCGCCTGGCCGCCAGCTTCAACGAGATGCTCGCTGCACTCGAGCGCTCCGAGTCGGCCCAGCGCCGCCTGGTCGCCGACGCCTCGCACGAGCTGCGCACCCCGCTCGCCACGCTGCGGACCAACATCGAGACACTCGGCCGCACCGAGAACCTCGACCCGGCGGAGCGCAAGCGCCTGGTTGCGGATCTGACCCAGGAGCTCGAGGAGATGACCGAGCTGGTCGGCGACGTGGTCGAGCTGGCCCGGGCACCGGGACAGGACGCGATCGCCCGCCAGGACGTCGCGCTCGACGAGCTCACCCGTGACGCGATCGAGCGGGCGCAGCGCCGCGCGCGGGACATGCAGTTCGCTGAGGACCTCCACCCCACCCTGGTTCACGCCGATGCGCAGCGGCTCGGCCGAGCGATCTCGAACATGCTCGACAACGCCTGCAAGTGGAGCCCGCCCGGGGGCGAGATCGAGGTGAAGGTCGCCGATGGCCGGGTCACGGTCCGCGATCACGGTCCCGGATTCCCCACCGAGGGCCTCGACAAGGTCTTCGACCGCTTCTGGCGCGCCGACGACGCACGGGGCAAGCCAGGCTCGGGCCTCGGCCTGGCGATCGTTCAGCGAGTGGCGGACGAGCACGAGGGGACGGCTCGCGCCTCCAACGCCGAGGGCGGCGGCGCGGTGGTCAGCCTCGAACTGCCTGAGATCTGAGCGCGAGCTCGAGCTCGAAGCGGGCGTCCGGGTCGCTCAGATCGTCGCCGAAGAGCTCCCGCAGCCGGCCGAGCCGGTAGCGGATCGTCTGCGGGTGAAGGTGAAGGGCACGCGCCATCGCGGCCGCGTTGCCGCCGTGCTGGACGTAGGCCAGCGCCGTCTCCTCCATGCGCGCCCGAGCCGCCGGGGTGAGCTCGTCGAGCGGCGCCAGCCGCCTGGCAGCGAGGCGCTCGGCGAGCCCACCGGACTCGAAGAGGAGCAGCTCGGGCAGGTGCCGGTCCGCATCGATCACTCCGTCAACCTCGATCGCCCCCGCCTGCGCCGCCCGAAGCGCTACCGAGGCGATCGCCCATGCCCGGCCGAGTTCAGCCCGCGGCACGGTGGGGCCGAGCGCCGCCGTGACGCCGCGGGTCGCCTGCTCGAGCTCGGCGGCGCGACCTGCGCCCGCCGCGCCGGCGAGCAGCGCGCATCCGACGCCGCCGACGCTCGCGACCAGCGCGTCGGCTGGGAGGCGGCGGCCGATCCGGGCCAGGTCCTCCTCCGCGACGGCGAGCGGAGCGGCGCTCCGCACGAGCCTCCACCCGGCCGCCTGAGCCGCCGAGCGGATCTCGGGGTCGGGAGCCGGTGGATCGCGCAGCAGCAGGGCGAGCAGCTCGCGGCGCCGGCGCTGGCGCTCGCCCTCCTGCTCGCGCTGGGCCTGCGCGTAGCCCTCGATCGAGTCGGCCGAGAGCTCGTCGATGTAGGCGAAGATCGCCTCGGCCAGCAGGCCGAGCTCCTCCGGGTCGACCTTGGCGCGCCGCGCCGCGGCGGAGACCCGCCGCCACGCAACCCGGGCGCCGACGCGGTAGGCGGACTGGAGCGAATCGAGCGTCCGCCCCTCGCTGAACTCGCCCCGGCCCAGCCCCACATATACGTCGCGCCCGGACTCGCGGCCCGCGCCGGGATCCCGGATCAGGGCGACGAATTGGCGGAGGGCTTCGCTCACCCCGGTGCGGATCGCCACGCCGAAGGTCCCCTCCAATGGCCGCGCGTACTCGGGGACCTCGCGGCCGATGGTCTCGAGGATCTCCTCGGTCGCCTTGGGCAGCTCCGGCTCGATCGCGTCGGCCAGGGCGGGCGGCAGCGCGTGCCAGGGCTCTGATGAGGGCGCTTGGTGAGGAGTTTTTGTCACTTGTCTGATAAGAACCGGGCGGAAGAGTTGGGATTCAGGCTAACTCTTTGTGCGGTCGCGTGCCTACGCTGCTCCCATGACGCGCGCCAGCAAGGTCGTGAACCTCGGCGCCATGGTCGTGCCCTTCGTGGCCACCGTGGCGGCGATCGTGCTGCTCTGGGGCAGCGTGGTGAGCTGGCATGACCTGGCCCTGTTCGCGGTGATGTACGTGCTCACCGCGGCCGGGATCACGGTCGGCTTCCACCGGATGCTCACCCACCGCTCCTTCCGCACCCACAAGCCCACCGAGTACGTCTTTGCGTCCCTGGGCTCGATGGCCGTGCAGGGCCCGGTGATCGCCTGGGTCGCCGACCACCGCAAGCACCATGCGCACACCGACGTCGAGGGCGACCCGCACAGCCCCCACGTGGGCCACGGCGACGGTGTGGTCGGGGTCTTCCGCGGCCTCTGGCACGCACACATGGGCTGGCTGCTCTCCGAGCACGGCCGGGCCGACTGGACCCAGTACGCGCCGGACCTGTACGAGGACCGGGGCATGCGGCTGATCAACCGGCGTTTCGTGACGCTCGTGATGCTCGGGCTCACCATCCCGGCGCTGGCCGGCTACCTGATCACCGGCACCCTGCTCGGAGCCGCGACCGGCCTGCTCTGGGGCGGCCTGGTCCGGGTCTTCTTCGTCCACCACGTCACCTGGAGCGTCAACTCGGTCTGCCACTTCCTCGGATCCCGCCGCTTCGAGGTCGACGACCAGTCGACCAACGTCTTCTGGCTCGCCCTCCCCTCCCTCGGCGAGTCCTGGCACCACAACCACCACGCCTTCCCGCGCTCGGCGGTCCACGGGCTGCGCCGCTGGGAGCTCGACCCCTCCGCGCTGCTGATCGCCGCGATGGAGCGGATCGGCCTCGCCTGGAACGTGGTCCGCATCGCGCCCGAGCGCCAGGCGGCTAAGGCAGCTTCTTAGCCACCTCTCAGGCTCCTCTCAGGCCCGCCTGGCTTCATGGTCGCCGAGCCCGGTTGATCCGGGAAGCGACGGACAGGAGTTGAGATGGAAGAGAAGAGGAAGCGAGGACTGACCATCAGGCTCGGTCCCCTCGGGTTGTCGCTGCTGGCGGCGTGCATCACCGCGATCGGCGTGGCCGCGGTCTCGATGGCGGCGGGCAGCGGCAGCTCCGGCAACGGAAGCGGCTCGGCGACGGCCCAGGGCCCTCCGCCTGGCGGCGGTCCCGGGGTCATGTCCTTCCGCGGTCCAAATCTCTCTGCCGCGGACAGGCAGAAGATGGAGGACTTCCAGAAGTGCATGGACGCGAACGGTGCCGCGGGACCCCCTGATCCGAGCAAGATCGATCCGAGCCAGGGCCCGCCGAAGCCGCCGAGCGCGGCCGATCGGGAGAAGGAACAGAAGGCCTATGAGGCCTGCAAGGACAAGCTCCCGACCGACATGCAGCACGCCGGACCTCCCGGCATCGGCATCGGCACGTCGGGGTGCGGCCCACCGCCGGGTGCTCCGCCGGCACAGGGTCAGCGCCAGAACCAGGACCAGAGCAACAACTCGGGCACCAGCTCGAGCGGCTCAAGCTCCTAGCCAAGACTCGTCCACACAAACGGCGTGGCCCCTCCCACGGCACGCCCCATACATCCCCCCAGGTGAGCGGGCCCCCTACGTCGGGGCCCGTTCGCCGTTCGGTATTCACGGCTTCGCCATCAGATCGCGGCCACAAGCGGCCGCCCCACACAAGTCGCTACGGGCTTCGCCCTCCGCTCCAAGGTGGAGCGGCCTGGTGGCCGCTAGACAGAAAGATCGACTGATTCGAGCGCCGCTGAGGGCTCGGTGTAGGCGGTCAGGCTCGCGACCTTGCGGTCGCGCTGCTCGAGCACGTGGGCCAGCGGGACGTCGAGCTCGTCGCCGCTCTCCTTCTCGGTGATCTGCAGCCGGCCCAGCACTACCCAGCGGCCGTCGGCGGCGGCGCGCAGGCCCTCCGGCTTGAAGCTGTCCGACTCGAACAGCTCCTCCATGTCGGCGCGCCAGTTCGCAAAGCCGCGCATTCCCCTGTACGTCTTCCCGTCGATGAAGACGGTCTCCATGCGAATCTGGAAGTCCGGGTGCAGCAGGGCCTCAAGTCCGGCTCCTCCCCGGTCGATTTCGTCATATATGCGTCTCACCGCATCCAGCGCAGTGCCGGTGTCGGCCTCCTCCATCGCCGCGTTGAATTGACGCTCGAGCGTCTCGACGTCGTGCTGGTCGTACATTTGCTGGCCCTCGATTTTTCCCCAGTAGTGCGGATGTCGCGGCACGGCCGCTCGGGGAAGCTATCGGAGCCATCGCGAAGGGAACGTCCAGCGTGATCAGGGAAAGAGCGCCGGCGGGGGCCGGAGACGTCGTCGAGCCGGAAATTCGAAGTCGACTGGACTCGATCGCAGTCGGTATCTGGCTGACGGTCGTCGTCTCCCTCGGCGGAGGCGCCTACGCACTGCACACCTGGAGCGGGCCTCACCGCAACCTGATCCTTGCCGCGACCGTCCTCGGCCTCCTCAGCGTTCCGCTGCTCAAGGCGCTCCCCGGCGAGCGGATCGTCCGCAGCCGCTACTCGGATCTCTTCTTCATCTCCTGGTCGCTCAGCGACATCCTGCTGGTCGGGGTCATCGCCGCGCTCGACGGCGGATCGACCAGCCCGTACATCCTTCTCCTGGTCCTTCCGTTCCTCTTCGCGGCCCTCTCCTACACACCTCGCGCGATCGTGGTGGTCGGTCTCGCGGAGCTGGCGGCCCTCTCGGTTCTCGCCTTCGCGGTCGGGGGCGGCCTACCGCTCGACGGCTTTGGCCTGTTCGCGATGGTCTGCATCGGGCTGCTGGGCACCTGGGAGGCCCGCAACCTCGCGAGGCAGCGCAACGCCCTCAGCGAGACGGCCGTCGCGCGGGCGCGCAGCGAGGAGACCAGCCGCAGGCTGGCCCGTCAGCAGACGGCCGTGGCGCAGTTCGGCCAACTCGCCCTCGAGGGCACGGACATCGACACCCTCACCGACGAGGCCACCGCACTCATGGAGCGGATCCTCGACATCGACATCGGGGGCGCCCTCAAGCTGCTGCCGGGTGGTGACGAGCTGCTCTTGATCTCAGGAGTCGGTCTCGCGGCCGAGAACGTCGGGCAGGCGCGAGTTCCGACCGGCCACGAGTCGCAGTTCGGTTACGCGCTCGCCACCGGACTGCCGGTCGTGGTCGGCGATTGGCAGACCGAGAGCCGCTTCCGCGAGTCGAAGCTGCAGGTGGACTCGGAGATGCGCAGCGCGGCCGCGGTGTTGATCAAGGCGAAGGGCGACCCCTACGGAGTTCTCGGAGTCGGCTCGCGGATTCCCCACAGGTTCACCCAGGACGAGGTCTCCTTCATGCAGGCGATCGCGAACGTGCTCGCCAACGCAATCGAGCGGAGGCGAAATGAGGAGCGAACCCAGCACGAGGCGCTCCACGATCCGCTCACGGGGCTCCCCAACCGCAACCTGTTCCTCGACCGGCTTCAGCACGCCCTCTCGGTCGCGGCGCGACGGGGGACCGCGGTCGCAGTGCTCTTCCTCGACCTCGACCAGTTCAAGCTCGTCAACGACAGCCTCGGCCACGCGGCCGGCGACGAGCTCCTCGCCGCGGTGGCGCCCCGGATCGAGCAGGCTCTCCGGCCGGGAGACACGGTCGCGCGCTTCGGCGGCGACGAGTTCGCCGTGCTGGCCGAGGACATCGGGAACGAGCGGGGAGCGACACGCATCGCCGAGCGCATCGCCGAGGTCCTCAGCCATCCCTTCATCCTGCGCGAACGGGAGCACTTCGTGAGCGCCAGCGTCGGTATCGCCATCGGCGAGGGCCAGGAGCCTCCCGAGGCGCTGATCCGCGACGCCGACTCCGCGCTGTACCGCGCCAAGGAGCATGGGCGCGGCGGGTACGAGATCTTCGACGAGGTCATGCGCTCGCGCGTGATCGAGCACATGCAGATCGAGAACGACCTGCGGCGCGCGATCCAGCGCGGGGAGCTCGAGCTCCACTACCAGCCGGTGATCAAGCTCGGAGACGGATCGATCGTCGCCCTGGAGGGGCTGCTGCGCTGGAACCACCCCGACCGTGGGCTCGTCGGCCCACTCGGCTTCATCCCGGTCGCGGAGGAGTCCCGGCTGATCCTGCCGATCGGCCGCTGGGTGATCGAGCAGGCCTGTCGGCAGGCGGCCGCATGGCAGCAGCTCCATCCCGACTCCGCGCCCATCTCGGTCGCGGTCAACCTCTCGGAGCGCCAGATCGCGGACCCGGATCTGATCTCTCACATCGAGGGGTCGGTCGAAGCGAACCGGATCGATCCGTCAAGCCTCTGGCTCGAGCTGACCGAGACAACCCTCTTGGATGACACCGCGTTCGTCGAGCGGACACTCGAGTCGCTCAAGGGCCTCGGAGTGCGGCTGGTCCTGGACGACTTCGGCGTGGGCTTCTCATCGCTCGGCCATCTGAAGCGCCTGCCCATCTCGATGATCAAGCTCGATCGCAGCTTCGTCGAGAACCTGACGGAGGGGTCGCACGACGCCGCGATCGTCCGGGCGGTCAACGAGATGGCCGACACGATCGGCATCGGCGTGATCGCCGAGGGCGTGGAGACCGACCAGCAGGTGCGGATGGCGAGAGCGCTCGGCTGCGGCTATGCCCAGGGCTTCCACTTCTCCGAGCCGGTTCCCGTTTCGCACGTCGAGGACCTGCTCGAGCGGCCGATGCCCACCTTCAGCTAGAACCGCTACTAGATGCCCTCTACTACGCGCCTGTCGAGGACAACCCCGACCGCCTGATCCGCAGGATCCGCGACGAGATCGTGGAGGTTGAAGATGACGCGTTTCTGGGCAAAGATTCCTCTATCGAGATAATCAGGGGCAATATTCCGATCTCGAGTTCTTCGCGCTTCGAGCGTCCTGAGTCCAGCCTGATCAACCGGCTGCTCGCTCGCATTCGCGGGTGGGCGATCGACGACCGCCTTCTGGCCGGAGCGCCCGTGAACGGCGACCCGGTGACCCGAGCGCGACTCGCCCAGCTGCTCGACAACGACCACCGCTCCAGGCTCGCCAAGGCACTGAGGCGGATGCTCGCAACCGCCGGGCGGCGTCATCCGACCCGCTTCGGCGCCGAGCTTCCCCTCCGGGTCCGGGAGGTGCTCGAGACCGAGCCACTGATCCTCAGGCTGGCCTCCGAGCTCGAGCGGGAGGAGTCGGTCAACGCGCGGGGCGTGATCCTCGCCGAACGCCTGATCCGGGACGGCACCTCCCCGATCTATTGGCGCTGCCAGGCGGCGGTGGAGGCCAGCCCTCCCGAGTTGAGCATCGAGACCGCCGTCAGACATGCGCGAGCGGCACTGCTGATGACCTGAGCCCTGGTCGCCGAATTCCAGGCGAGTACCATGTGGTCACCTCAGTGTCGTAGGGGGATCAATGTCCGCAACGCCGAGCGCTGATATTCCGCAGTTCGAGATCCACTCGGGGCCCGGCCCTGAGCAGGTCTGGGTCGTCCGCGTGGCGGGCGAGGTCGACATGTCCCACGAGGAGGAGCTCCGGGGCGCGCTCCGCACGGCCGTCGCCGCCGACTCGCCCGGGATCGTGGTCGACCTGACCGAATGCGAGTTCATCGACTCGAGCGGCATCCGGGCCCTACTGCTTTCGCGTGAGGCTCAAAACTCCGACCACGGACCCAACTCGGACGGGAGATCCGAGCACCTGGCCGTGGCCGCCTCCAGTGAGCAGATCCTCCGCATCCTTTCCGTCATGGGCATCGACAGGGTGATCCCGATTCGGCCGACGGTGGAGGAAGCCGCGGCGGCGATCTCCGGCTGAGCGGCTGATGCACGACATCGCAGAGTTCCTGGGGGGGCGCGACCCTTTCAGCGGGCTCGAGGAGGAGGCCCTGGAGGCGCTCGCGGGCAGAACCGAGGTCGAGTTCTTCCCCGCCGGCACCACGATCATTCCTCAGGGCCGGCTCTCGCAGGGCCGCATCCGGGTGGTCAGGCGCGGCGCGGTGGAGCTACTGGACCAGGGCACCCCCGTCGACCTGCTCAGCGAGGGTGAGATGTTCGGGCACCCCTCGGTGCTCTCGGGGCTTCCCGCCCGCTTCGAGGTACGTGCCGGAGAGGACACCCTCGCCTACTCGCTGGCCGCCGAGGACGTGATCCCTCTGCTCGGCCAGCCATCGAGCCTGCGCTTCCTTACCCGCTCCCTCCTGGCCAGGGGCGCCCACCGTGTCGATGGGATCGAGCCTCCCAGCCCCGAGATTGCCCAACAGCCGGTATCCGCGCTGATCCGCCGCCCGCCTGTGATCTGCCCCGCCGAGACGACCCTGCGCGAGGCGGCGAGGCAGATGGACGCCCGGCCGGCGAGCGCGATCCTCGTCGAGCTCGGGCATGGCCACTACGGAATCCTCACCGACAGCGACCTGCGATCGAAGGTAGTCGGGGGCCGACTCTCCCCGAACGACCCGGTGAGCGCGGCCATGACGACCCCCGTCCGCGGGGTGACAGCGGACCAGACGGGGGCGGACGTGATGATGGCCATGATCGATCACGACATCCGGCACGTCCCGGTGTTCTCTGCTCGCTCTGAGGTGCTCGGGGTGATCGTTGCGATCGACCTGGTCGCGGCCGAGACCGGATCCCCCTTCGTTCTGCGCCGAGCGATCTCCAGGGCGAAGAACAAGCGCGAGCTCACCGACGCCGCCAGGCGGCTCAACGCAACCGTGGTGACGCTGCATCGCGCGGAGCTCGCGCCCTCGCAGATCAGCGAGGTGATCTCGGCGGTGGCGGATTCGCTGATCAAGCGGATGATCGAGCTGGCAGTCGAGTCGCAGGGCATGGCGCCGGCCGAGTTCTGCTGGATGTCGCTGGGCAGCCACGGCAGGCGCGAGCCCGTTCCTTCCTCGGACGTCGACTCCGGGATGGCGTGGAGAGACGTACCCGAGAACGACCCCCTCACCTCCGCGGCGCGGCGCCGGCTGGCGTCCACCCAGACTCAGGAGTACATGCACGGGATCGCGGACAGCGTGGCCGACTGTGTCCGCGTGATCGGCTGGGGGCTCGATCCGCATGGGGTGACCGCATCGGGCGCCTTCTCGGCCAGCTCGATCGAAGATTGGCAGGAGTCGATTGAGAGGTGGCTTGCCCACCCAACCGACAACCGCGTCCTGATCGCCGTCTCGATCCTGCTCGATGGCCGCATCATCTACGGCCCCACGAGCGGGCTCGACGTCAAGGCACTGCTCTTCGAGACCGGTGACCGCACCACGCTGGACCGCTGGATGCTCCGACTCGCCCTGGCGGCGAAGCCACCCACCGGCTTCATGCACGACATCGTCGTCGAGGAAACGGGTGAGCAGAAAGGGACCTTCGACATCAAGCACGGCGGGCTGCTGCCGATCGTCGATCTGGCTCGCTACGCCGCCCTGCGCGCCGAGGTGCGCGTCACCCCCACCCGGGAGCGATTGCGGCTGGCTGCCCAGGAGGGCGTCCTCGGGGCGACGGAGGTTCGGGTCCTCGAGGAGGCCTACGAGCTGTTCACGACCCTGCGGCTCGAGCATCAGGTCGAACAGATCGACCAGGGCCGGGAGCCGAACAATCACATCGACCCGAAACTGCTCGATCCGCTCACCCGGCGATACCTACGGGACGCGTTCAGGGAGGTCGCCGATGTGCAGCGAAGGTTGACCGGCGACCTCTCACATCGCTAGCCGATGCCCGAGCGAGATTCAGCCGCAACCCAGGAGTACCTGCAGGCATCGCTGCCCGCCGCGGACACCCCCTGGCGCGAGGCCGACTACACCGTCATCGACCTGGAGACCACGGGCCTCGATCCCTCTTCCGACGAGATCATCTCGTTCGCGACCGTGACCGTCAGCGGCGGAAAGGTGCGACTCGACGATGCCGTGTACGAATTCGTCCGGCCGCGTCGGATGCCGGAGGGCGAGACGATCCGCATCCACGGACTACGAGAGGTCGACCTTGCCGAGGCGCCGCCCCTGGAGGAGGTGCTCGACGGGCTGCTCGAGGCCCTAAGCGGCAGGGCGATGGTCGCGCACGTCGCGGCGGTGGAGCGCACATTCCTCAGGAGAGCGCTCGCCGAGCACGGTTTGGAACTGCGAAATCCCATCGTCGACACGGCGGTCCTCGACCGCGAACTGCGGAGGCTCCGCCAGGAGCCCGCGCCCAGCCACCAGCCGATCGCCCTCGGGACGATGGCCAGCGACCTGGGCCTGCCCACCCATCGCCCCCATCACGCCGACGGAGACGCCCTGACCACGGCACAGGCGTTCATCGCCCTCGCCACGCATCTGGAGGCTGTCGGGTTCGAGACGTTGGGCTCTTTGGTGGGCCTCAACCGGGAGAGGGAGAGGACCGGACTGCTGGCCCGGCTGCGTGGCAGGCTCGGCTAGACCCTGAGCCGCTCGCCCTTGGGATCGAAGAGGGGCTCGGCCGCGACCTCACCCTCGATCCAGCTGCCGAAGATCTCCACCGCGACGGCCGTGCCAGGCTCGGCCTCGTCGGGAGGCAGATACGCGTAGGCGATCGAGGATTCGACCGTGTAGCCGTATCCCCCGGTGGTCACCCGTCCGCGGATCTCGCCGTCGATCTGCACCGGCTCGTTTCCAAGCGCGACCGACCGCGGGTCCTCGAGCAGCAGGCAGCAGAGCTTGCTTCTCGGTCCGCGCTCCATCGCCTCGATGAGCGCGTCGCGGCCGATGAAGCCGCCCTCCTTGTCCAGCTTGACGCAGAAGCCGACGCCCCCTTCGTATGGAGTCTCGTCGGGCGTGATGTCGGCGCCCCAGACCCGGTAGCCCTTCTCGAGGCGCATCGAGTCGATCGCCCGGTAGCCGCCGGCGACGATGCCGTGCGGCTCCCCCTCCGCCCACAGCGTCCGCCAGAGCCCGGTCCCGTACTCGGTCGGGCAGTAGAGCTCCCAGCCGAGCTCGCCGACGTAGGTGACCCGCAGGGCCCGTACCGGGACGTTCCCCACGGTGATCTCCCGGATGTTCATATAGGCGAAGTCCTCCGTCTCGAGGCTCTGCGGGGTCAGCGGCTGCAGCACGTCCCGCGCCTTCGGCCCCCAGATCCCGAAGCACGCCCATTGCGAGGTCGTGTCGTGAACCTGGACGCTGCCGTCGGCGGGCAGATGCTTGCGGATCCACTCGCGGTCGTGGTGGCCGAAGGCCGTGCCGGTGACGATCGAGAAGCGGTCCTCGGAGAGCCGTCCGACGGTGAAGTCGCACTCAATCCCGCCGCGCGTGTTGAGCATCTGCGTGTAGGTGAGCTTGCCCGGCTCGCGTGCCACCTTGTTGTCGCAGAGGCGCTCGACGAGCTCAGCCGCCCCCGGCCCCTCGATCTCCATCTTCGCGAAGGAGGTCTCGTCGAAGATCGCCACGCCCTCTCGCGTTGCCCGGTGCTCGGCGCCGATCGCCGGGGACCAGTGCTGGCCCGCCCAGCCGCGGGGACGGAGGGACTCGTCTCCGGCCGCGGCATTCGACTCGTACCAGTTGACCCGCTCCCAGCCGGACTTCTCGCCGAAGTCCGCGCCGTGCTCCCGGTGCCAGGGGTTGGCGGGCGAGATCCGCAGCGGACGCCCGGCCTCTCGCTCGTGGTTCGGGTAGCGGATGTCGTAGTAGGTCTCGTAGGTCTCCTTGATCCGGGCGTGCGTGTAGCTGGGCGCGCGGTACTGGGCGCCAAAGCGGCGGATGTCCATCTCCCAGAGGTCGAGGCTCGGCTCCCCTTCGGTGATCCACTCGGCCATCACCTTGCCGATGCCGCCGGCACCGGCCAAGCCATGCGCGCAGAAGCCGGCGGCGACGAACAGGCCGAGGACCTCGGTCTCCCCCAGGCAGAACTCGTTGTCAGGGGTAAACCCCTCGGGGCCGTTGATCAGCTGGGTGATCGTGACCTCATCCATCACCGGCACCCGCCTCTTGGAGTTCTCGGTGATCTCCTCGAAGCGGTCCCAATCGTCCTCCAGCAACCTGCCGTTGAAGTCCGGGGGGATCCGGTCGAGTCCGGCAGTCCCGTTCGGCAGGAAGGCCGGCTCGCTCTGGCGCTCGTAGCCACCCATCACCAGGCCCCCTCCCTCCTCCCGGTAGTAGATGAGCAGGTCTGGGTCCCGCAGCGTCGGCAACGGGTTCTCCGGGTCGCGCTCCCGGAAAGGCTGGGTGACCAGGTACTGATGGGACATCGGGATGATCGGGATCCGCACCCCCGCCAGGCGGCCGAGCTCGGCGCCGTACATGCCGCCGGCGATCACCACCACCTCGGCGTCGATGTCTCCCTTGTCGGTGCTCACGCCTCGGGCGCGCCCGTCCTTCACCTCGATGCCGGTGACGCGAGTGTTGGTGAACACCGTGCAGCCGCCCCGGCGGGCGCCATCGGCGAGCGCGTTGGTGAGCTGGGCGGGATCGAGGTAGCCGTCGGTGGGGATCCAGGCGGCGCCGAGGACGCCGTCCGTCGACATCAGAGGGAACTTCTCCTTCGCCTCGTCCGCCGAGACCATCTCCATGGGCAGGCCGAAGGTCTTCGCCCAGCCGGCCTGACGGCGAAGCTCCTCCATCCGCTCCTCGCTCGAGGCGAGGCGGAGGCCACCGCACTCGGTCCATCCAGGGTCGAACTCGGACTCATCGCCGAGCCGGCGGTAGAGCTCGACCGAGTACATCATCATCTTGGTGAGGGTTACCGAGCCGCGCAGCTGCCCGACCAGGCCGGCCGAATGGAACGTCGACCCCGAGGTCAGCTGGGAGCGCTCGAGCAGGACGACGTCGTCCCAGCCGAGCTGCGCCAGGTGGTAGGCGATCGATGTCCCGCCGACGCCGCCGCCGATGACCACGCAGCGGGCGGAGTCCGGCAGCTCAACTCGGCGGGCCATCATCAAACGGGTTGCTCTCGGCTTT
>DASUPK010000057.1:0-4307 GCA_036276255.1 Solirubrobacterales bacterium
AAGCTCGCCAAGCAGAGGCTGCGGCGAACGGGGAAGGTTGCGCTGACGGCCCGGATCACCTTCGCGCCCCAGGGCGGACTCGCCAACACGCAGACCGCAAAGCTGAAGATCAAGGGCAAGAAGAAGTAGTCGTCGAAGGCAGCGCCCGACCGCCCTGATAGCCGCTTTGGACGAGAAGCGGCGCTTTGGCATGGAAAGCGGTGGTCCGTCGAGAGATACTGCGTGGGCGATGACGCAGGAGAATGTCGACGCACTACGACGCTCCAATAAGGCATTCAACGACGGTGACCTGGATGGAGCACTCGAGATTTACGATCCGCAGGTCGTCTATCACGAGCAGCCCGGGACCCCACTTGACACCGCCGAGGTGCTCCGTGGTCTCGATCAGGTCCGCACCTCGTTGATCTCCTACCTGGCGGAGTTCCCTGACTTTCATTCGGAGATAGATGAGTTGGTGGACGCCGGCGAGAAGGTCATCTGCGTGCAACGCTGGACTGGCACGGGTCGGGGTAGCGGCCTTTCGGTTGACTTGGAAGAAGTCATCGTCTTCACCTTCGAGAACGGCAAGATCATCGAAGGAAGGGTCCATCCGGATCGCGCAAGCGCTCTCAAAGCCGCCGGGCTGTCGGAGTAGCGCTTTGGACGAAAAGCACACATCCAGAGCACTTCTCTTGGGAGCCACCGCGGAGCGGGAGACGTAGAGCCGACCTAGGCCCGCGCGGCGCGACGGGCCGCCACGCGCAGAACCTCACCGCCGATCAGGCGCTCGAGATGTCCGACGACTACCCACAGCGCCCGAAGGCGAAGGCCGGCCTGACCGTTGACCGGTTTGATCCGCGCCTCGCTCACCAGGGCGTTTCGCTCTGGGCCCTCCGGCTCGATCCAGTGGGCCAGAAGCACCCTGACCGTGCCGCGCTGGTCCCAGGCCAGGAAGTCGTCCGCGCCTTCGATTCGAGGGTAGTCCCGCCGAAGCGTCCAGATTCGCCCGCACATGCCCGAAACCGACCAACGAGCCCCCTCGTCGATCACGGTGAACGGGTACTGCCGGAACAGATCCCGGAAGGGGAGATCCGACGAGGTGCCGGGGATCCGCCAGCGCACCGCCCGTCCCAGGGTGGGGGCGTCACGGAGCCGGACAGTCTCTGCCGCATGCCACAGCCGACCGGCGTCGGCTTCGGCGGAGAGGCGGTGGCAGGTGCGCACCTGTGGATCGGGAAGCCATTCATCGAGGTCGGGGTGCATGTCTCGAGTACTACGCCACTGCCGCTTCGTCAGGATTGCCGCCGACCGTTTTCAAAGCAGCCGCCTCGTCCATAGCGGCTATTCCGACAACCCAGCCGCTGCGAGGGCTTCGGCCGGGTTGGAATACATCTCCATCCGGGTCCTCTTGCCATCGCGAAGGGTCCAGACCTGGGCGAAAGACATCTCAACGGGCATCCCGGTCGATTTCGAGCGAGCGTGCTGTCGCACGAGCGCAACCACGCTGTCGCCCGCGTCGTGGAGAGCTTCCACCTCGAGCTCCCATTCCTCCCACGCATCCCTCCACTCGCTGAGGAAGGCCTCCGCCCCCTCTGCGCCTTCGTAGACCTGCTGTCCGGGCCAGTGGAGGTTCGACACATCCCACACGAAGTCGGCTGTGTAGTCCCGGCCGACTTCGTGTGTGGCCGCGAACCGCTCGTAGCCGGCCCGAACAATCTCGATGTTCTCCTCCGACATCGCCTGCC
The DNA here is from genome assembly GCA_036276255.1 of Solirubrobacterales bacterium. Lineage (GTDB taxonomy): Bacteria > Actinomycetota > Thermoleophilia > Solirubrobacterales > 70-9 > DASUPK01. The sequence goes on from DASUPK010000057.1 coordinate 1,725, forward strand.
CAGTATCTCGCGCCAGCAGCGATGGGCGGGGGCTTGCGGCCGCGATCTGATGGCGAGTGCCGTGTCACGACCACTACCCTGCGCCCTCATGGCCGACGCTCTCAAGGAGCGGAGCGAGCCGGAGGTGGCGCAGCCAGCCCCCGAAGGCACCTCCGAGAGGCCCCGCCGCGGGCCGTTTCGCGCTGTGCTCAAGGCGATGCGGCCCCAGGAGTGGGTCAAGAACCTCCTGGTGTTCGCGGGTCTGCTCTTCTCCGCGAAGTTCAAGGATTTCGACGCGGTCGTGGACGCGACCGTCACCTTCGCCGCCTTCTGCATGGTCGCCTCGGCCGGCTACCTCGTCAACGACGCTCACGACGTCGCCGAGGACCGGCAGCACCCGACGAAGCGGTTTCGCCCCATCGCTGCGGGCGAGCTCAGCATCCCGACGGCCATCACCCTCGCCGTGGTGCTCGCCGTCGTTGCTCTCGTTGGATCGACGGCGCTCGAGGGACCCGAGGTCGGTGGCCTCGTCCTCGCCTACGGAGTGGGCACCACGCTCTACTCGTACGTGCTGAAGCACGAGGTGATCCTCGACGTGATGACCATTGCCGGCCTCTTCGTCCTGCGGGTCCTGGCGGGTGCGGTCGCCGTCGGCGCTGACGCCTCGGCCTTCCTGCTGCTCTGCACGGGGATGGTCGCGCTCTTCCTCGGCTTCACGAAGCGCCGCCAGGAGGCGACCTCCGAGCTCCACTCCGGGACGTCGTCGAGGCCGGTGCTCGAGCACTACTCGATCCCCTTCCTCGACCAGATGGTCGCGATGGTCACCGCCTCGACGGTGATGAGCTACGCGATCTACGCGGTCAACTCGCCGCTGATCGGCTCGAAGATGCTTGGAACCCTGCCGCCGGTGCTCTACGGGATCTTCCGCTACCTCTATTTGATCTACGACCGCAAGGACACGCGTTCGACCGACGCGATCCTGCTCGAGGACTACGGCATGATCGGCGCCGCTGTGACGTGGGTGGCGAGCGTGGGGATCCTGCTCGCTATTTACCACTAGCGGCGCCTTGCTCAACACGCTGGACGTAGAGCGAAGCCCGGTTCAAGTGATCGACGGCTCGCGCCGAGGGATAGAGCATGGTCAGTCGCATCCGGGCGCTCTCGCTCACCTTCACCGTCGCTCTGCTGGGCGCTCTGGCGCTGCCGGCGCTGGCGGGCGCGGCAAAGCCCGCCGTCGTCACGCTCCCGATGGCGCAGGTCGGTTCGCCTGGCAACCCGGCGGCCGCCATCGTCCCGTTCACCGACGCGATCTACCAGTCCTGCTCGACCGCGCCGCAGGGTGATCCCCCCTGCCAGCTGGTCGGCGGCGTTTCCTACCCCTATGGAATCGGCGAGCTGGAGGTGACCGTCAGGCAGTACGTCGCCTTCCTCAACACGGTCGACCCGACCGGCCGTGACAAGCACAACCTCTTCAGCACTGACGAGAGCTCGGCCGAGTGGCCGAAGTACGGGCAGATCAACGAGCGGGCCCACGCCCCCAGCGGCCGCCATTACGCGATCGCGTATCCCGAGTGGGCCGACAAACCCTACGGTTTCGCCAACTTCCTGCGAACGGCGCGGTTCGCCAACTCCATCACCAACGGGAGGCTGATCTCGAAGCGGACGGTCGCGTCCGGCGGCTTCAGCTACGTCATCTACAAGGTTCGCCTGTCTCGGAACAGCGAGCGCGGGATGTACGACATGCGCAAGCGCAACACCACACGCCGGCGCGCGACGGGGTTCGTCGTCCCGAGCCAGGACGAGTGGATCAAGGCGGCCTATTTCGATCCCAACGGCGGTGGGATGTACTCGTACTGGAAGTACCCCACGAACCCCGGGCAGTTCTTCGATCAGCCGACCCAGACCTCGCCCGATCCGACGGCGCCGAACACGGCGACCCTCAACCCGACGACCGGCGACGTCACCAACTCGTCGACGCAACCGCTCGCGATCTACCACGGCTCCTCGTTCCCGACCTGGTGTCCGTCACAGGTGTCAGCGAACACCTGCAACAGCGTCAACCCGCTTCATCTGAGCGCCTCGACCTACGCCAAGGCGTACCAAGGCAGCCTCGGCACCGTGGGCCAGTCCAAGACGCTCGGGCCGTGGGGCACACTCGACCAGGGCGGCAACGCGGTCGAGTGGACCGACACGATCACGCCGCCGCCCGCGGGCAAGAAGGGCGCAAGGGTCTGGCGCCGCCTTCACGGCGGGGTCCCGAATGCGCCGGGCTACCAGCTCTGGCTCTCGGCGATCGGCCTGCAGCCACAGGACAACAAGTTCTACGACGCCGTCTACCCGTGGCTCGGCTTCCGGATCGGCGTGGTCGGCAACCTGAAGATCAAGAAGGGCTGAGCTCCTCGACGAGCTGTGCGGCGGGCCTGATGTCGCCGATCTGCTCGATGCATTCCCCCGCGTAGAGCGGCCCGGCATCCACCAGCGACTCCGGGCCGGCCGCCGTGGCGGCCGCTGGGCCGAAGACCGGCCTGCCGGCGCGCTGGGTCGCGGCGAGCCGGAGCTGGAGCGGAACGGGCGCTTGGGAGAGAAGCGGGGCGCTCATTCGCT
>DASUPK010000058.1:0-30695 GCA_036276255.1 Solirubrobacterales bacterium
CGGCGGTGGCAGTGCTGCCAGTCGCCCTCGGCGCACATCACAGCCGTGCGGCGTTCCAGCGCCAGGGACTCGAGCATCTCGAGGCCCGCCTGGAAGGAGTCGGTCGCCATGTGATCGGCGTAGCCGCGGAAGGCCCCTTCCGGGACGGCGGTATTGACCGAATCCGGCTGTGACTCTCGCCGGCCGCCCAGGTCGGCGCCCAGGGGCGCGTAGCCGAGGCCAGCGGCCTTCATCGTCCCGGCGAGGGCGGAGCGGTTGAACTGGGGGTAGCGGGAGCGAGGGTTGGCCCGGACGTCCGCGATCAGCTCGACTCCGGCTCCGCGGACCAGCTCGAGGAACTCCTCCTCCTCGTGGTTCGAGTGGCCGACGGTGAGGATCTCCTTCACTCGCAGCCGACCCTACTCGCGCCCGCGCCGGTTTGCCCGCCGCCGCCGGTCGCTATGCTGCCCCGCTCATGAGTCCCCTTGTCCCAATGGTGGTCGAGCAGACGTCCCGCGGCGAGCGGGCGTTCGACATCTACTCGCGGCTGCTCAACGAGCGGATCATCTTCCTCGGCACTCCGGTGACCGAGGACATCGCGAACCTGATCGTCGCCCAGCTCATCCACCTCGAGTCCGAGGACCCGGACAAGGACGTCTCGATCTACATCAACTCGCCGGGCGGCTCGGTCTATGCCGGCCTCGCGATCTACGACGCGATGCAGTTCATCAAGCCCGACGTCTCGACGATCTGCGTCGGCGTGGCGATGAGCATGGGCGCTCTCCTGCTCGCCGGCGGCGCGCCGGACAAGCGGATGGCGCTGCCGAACTCGAAGATCCTGATCCACCAGGTCTCGGGCGGCTTCTCCGGGCAGGCGACCGACATCGAGATTCACGCGAAGGAGATCATCGACGTCCGCCAGCGGCTCGATGAGATCATCTCCAAGCACACCGGTCAGCCGCTCGAGAAGGTCGCAAAGGACACCGAGCGGGACTACTTCATGAGCGCGCAAGAGGCGAAGGAGTACAAGATCGTCGACCGCGTCATTGAGCATCGGTAGACGCCCCGTTCTCCTCCTGATCGCGCTCGGCGCGGTCCTTGTTGTTCCCACTGCGGTAGCCGGCGACGCGGTCGTTCAGAAGGCATCCGTCTCGCCCGACAGGGGCTTCACCGACTCCGTCGACGGCGTGCGCATCGAGTTTCGCCTGGGCGGCTCGACGCCTGCCGACGTGACCATCCGGATTTCCGGTTCGGGCGACGAGGTGCGGACGATCGACGTGCCGGGCGTCCAGCCCGCGACTGACAAGACGGTGAGGTGGGATGGCCTGACGAATGGTGGGCGGCTCGTGGCCGACGGGACCTATCGCGTGATCGTCGCTGTCGCGGGCGGTGGTCAGAAGGAAGCCGGGAGCGTCGAGCTCCACGCTCACTACTTCCCGGTCAGAGGTCCCCACGGGACGCGCGGCCCAGTCGGTGAGTTCGGAGCGCCGCGCGACGGTGGCCGCGTCCACAAGGGCTTCGACGTCACCGCCCGCTGCGGCACGCCTCTCGCGGCGGCGGTCACCGGAACGATCGTCAAGCGCGCGTATGACTCGCGCCTCGACGGCAACTTCATCGTGGTCCGCGGCCTGGGTGAGAGGCGGAAGTACTGGTACGCCCACATGGTTCACCCTTCGACGTTCCAGAAGGGCGACCTGGTCCACGTCGGCCAGATCGTCGGCTTCGTCGGCAAGACGGGCAACGCCAGGACGGTCGGATGCCACCTCCATTTCGAGGTCCACGTGAGCGGGCATCCGGTCAATCCGCTGCCGTACCTGCGGGCCTGGGACCGCTACAGCTAGGGCATTTCCGCCGCGAGCGCGAACGGGCTGCCCTCAGAATCACGGCATACAGCCCAGCGCTCACCGGGATGAATCACCGAACCGCCGAGGTCCTGGACGCGCTCGAGCGTGGCGGGAAGATCGTGCACGGTGAAGTAGGGCAGCGAAGCAGTGTCACCGGGACCTGGCCCGCGCTCGTGAACTCCCACACGGAGGTCGCCGCCGTTGATCTCCCAGCCCGCTCCCGCATCGCTGGGCCGAGGCGCGAACTCTTCGCCGAGGACGTTGCTCCAGAACCGCCGGGCGCGTTCGGGATCGTCGGCCGGGAACTCGATCAGCGGGGAGGACATGACTTTGAGTATCGGGCATTCGCCCGAAGGGCACTCGCCGGCGATCGAGTACTGCCGGCGCAGCGATGAGGTCAAGGAGCTCATTGGCGGCACGCCGGGTTTCATCAGGTCGACCCGCCCGTGATAACCGAAGGGCCGTCGTTCCTGAAGTTCTGAGTCGCTGTCTTCCGGCGTTCCGGAAGCTGACCGCGTGCACGAGCTGGTCAGGCCCGCCGTGACACATGTGCGGAAGGAAACCGGCCGCTCACGGCGTAACGAGGGGCAGTCGGGCCGAGGTCGGCAGGCGTCTAAGCTTCCAGCGAGGAAGGAGCCGGCCGGGCGAAGCGAGACCGAGGGAGAATTCCGCTGGCACGTCCCACCGAATCCAACGAGCAGCTTCTCTGCAGCTTCTGCGGGAAGTCGCAGCGTCAGGTCAAGAAGCTCATCGCCGGGCCCGGCGTGTACATCTGCGACGAGTGCATCGACCTCTGCAACGAGATCATCGATGAAGAGCTCACCGCTCCGCCGACCTTCGAGCTCGAGAAACTTCCCAAGCCGCGTGAGATCTACGACGTCCTGAACGAGTACGTCGTGGGCCAGGACGGCGCCAAGCGCGCCCTCTCCGTCGCGGTCTACAACCACTACAAGCGCGTCCAGATCGCCTCCTCCGAGGACGTCCAGGGCGAGGAGCCGATCGAGCTGCAGAAGTCGAACATCCTGCTGCTCGGTCCCACCGGCTGCGGCAAGACGCTGCTCGCCCAGACGCTCGCCAAGATCCTCAACGTCCCTTTCGCGATCGCCGACGCCACGGCGCTCACCGAGGCCGGCTACGTCGGCGAGGACGTCGAGAACATCCTTCTCAAGCTGATCCAGGCCGCTGACTTCGACGTGAAGAAGGCCGAGACGGGGATCATCTACATCGACGAGATCGACAAGATCGCCCGCAAGGCCGACAACCCGTCGATCACCCGCGACGTCTCCGGGGAGGGCGTGCAGCAGGCGCTTCTGAAGATCCTCGAGGGGACCACCGCCTCCGTTCCCCCGCAGGGCGGCCGCAAGCATCCGCACCAGGAGTTCCTGACGATCGACACCTCGAACGTGCTCTTCGTCTGCGGCGGCTCGTTCGGCCAGCTCGACGAGGTGATCGAAAGGCGGATCGGCAACCACGGCGTCGGTTTCGGCGCCGAGGTGACCTCCAATGCCGACAAGGACACCGGCGAGGACTTCGAGAAGGTGCTGCCCGAGGACCTCATGGAGTACGGCCTCATCCCCGAGTTCATCGGCCGCCTGCCGGTCGTCTCCGCGATCCACCAGCTCACCCGGGACGACCTGATCACGATCCTGACGGAGCCGCGGAACGCGCTCACTCGGCAGTTCCATCGCTTCTTCCAGTTCGATGACATCGACCTGGTCTTCGCACCCGACTCCCTCGGGGCGATCGCCGACAAGGCGCTCGCCCGCGAGACCGGTGCGCGCGGCCTGCGCTCGATCCTTGAGGAGACGCTGCTCGACGTGCAGTTCGAGCTGCCCTCCCGCGGCGACGTCCAGAAGTGCGTCGTCACGAAGGAGACGATCGAGAAGGGTCAGCGGCCGATGCTGGTGACCGACGCCACCGGAGAGCACGAGACGGTGCTCGAGGACCCGGCGCTCGGGGAGCAGACGGCTTAGCGGCCGCTTGTGGCCGCGACCTGATGGCGAAGCCGGGTCACGAGCAGGTGGGTTGGTCCTCGGGCGCCAGCCTCGTCACGCCATCCGGCGTGATCCGATAACCGAATGGCTCGGCGATCGGCGGGACGTTGACGGGCTGTCCGTTGACGGTCAGGTCGACCTTGCCGTTGCCGAAGGTCACTTCGAAGGCCTTGCCCTCGTAGGGGCCGACGGTCTGATCTCTGACGAGGTTCAGGCCATTGATCACGGGATGCCCGCGCTGATCGACGAGGCAGACCCAGACGAGAGCGTGGGTGCTCACCTCAATCGAGACCGGGGCGGTGGTGGTGGCCGTGGTGGTCGTCCCTGCGACACCCGTCGTCACGTTGTCGCCGCCCTCCGACCCACCGAGCGGGCCCAGGCCGACCAGCCCGATGGCCAGCCCGACCAGGGCCGCCAAGCCGATGGCGAGGAGCACGCTGCGGGTGTGCTCACCGCGACTCGGCTCACGCGCCCCCGGCTCCGCGAGCAATGACTGCTCGTCCAGTCCCAGGAATCGCGCGTAGATCTCGAGCAGCGCCTCGGCACCGGGGGCCGGCACGTCCTCCCAGCGGTCCTCCTCCATCGCGCGCAGGACCGGGACGCTGATCTTGGTGACTCGCTTGACCTCGTAGAGGTCGAGTCCGCGCTTCAGACGGGCTTCGCGCAGCGCTTGGCCGACCGTCGTGCTCATGCGATGGGATTGTCCAGCCTCGGAGTGTTAGTGTCGGCGAGCCGTCTACGGGACTCGGAGGTCCACGGTGCCGGCGTCTCGTCCACACAATCAAGAGGCTCAGGCCTCTGGCGTCACTCCCCGCAGTCTGGCCGCAAGGGCCGGACGATGGAGCGCGCAGCATCGCAAGAGAGCGATCTGGGGCTGGCTCGCCTTCGTATTCCTCGCCTTCGCGATCGGGGGCGCAGTCGGCACGAAGACCCTCGAGCACGCCCAGACCGGCGTCGGCGAGTCGGGACGTGCGGACCAGACGATCGCGGACGCGGCTCCGGAGCATGCCCAGGAGATGGTGCTGGTTCAGAGCAAGGTGGGCACCATCTCAGATCCGTCCTTCCGCGCGGTGGTGGCCGACGCGCAGCGGCGGCTGGCGGCGGTGCCCTACACGCAGAACTTCGAGAGCCCGCTCGCTCCGGCGAATGCCAGCCAGATTTCCGCGGACCGGCGCTCGGCGCTTCTCCGTTTCCGGATCGCCGGAAACGACACCGAGGTCACGGACCGGGTCAAGCCGGCCATTGCGGCGACGGATGCCGTGCAGAAGGCGCATCCCGGGTTCACGGTCGGAGAGTTCGGCGATGCCAGCACCCAACAGCAGATCAACGACAAGGTCCAGTCGGACTTCGGCAAGGCGCTGGTCACCTCCCTGCCGGTCACGCTGATCATCCTGCTGATCGCCTTCGGTGCTCTGGTGGCCGCGGGCGTGCCCCTGCTCCTCGCGCTGACGGCGGTTATCGCCACGATTGGCCTTCTCGGGCCTATCAGCCACCTCACCGGAGGGGTCGACAACTCGATCAACGAGGTGATTCTCCTGATCGGTCTGGCCGTCGGGGTGGACTACTCCATGTTCTATCTCCGACGCGAGCGCGAGGAGCGCGAGGCGGGCCGGAGCGAGGAGGCAGCGCTGGCAGCCGCAGCGGCGACCTCGGGGCGCGCGGTGATGATCTCCGGGTTCACCGTGATGATCGCCATGGCCGGCATGTACCTCGCCGGCACACCGACCTTCGGGTCGTTCGCCACCGGCACGATCCTCGTCGTCGCGGTGGCGATGGTCGGATCCCTGACCGTGCTGCCGGCGATCCTGGCCTGGCTCGGTGATCGCATCGAAAAGGGCGGCGTTCCGATCATCAAGCATCACTCATGGAACGCAGGCGAGAGCGGGATCTGGTCGAAGATCCTCGATCCGGTGCTCCGCCATCCGGTCATCTCCGTCATCGTCTCGGCGGCCCTGTTGGTCTTCCTGGCCCTCCCGGCGTTCCGCCTCCACACGGCCAACGAGAGCGTCGAGTCGCTCCCCCAGGATGTCTCATCGATCCAGACCTACAATCGGATTCAAGACGCCTTCCCCGGGGGCGGGATTCCCGCCGCCGTCGTGGTCAGCTCAGACCAGGGCCCCACACCCCAGGTCAGGCAGGGCATCACGGAGTTGGCGGCGCGACTCAAGGCCAGCCCGCTGTTCAAACCCCCGATCACGCTGGACACCTTTCCCGACCGCAGCGTGGTCCAGGTGAGCATCCCGGTCGCCGGCGACGGCACCGACTCCAAGTCCAACGCCGCCGTTGACGAGCTGCGGGACACGATCATCCCGGCCACGATCGGTGCGGTTCCGGGCGTGACGGCCGACGTGACCGGCTTCACGGCCGAGTCGAAGGACTTCAACGACACGAGCAAGTCGCACGCCCCGATCGTCTTCGCGTTCGTCCTCAGCGCGGCGTTCCTCCTGCTGCTCTTCACCTTCCGCTCGATCGTCATCCCCGTCAAGGCGATCATCCTCAACCTGCTCTCGGTGGGAGCCGCCTACGGGGTGGTCGTCTGGATCTTCCAGGACGGCCACCTGCAGTCGTTCCTCGGCTTCCACTCGAGCGGGGCGATCATCTCCTGGATGCCGATGTTCCTCTTCGTCGTCCTCTTCGGTCTCTCGATGGACTACCACGTCTTCATCCTGAGCCGGATTCGCGAGGGGTACGACCGGGGCATGTCGACGGACGAGGCCGTATCCCACGGGATCAAGACGACGGCCGGGGTGGTCACCAGCGCCGCGGTCGTCATGGTCGCCGTCTTCGCCACTTTCGCGACGCTTTCGCTGGTCTTCTTCAAGGAGCTGGGCGTCGGGCTCGGCGTGGCCGTGCTGATCGACGCCACCCTGGTGCGCGCAGTGCTGCTGCCCGCCTCGATGAAGCTACTCGGCGACTGGAACTGGTACCTGCCGAGCTGGCTCGAGTGGCTGCCCCGCGTCGGCCCCGGCGGCGACCCGTCGCTTCCGCCGGCACACGACGCGCCCTCGGACGTCGCTCCCCAGCCCTCGCGCTAACTATCCTGCGGCCATGAGCGCGCGCTCGTCCCGCGAGCCGATCGAGGCCGTCAGGCACCAGCTCCGCCCCCTGTTCGACCAGGTGGTCCTCAAGGAGCTCGACCAGGACCGGATGCGCCGGTCCGGCCTCGTCGTGCCGCAGGGGATCGACGAGCCGCCGCCGCAGCAGGGCATCGTGCTCGCGGTCGGCCCGGGGCACGACTGGTGGGAGTCGGCCGGCGTCGCCATGCCGGTGCGGCCGGGCGACCACGTGGTCTTCCCGTCCTCGGCCGGCGTCTGGGTCGAGATCGACGAGGAGCGCCTGCTCGTCTGCCGCGTCGGCGAGATCCTCGGCGTACTCGAGTCCCTCGAGTCGCGGCAGAGCGACTCCTAGGCCAGCCTCGGCCCGCAACTAACATCGGCGCCCAATGGACGCCGAGCGCCGAAAGACCCTGGAAGCGACGACTCGCTGGGAGCCCGGCGCGGTCGAGCAGCGCGTCTTCCGGGGCTGGCTCGAGGGCGGCTATTTCCATCCGCCGGCGGAAGGGACACCGGCGCAGAACTACTCGATCTCGATCCCTCCGCCCAACGTCACGGGGGCCCTCCACATGGGACATGCCCTCAACGGGTCGATCCAGGACTCGCTGATCCGGCTCAACCGGATGAGGGGCCGGAACACCCTCTGGGTTCTCGGCACCGACCACGCGGGGATCGCCACCCAGGCCGTCGTGGAGAAGGAGCTGGCCTCGCAGGGCACCTCGCGGGAGGAGCTCGGCCGGGAGAAGTTCACCGAGCGCGTCTGGGAGTGGAAGGAGCAGTACGGGTCGACGATCGTGGAGCAGTACAAGCGCCTGGGCGCCTCCTGCGACTACGACCGCGAGCGCTTCACCCTCGACGAGGGGTATGTGAAGGCTGTCCACAAGGTCTTCGTCGCCCTCTACGAGAAGGGCTACATCTACCGCGGCGACTACCTCGTGAACTGGGATCCGGGCCTGGGCTCGGCGATCTCCGACCTCGAGATCGAGAACCGCGAGGTCACGGACACGCTTTACGAGATCGCCTATCCGCTCGAGGGCGGCGGGGAGCTGGTGGTCGCGACGGTTCGCCCCGAGACCATGCTCGCCGACACCGCCGTGGCGGTGAACCCGGACGATGACCGCTACCGGGACGCGGTCGGGAAGAGCGCGAACCTGCCGCTGGTCGAGCGCCCGATCCCGGTGATCGCGGACGAGCACGTGGATCCCGAGTTCGGGACGGGCGCACTCAAGATCACGCCGGGCCACGACCCCAACGACTTCGAGATCGGCCAGCGCCATGACCTCGAGGCGTTCAGCGTGATCGGAGAGGACGGGCGGATCACGGACGCTGCGCCCGAGCGCTTCCGGGGCATGACCGCCGCGGAGGCGCAGGAGGCCGTGATCGCGGAGCTGCGCGAGCGCGATCTGATGCGCAGCGAGGAGCCGTACACGCACTCGGTCCCGTTCTCGCACCGTTCCGGCAAGAGGATCGAGCCGCTGATCTCACTTCAGTGGTTCTGCCGCATGGACGAGCTCGCGAAGCCGGCTGTCGAGGTCGTCGAGGACGGCCGGGTCCGGATCATTCCGGACGGCGCCTATCGCCAGTACATGCACGGCATGGAGACGCTGCCGCCGTGGACGATCTCGCGCCAACTCTGGTGGGGACACCGGTTGCCGGTCTGGTACCGCGGTGACGAGACCTACGTCGGGGAGGAGCCGCCCGAGGGCGAGGGGTGGGAGCAGGATCCCGACGTCCTCGACACCTGGTTCAGCTCGGCGCTCTGGCCGTTCGCGACGCTCGGCTGGCCGGACACGAGCACTGCGGAGTTCAAGGCGTTCTTCCCGACCGACGTGCTGGTCACGGCCAGGGACATCATCTCCCTTTGGGTCGCGCGGATGATCATGACTTCGCTCGAGTTCACCGAGCAGGTCCCGTTCAGTGATGTCTACGTCCATTCTGTCATCCAGGCGCCGGACGGCCGCCGGATGTCGAAGAGCCTCGGCACCGGGATCGATCCCCTCGATGAGATCACCGAGCACGGTGCCGACGCGCTCCGCTTCGGGCTGCTCGCCATGACCTCCACCCAGGACGTCCGGTTCTCCCAGGCCCGGGTCCAGCAGGGGCGCGACCTCGCCAACAAGATGTGGAACGCCTCCCGGCTGATCCTGCTGAATGCGCGGGATGACGTCGAGCCCGCCCCGCGCTCCGAGCGGGTGGAGGACCGCTGGATCGCATCCCGGCTCCAGCGCGCCATCCGTTCGGTGACGGAGTCGGTCGAGGCATACGACTTCTCCCACGCGGTGCTCGACCTCTACGAGTTCTTCTGGTCGGAGCTCTGCGATTGGTACCTGGAGATCGTCAAGGCCCGCCTCTACGACGGTGAGGACGAGGACGCAAGCGCGACCCTGCTCTGGGCGCTCGAGCAGGTGCTGGCGCTCGCCCACCCCTTCATGCCGTTCGTCAGCGAGGAGATCTACTCGTATCTGCCGAACGCGCGTGCCGAGGCTCTGGTCGTCCACCCGTTCCCGGAGCCGGACGATTCGCTGATCGACGAGGACGCCGAGAACGAGATCGGCGACGCGATCTCGTTGACCAGGGCCCTGCGCCGCTGGCGGGACCTCGCCGGTGTCCCGGTCAAGCAGGTTCTCGGCGCTCGCGCCGCGGCCCGCCCGCATGACCTCGTTTCGCGGCTGGCGAAGGTCGAGTTCTCTGAAGACGGGGGAGAGCCGATTGCGACCGTCGGCGGAGTCGAGCTGCTGCCCACGCAGGGGGTCGACGCGAAGGCGGTCGAGGCGCGGATCGAGGAGCGGCGCGAAAAGCTGCGCGGCGAAGTGAAGAGGGGAGAGGGCAAGCTCGGGAACGAGAGATTCGTCGCGAAGGCGCCGGCCGACGTGGTCGACGCCGAGCGGGAGAAGCTCGCGGCCTACCGGTCCGAGCTCGAGGAACTGGGCGGATAGCGCGTTCCGACGAGATCCTGCGCCGCCGGGAGGTTCTGGGCTGGAAGCTCGGGCTGGAGCGGATGCGGCGGTTGTGCACGCTCCTCGGCATGCCGCAGAACCGGTTCGGGTCGATCCACGTGGTCGGGACGAACGGGAAGACGTCGGTCACGCGGATGACGGCCGCGCTGCTCGAGGCGCACGGCGTCTCGGCCGGCGCCTACCTCTCGCCGCACATCCACTCCTGGCGGGAGCGGGTGATGATCCGGGGGGAGCCGATCTCCGAGGAGGCGTTCACCGACGCGCTGGAGCGCGCCGAGCAGGCGGCCGAGGTCGCTGACCGCGCGGCGGGCGACGAGGGGCCGGTGACCCAGTTCGAGCTGCTCACGGGCGCGGCGTTCGTCGCGTTTGCCGCAGCTCGCGTCAAATACGCGGTGATCGAGGCGGGGCTGGGGGGCCGGCTGGACGCGACCAACGTCATTCCGTCTCAGCTCACCGTGCTGACCTCGGTCGGCTATGACCACACCGAGTGGCTCGGGGAGACGCTGGAGGAGATCGCCGCCGAGAAGCTGGCGGTGCTGCGGGACCACACCACGCTGATCGTGGGGGATGTGAAGGCCGAGGTGGGGCCGGTGATCGCGGATGCGCTGGAGCAGCGGCACGCCCGCGTCGTCCGGGTGGACGTCGATGCGGGTGGCGATCCGGTCACCTACCGGGACAGGAATCTCGCGCTGGCCGAGTCGGCCACCGAGCAGGCCCTCGGCCGGCTCGACCCGGATGCCGTGCTCGGGCTGCAGGCGATCACGATTCCCGGCCGGGCCGAGCTCGTGGCGGGGGATCCGCCGCAGATCTTCGACGCAGCTCACAATCCCGATGGCGCCCGCGCGCTGGCCGAGGCGCTGCCGGGGCTCGCGGGAGGAAGGGAGGTCGTCTGCTGCCTGGCCGTGCTGGAGGGGAAGGACGCGGGAGGGATCATCAACCCGCTTGCCGGGGCATGCTCCCAGTTCGTCTGCACGGAGATCCCGCCCGACGCGATCGAGGGTTCCGGGCGCCCGGGCGGCCGGGCGCGGCCGGCGCTCGAGCTGGCGGCGCTGTGCGAGAAGGCGGGCGTTGCCGCCGAGGCGGTCCCCGACCCGATCCAGGCGTGGGAGCGAGCACGAGAGCTTGCGGCTGGGCGAGATGGGGTCGCGCTGGCGGCCGGCAGCCACTACCTTCTGAGCTGTATATGGACAGAGAGGCCCGCTCAGAGCTCCTGACGATGATGGGACTGGTCGCCATCGTCGTCGCGGTGGTGATCTTGGTCTTCTTCGCCTTCGGCTATGCGTTCGGCCTGCTCTTCCTGTAAATCGCACTGAAAAAGCCTCAGACTCAATGCCAGGCAGGGTTCAACGCCCCCATAGGGAAATACGTACACTCGCGGCTCCAATTCGCACATGCCTCTAGGAATCTTCGGACTCAGCGGTACGGCCGGCCTCATCGCCAGCCTGGTCATTCTCTTCCTGGTCGTCGTCTATCTGGCGCTGATCTGGTGGACGTACCTCGACGCCCGCAGGCGGATCGAGGATCCGGTGCTGATCGCGTGCGCCACGGCGGCCTCGGTTTTCCCGTATCTGGGCACGGTGGTCTACACGATCCTGCGGCCACCCGAGTTCCTCGAGGACCGCGAGGAGCGCGAGCTGGAGCTGCGAGCCGCCGAGCTCGAGTTGCGGCAGCGGATCGAGAACTCCTGCCCGCACTGCGAATACCCGATCGAGCGCTTGTACCTTCGTTGCCCGAACTGCGAGCGGCGGTTGCGGAACCCGTGCCGCAAGTGCCATAAGCCACTCGATCCGCGCTGGGGCATCTGCCCGTACTGCGAAACCCAGGTCCGCAAGCAGCAGCGCCCGGACGGCGAGGCCCGTCGCACGGACCGGCCGCGAGCCGGACGGTCCGCGAGTCAGCGCCAATCGAGCTCGGGCACGCCGCGCTCCTCCGACGGCCCCACCCGTCGTCAGGACCGCCCGGCGGTCGGCGCAAGGCCGCCGCAGCGGCCTAGCGGCGGCTCCAGCAGCTAGCTCCGAAGCAGAGAGCGGATCGTCCTGGAGACCTCGCGTGGGTCTCCTTGGACCTGCCACCAGGTGAAGCGGACGACGCGGTAACCGAGCACCGAGAGCCGGGCGTCGCGGGCGCGGTCGTCCTCGAACGCGGACCTGGTGCTGTGTGATTTCCAGCCGTCGAGCTCGGCGACGAGGCGTTGTTCGGGCCAGAGAAAGTCCACGACGTATCGGTCGACCCTGACGTTCACACCGGGCCGGGGAAGGCGGTGGCGGTGGCAGAGGGCGAGGAACCGCTGCTCCAGCTCGCTACGGGCGGGGTCGGCCACCAGAGGGCCGCGATCTATCAGCCCGCGGAATTCGGCCTCTCGGATGGCGGCGGCGAGCTGGGCTGGGGAGAGGACGGGACGGAGGTCGGCGATGGTGCGATTCGGAGACGTCACGGGAATGCCGAGGCGCCGGGTGCAGGACGCGGCAGTCAGGGAGGTGGAGCGGTGGAGGACGATCCCGGCGCGCGACTTGCGTCCGGAGGTTCCCGGAATTGTCACGTCGATTGGGCCCTTGGGCGCGCGTCGGACTCCCCAGAGCGCCGCTGCGCTTCGATGGCTGAGAACAGCCCGATCCCCGTACGTGAGCACCGCCGCGATCCAACGCCCCTCATTGCCCAGGTTGCGGTGGCCGACGGCGTAAACCCCGCGATGAAGAGGGAACAGCCGGCTGGCTCGAGCGCGGCGGTGAATCCCCGCGCGCGTGAGGCCGGTGGAGCTCAGCTGGGCGCTGGAGATGACCCCGTACTGGCGGCTCGCAATCCGGGCGATCAGGGCGTCCGGGTCCGGTTTGTCAGCTTTGTTCCGCACGTCCGAAACAAAGGCGACAAATGCCCCGATCTCGCCCCCTTCATCGCCCGGTTTTCGTCCCGGCGCGACCCGGTCGCGGCCGATTCCGGTACCGTGCCGCGGCCGTGGCCACCGAACGCACGCTCATCCTCGTCAAACCGGACGCATTCGAGCGCGGCCTCACCGGCGAGGTCATCGCCCGCTTCGAGCGCAAGGGCCTGCGCCTCGTCGCGCTCAAGCTGATGCAGGCGACCGAGGAGATCGCCAACGTCCACTACGAGGAGCACACCGACAAACCGTTCTTCGGCGAGCTCGTCGAGTTCATCACGGGCGGCGAGCTGGTCGCGATGGTGCTCGAGGGGCCGAATGCCGTCAAGGCGGCGCGTCAGGTGATCGGAGCAACCGATCCGGTCGAGGCCGACGCCGGCTCGATTCGCGGCCAGTTCGGCACCGAGGTCACCTTCAATCTCGTGCACGGCTCCGACTCGCCCGAGTCCGCCGAGCGCGAGATCGGGATCTGGTTCCCCTAGGGGCCACCAGGCCGCTGCATTCTGGAGCGGCGCTTAGCGCCGCGACTTATGTTGGGCGGCCGCTCGTGGCGCCGATCTGATGGCGAAGCCGTCATAGGCTCCGTCTGATGACGATGCCCAAGCGAATCATCCTGGCCTCCCGCTCTCCTCAGCGGAAGGCCCTGCTCAAATCGATGGGGCTGACCTTCACCGCCATCCCCTCCAACGTCGAGGAGACCAGCGAGGGCGAGCCGCGGGAGGTCGTGCTTGCCAACGCGCTCGCCAAGGGGCAAGCCGTGGCGGCCCGGCGGCGGGAGGGGACCCTCGTGATCGCCGGGGACACCGAGGTCGTCGTGGATGGCCGCGTCGTCGGGCAACCGGCGTTCGAGGGGGAGGCGCGCTGGTGCCTGGAGACGCTCTCGGGCCGGTCCCATGAGGTCCTCGGCGCCCTCGCCCTGATCGGCCCGGACCGGGTCGACGGCGAGCCGGCCGTCCGGACTGGGGTCGAGTCCTGCCGCGTCACCTTCGATGAGCTCGGACACGAGCTGATCGACCGCTATCTGGCGAGCGAGGAGTGGCGAGAGCGGGCCGGCGGCTATGCCGTGCAGGGCCTGGGCTCTGCGCTGGTCGACCGGGTCGAGGGCGACGTCTCCAACGTGATCGGCCTGCCGATCCGGCTGCTGCTGAAGCTGGCGCCGGAGCTCGCAACACCGTAGCGCCGACATTCCGCGCATTTTGGGCATTTAGGGCGAGCCGGTAGGCTGCAAGCGATTGCTCATATTTCGCCTCTCCGATGACCTTTCTGTCTTCAATAACCCCCGCGCGCGATATGGCGGTCGACCTCGGGACCGCCAACACACTCGTCTACGTCCGTGGCCGGGGAATCGTCCTCTCCGAACCCTCGGTGGTGGCGGTCGACACCAGCACCGGTGAGGTGCACGCCGTCGGCGCCGAGGCCAAGCAGATGCTCGGCCGCACGCCGTCCACGATCAACGCGATGCGCCCCCTCAAGGACGGCGTGATCGCCGATTTCGAGGTCACCGAGTCGATGCTGCGCTACTTCATCAAGCACGCGAACCCCAGCCGCTTCACCCATCCGCGAGTCGTGGTGTGCGTTCCCTCGGGAGTGACCGGAGTCGAGAAGCGGGCGGTGGAGGAGGCCTGCCTCGGGGCCGGAGCCCGCGAGGCCTATCTGATCGAGGAGCCGATGGCGGCCGCGATCGGCTCCGGGCTGCCGGTCAGCGAGCCGACGGGCAGCCTGATCGTCGACATCGGCGGTGGCACCACCGAGGTCGCGGTGATCTCCCTGGGGGACATCGTCGTCTCCCAGTCGATCCGGGTGGGCGGCGACGAGATGGACGACGCGATCGTCAACTTCTGCAAGCGCGAGCACCAGCTCCTGATCGGCCACCAGACGGCCGAGGACATCAAGCACGAGGCGGGCTCGGCCGCGCCGCTCAGCCCCGAGGTCGAGATCGAGATCCGGGGACGCGACCTCGGCTCCGGCCTCCCGCGGGCGGTGAAGCTCAACTCCGAGGACGTGCGCAAGGCCCTCGACGAGCCGATCGCGCAGATCATCGCGGCGGTCCGCGACACCCTCGACCGCACCCCGCCGGAGCTGGCCGGCGATCTGATGGAGCGGGGCATGACCCTGGCGGGGGGCGGCGCGCTGCTTCAGGGGATGGCGGAGCGGATGGGCGAGGAGTGCCAGGTGCCGGCCCAGCTCGCCGAGTCCCCGCTGACCTGCGTCGCCATCGGGTCAGGCCAGGCCCTCGAGGAGTTCGAGGCGATCAAGCGAGCGCTGAAGAACTCGAGGGTTCGGAGGCGGTTCTAGAGGCCGGGGCTGAGGGGCAAACGCGGCCATGTATCTCCTGCAGCGTCCCGAGGACATCCCGCCCCGCCTGAGTGGCCGCCTGAATGTCCGCATCGCCATCCTCACCGCTCTGCTGATCGCGGCCATCGCCACCGTCCTCCTGCGGCTCTGGTCGCTCCAGGTGCTCGATGGCCAGCACTACCGGGCCCTCGCGCAGGACCACGGCGTGCTCGACGTCCGAGTCCATCCCCCGCGGGGCGAGATCCTCGACCGCGACGGCAGGGTGCTGGTCGACAACCGCACGGTGATGAGCCTCGAGATGCGCCCCTCCGACCTGCCCAGCGACCCCGGCGAGCGCCGCGCGGAGCTGCGCCGCCTCGGCGGCCTCCTGGGCCTCTCCCAGGGCGCCATCCGCCGGAAGGTCCGCGAGACGCCCCAATACGCCGGATACCCGGTCGTCCTCCGCCAGGGCGTCGACCGTCGGCTGCTCTTCTATCTCCTCGAGAACCAGGGCCGGTTCCCCGGCGTCCGAGTGGAGCGCACCTACATCCGCGACTACAAGGACGGCTCGCTCGCCGCCCACCTGCTCGGAATCGTCGGCCAGGTCACCCCGCATCAACTGACCCGGCCGGCCTACCGGAGCCTCAAGCCCGGCGACATCATCGGCCAGGCGGGGGTCGAGTACACCTATGACAAGTACCTCCGCGGCACCGCCGGCAGCCAGCGGATCCAGGTCGATGCGCTCGGCCGCCCGCGCGGCCAGCTCGGCAGCAGCCCGGCCCGCGCCGGCGACAACCTGCGGCTGACGCTCGACACGGGCCTCCAGGAGGTCGGAGAGGCCGGCCTGCGGAACAAGGACCTGCCGGGAGCCTTCGTCGCGATGAACGTGAACACGGGCGCGATCCTGGCGATGGGCTCCTACCCGACCTACGACCCCTCCTTCTATACGCGGCCTCACACCAAGGCGCAGTACGACGCCTTCGGAAGCCGGCCGGGCGACCCGCTCGTCGACCGCGCCGACCAGGGCGGCTATCCCACCGGCTCGGCCTTCAAGCCGATCACGGCTACCGCGGCGCTCGAGGACCATCTGATCTCGCCGAGCACGATCTTCGACGACACCGGCTCGCTGGACATCGGCGGGATCACTCTCCACAACGCGGGCGGCGCGGCCAACGGGCCGGTCGACATGAGCACCGCGCTCAAGGTCTCCTCCGACGTTTACTTCTACAACCTCGGCCTGCACGCTTCTGCGAGCGGGAACGGAGGCCAGATCCAGGACTGGGCGTTCAAGTACGGCCTCGGCCGCAAGCCCGACGTGGACATCCCCGACGCGACCACGGGCCTGATTCCGACGCCGGCCTGGCGGAACCGCGTTTTCCGTCATCACTCGAATCCCTACATCGACCGGCCCTGGACCCAGGGCGACAACGTCAATCTCGCGGTCGGGCAGGGCGACGTCCAGGTCACCCCGCTGCAGCTTGCCCGCGCCTACGCCGCCCTCGCAAACGGGGGGACGCTGGTTGCCCCGCACGTCGGCGGCCGCATCGTCGACGTGCATGGCCGGACTGTGAGGGCGATCAGGCCGCCGCCGCAGCGCCATCTCCACATCTCCCCGGAGACCCGCAACGTGATCCTCGGGGGCATGCACCGGGCCGCCGACGAGGCGGGCGGCACCTCCTATCCGGTCATGGGCACCTTCCCGATCCCGGTCGCAGGCAAGACGGGCACCGCCCAGCGCGACGGCCAGCAGGACCAGTCCTGGTACGGGGTGATCGCGCCGTACAACAACCCGCAGATCGTCGTGACCGTGACCGTCGAGCGGGGCGGCTTCGGCGTGGAGTCGGCGGCGCCGATCGCGCGCGCCATTCTCGAGCGCTACTTCAACCAGAGGGCCAGCAGCGTGAACGCAGCCGCCGCCGCGGCCGCGGGGCCAGGCTGATGGAAGCCGCCAAGCCATCGCTAACCATCGCGCCGCGCCGATCGCGGCCAGCCGAATGGCTCAAACTGCGCAGGATGGACGGCGTGCTGGCGGGCGCCGCCGTCGGACTGATCGCCTTCAGTGTCTTCACCCTGGCGACCTCCACTCGCAGCGAGATCGCCGGCCGTCCGCTCTTCTTCGTCGAACGGCAGGCGCTGTACGCCGTCCTGGGGATCGCCCTGATGGTCGCCGTCGCCCGGATCGACTACTCGCGCCTCCGCGACCTGCGCGTGACGATCTACGCGGCGATGGTCGGCTCCATCGCCCTCGTCCTGCTGGTGGGTACGGCGGTGCGGGGCTCGAACCGCTGGATCGACCTGCCCTTCTTTCAGTTCGAGCCCTCCGAGCTCGCCAAGGTCCTGCTCTGCGTCTCGCTCTCGGCCTTCGTCTACGAGCGCGTGCGGCGGCCGTTCGGCGTGCGCCAGACCCTCGCCATGCTGGCGCTCGGGCTGGCGCCGGCGGGAATCGTCTTCCTGCAGCCCGATCTGGGCACGGGGATCGTGCTGGTGGCAATCGCGCTCACGATCCTGTTCATCGCCGGCATCCCCTGGCAGCATTTCGCCGCGATCGGCGCGGCCGTCGTGCTGATCGGAGCGGGGGTCTACGCGGCCGGATCGGCCGCGGGCGTCCACTTCCTCCACGGCTACCAACAGGACCGGCTCACCGCCTTCCTGCACCCCAGCGACGATCCGAGCGACGCCAGCTATCAGGTGAACCAGGCCATCATCGCCGTCGGCTCCGGGGAGGAGGTGGGGCGTGGGAACGACGCCACCCAGACCGAGCTGCTGTTCCTGCCCGAGCGCCACACCGACTTCATCTACGCCGTGATCGGCGAGCGCTTCGGGTTCCTCGGCGCCTCCTTCGTCGTCCTGCTCTACGCGGCCCTGTTCTGGCGGGCGATCAGGGTGATGCGGATCTCGCGGAGCTTCTACGGGACGATGATCGCGGCCGGGGTGGTGGCGATGCTCGCCTTCCAGGTGATCGTCAACGTCGGGATGAACCTCGGGCTGATGCCCGTCACCGGCATCACGCTCCCCCTGATGAGCTACGGCGGCTCCTCGGTGCTGGGCACGTTCCTCGCGCTCGGGGTCCTGCAGGCGATCCACGCCGACGCACGCGATTAGGCAGCGGGGGGAACTCTTTCAGTGCCGTTGAAGCTAGGCGCTACATTCGCACACGGTTCCCGGCTTCGCGATATCACGGGTTGCTCCTCGGCTCCGCCTCGGGGCACCCTCGCATCAATCGAACTCTTGAGAGCTAGAGCTAGGAAGACATGTACCGCAAGCAGGTGCGCCGTCGACGTGCGGTGCTGTTGTTGCTCGTCGCCGCCTCACTGACACTGCTCAGTCTCTACTACCGCGAGGGCAACGCGGGGCCGCTGCATGGGGCGGAGAACGTTGTCTCGACCATCTTCTCGCCGGTCTCGAGCGTGACTAATCGCGCTCTCAAGCCCGTGCGCGACCTGGTCAACTGGTTCAACGAGACCTTCGACGCGCGCGGCGACAAGGCTCGGCTCCAGGGCCAGGTGGCGAGCCTGCGCAACCAGCTCGCCCGCCAGCAGACCCAGCAGGCCGAGGCGAAGGAGCTGAGCGCTCTCAACGAGCTGACCAGTGGCGGGATCGTTCCCGACGGGACGACGCCGGTGACTGCTCGGGTCGTCGGCCGCTCGCCGACGGTCTGGTACTCCACGGTGACGATCGACCGCGGCTCCGGCGATGGCATCCGGGTCGACGATCCGGTGGTCGCCGCCCAGGGCCTCGCCGGCAAGATCACCCAGACGACCCCGAACACCGCCCAGGTGACGCTGATCACCGACGCTGACAGCGCGGTCACCGCACGCGTCCAGCCCGGCGGCGCAACGGGGGTGGTCGAACCCAACGTCGGCAATCCCAACGACCTCCAGCTCGACTTCTTGGAGCGCGGCTCTCACATCGCGGAGGGACAGATGGTGGTCACCGCGGGCTTCTCCACCGGCACCCTCGGCTCGATCTTCCCGCCGGGAATCCCGATCGGCCACATCACGCAGGCGACGGTCGAGGAGCAGCAGGCCTACCAGCGGGTCCACCTCGCGCCGTTCGCCGACCTTCGGGACATGGACTTCGTCAAGGTGCTGACCACGCACAGCGGAGGCTCGAAGTGATCCTGACCCCCGGGATCATCGCCCGGCTCGTCGCTCTCTGCGCGTTCATCGCCATCGCCCAGGTCGTCTGCTTCTCGAAGATGGACGTCTTCGGCTCGAGCCCGGACGTGGCGCTGCTCGTGGTCTTCTCGATCGGCGTCCTCGGTGGCAGCCTCACCGGCGCCGTGGTCGGCTTCTCGATGGGCCTGCTGATCGACTGCCTGCTGCTCCAGACCCTCGGTGGATTCGCCCTGACGCTGCTCTGCGTCGGCTACGTGGCCGGCCGTTATCGCGAGACGGTGGGCCGCCCGACCCGCGGAGCTGTGCCGCTGCTCGGCGGGGCGCTCACCCTGCTGGGCGCCCTGGTGATCGCCGCGATCCAGATCGGCACCGGCATCGACGCCAACGTGAGCGCGCTCGTCCTGCGTGATGCGGTGATCAAGAGCCTGATCGGGGCGCTTCTCGCGATTCCCGTCCTACTTCTCGTCAGACTGGTGGTGCGCTCCGCGCTCGTCGACGAGCGAAAGGCGGCGAGGCGCACGACTGCGCCCCGCTCGCTGGAGACGCCGTAAGCCGTGATGTACAGGCGCACACCCGAATCGGAGCCCGAGCGGCGAACCTCGCCGCTGGCCCTGCGGATCTCCATCCTCACCGGCCTCGCCGTTGCGATCTTCGCCGTGCTGTTCCTGCGCCTCTGGTACGTCCAGATCCTCTCCGGCGACAAGTACCGAACCCAGGCGAACGACAACCGGATCCGCGAGGTCCGCGTCCAGGCGCCGCGCGGCGACATCCTCGACCGCAACGGCAAGGTGATGGTCGCGAACCGGACCGAGCTCGCCGTGGAGGTCAGTCCTGAGGACCTTCCCGATCCCGGGCGGGCGCGCTCGCGTGAGATGCACCAGCTCGCGATGGTCACGGGCATGACGCCGGTCGAGATCCACAAGGCGCTGCAGAACCCCGAGCGCGCCGCGCCGGGCGGCCCCGTGGTCATCAAGAAGGGCCTGGGGGTCGACAAGGTCTATTACCTGCGGGAGAACCAGTCGAGCTTCCCCGGGGTCAGCGTCCAGCGGGTCTTCACGCGTGAGTACAAGGACGGCGACGTCGGCGCCCACCTGTTCGGCAACGTCGGCGAGGTGACGGCCCAGCAGCTCAAGGAGCCGCGCTACGCGGGCCTCAATCAGGGCGACACGGTGGGTCAGTCGGGCATCGAGTACGAGTACGACCGGTTCCTGCGTGGCAAGGCTGGAACCGACCGCGTCCAGGTCGACGCGCTCGGTCGCCCGACCGAGCAGCTGCGCGGCCAGGCCGCCCAGGCGGGCGACGACGTCCGGCTCACGGTCGACGAGGGCCTGCAGAGCTACGCGGAGGGTGCGCTCGACTCCATCGGCCTCCCCGGAGCCTTCGTCGCGATGAACGTGCAGAGCGGAGATGTCCTGGCGATGGGATCGTCCCCGACCTTCGACCCATCGATCTTCACCCGCCCGATCACCCAGAGCCAGTACCACGCGCTGACCTCCAGGAAGACAGACGCCCCGCTTGCCAACCGGGCGATTCAGGGCCTCTATCCCACGGGCTCCGCCTTCAAGCCGATCACCGCGACGGCCGCGCTCCAGAACCATCTGATCTCGCCCAACACGATCTTCAACGACACCGGCTCGCTCAGGATCGACAACAACCAGGTCCTTCACAACGCGGGCCACGCCATCAACGGGCCGATCGACATGAGCGACGCGCTCAAGGTCTCCTCGGACATCTACTTCTACAACCTGGGCATGAAGGCCAAGGCCTCGAAGGGCGGCGGCATGATCCAGGACTGGGCGCGCAACTACGGCCTGGGGGAGAAGACCGGGATTGACCTGCCGGCCGAGGTCGGTGGGCTGGTCCCGAACCCGGCCTGGCGCAACCGGCTCTACCACGAGCACCTCACCGACCGCCCCTGGACGGTCGGCGACAACATCAACCTCGCCGTCGGGCAGGGAGACCTGGAGGCCGACCCGCTGCAGATGGCGGTCGCCTACGCGGCGCTCGGCAACGGCGGGAAGGTCGTGACGCCGCACCTCGGCGACGACGTGGAGAGCGGCACGGGGAGGGTGATCGAGGAGATCCGCCCCGGACCGCGGCGCCAGCTGGACATCTCGCCGACGACGAGGGACACGATCATGACCGGGCTTACCCGCGCCGCCATGGAGCCGGGCGGAACCTCCTATCCGGTCTTCGGGCATTTCCCCTTCGATGTCGCCGGGAAGACCGGAACGGCACAGCGCCCGAACCAGCCCGACCAGTCCTGGTACATCGTCCTGGCGCCGGCGAAGAACCCGCAGATCGTGGTCGCGGTCACCCTCGAACGGGGTGGCTTCGGCGCCGACACGGCCGCCCCCGTCGCCGCGCGCATCCTCGAGCACTACTTCAACCTTCCGATCACCCCGGCCGCCAGCTCGAGCACGGGCGGGCAGGGCGGTACGCACGAGTGATGCCGGCACGATCCCCCGTGACCTCTACCCTGAGGGTGGGCCGCGCCTCATTCGCGGCCCGATAGCCATGGAGGCAGCACCGCTGACGCTCAGACCCACCCGCGCCCGCCTCGGCGAGCGCTTCGGCATCGCCTATTTCGACGGTGTCCTGTTCGGCGCTGCCGTGGCCCTGATCGCCTTCAGTTGCTTTACCCTCGCGGTCGCGACGCCCAACGACGTGCCCGGCCAGCCGCTCTTCTTCGCCATGCGGCAGGCGATCTACGCACTGATCGGCATCGCCCTCATGTTCGCCGTAGCCAAGATCGACTACTCGCGCTTTCGCGAGATCCGCGTCGGCATCTACTCGCTGATGATCGGCTCGATCTGCCTTGTCCTGCTGTTCGGGGCCGCGGCGCGCGGCTCGCGCCGCTGGATCGAGCTTCCCTACTTTCGGTTTCAGCCCTCCGAGCTGGCCAAGCTGCTGCTCATCGTCGCCCTCGCGGCGTTCGTGATCGAGCGCACCCGCCGCGGCACGCCCGCGCGCCAGACCATCCGCGTACTGGCGCTGGGCCTCGCCCCGGCGGGACTAGTCTTCCTGCAACCCGACCTCGGCACGGGAATCGTGCTCGTGGTCATCACACTCACCATTCTTTTCCTCGCCCGGGTTCCGTGGTCGCACTTCGCGATCATCGGTGGCGTGGCGGCATTGGCCGTCAGCTTCGTCCTCGTCATCGCCCCGGCCACCGGCCTGCCGAGCCCGCTTCACGGCTACCAGCAGGACCGGTTGACTGCATTTCTCCATCCCAGCAATGACCCAAGCGACGCGAGCTACCAGGTCAACCAGAGCGTGACTGCCATCGGGTCCGGCGAGAAGACCGGACGCGGAGACAGCTCGACTCAGACCAAGCTCCTGTTCCTCCCCGAGCGGCACACGGACTTCGTGTTCGCCGTGATCGGGGAGCGCTTCGGCTTCCTGGGTGCCGCATTCGTACTGTCCCTGTACGCCCTGCTCATCTGGAGAATGCTGCGCATTCCGACGCTCTCCAAGAACTTGTACGGGACCCTGATCGCCGGCGGCATCGCCGCCATGCTCATGTTCCAGATCCTTGTGAACGTGGGCATGACTCTCGGCGTCATGCCGGTAACAGGCGTCACCCTTCCCCTGATGTCATATGGGGGATCCTCGGTGCTCGCCACCTTCCTGGCGATCGGGCTCCTACAGAGCATCCACGCACAAGCGCGGCTCAGCTCCGGCGCACGTAGCAGGGCGCCTATCCCACTGTTGCGCTGAGCCAGCTAGAGCACATCCACACCGACACCCCTGCACACGGAACCGCCCACGGCGCTCCGTCGTGCCTGTGTGCTCTGCTCGCGCAGAAGAAAGGAAACTCATGAAGAAGAACATCCTCGTCAGCGTCGACCGCGGAGAGACCCGCGTCGCCGTACTCGAGGCAAAGGGCAGCCCCAAGGAGGGCAAGCGCCCCAAGAAGGCTGCCCCAACCAATGAATGGAAGGTCGCCGAGCTCTACGTTGAGCGCCGCGGCCGCCGCTCGATCGTCGGCAACGTCTACAAGGGCAAGGTCGACAACGTCCTTCCCGGGATGGAGGCGGCGTTCGTCGACATCGGCCTGGAGCGAAACGGCTTCCTCCACGTCGATGAGATCGTCCTGCCGGATGGCAAGGCCGTCCCCAAGCGGGGCCGCGGCCGGGGCCGCCGGATCGACGAGCTGATCAAGCCCGGCCAGGAGATCATCGTCCAGGTCGTCAAGGACCCGCTGAAGACCAAGGGAGCGCGCCTCTCCATGCAGCTCTCGATCGCGGGCCGCTACCTCGTCTACATGCCGCAGGGCGGCGGCGTCGGCGTCTCCAAGCGCCTCCCCGACGGCGAGCGGACCCGTCTCCGCAAGCTGATCGACAAGGTGGACATCGGCAAGGGCGGCGCGATCGTCCGCACCGCCGCCCAGGGCGCGAAGAAGGAGGACTTCGTCCGCGAGATCTCCTACCTGCACCGGCTCAACGAGGTCGTGCAGGAGCGGGCGGAGCGCTCCGAGGTCGGCGAGATGGTCTTCCAGGAGGCTGATCTCTCGATCCGCGTCGTCCGCGACGTGCTCGTCGAGGAGTTCGAGGGCGCAATCATCGACGACCCCAAGCAGCACGATCGGGTCACCAAGTTCCTGCAGCGGACCGCGCCGGAGCTCGCCGAGCGGGTCGAGCTGTACGAGGGCAAGCCGCCGCTCTTGGAGAAGTGGGACGTCGAGAAGGCGTTCGACTCCGTGCTCAGCCGCCGCGTCGACCTCCCCTCCGGCGGTTACCTCATGATCGACTACGCCGAGGCACTGACCGTGATCGATATCAACACCGGCAGCTTCACCGGCAAGGGCAAGGGCCGTCTCGAGGACACGATCACCAAGGTGAACGTCGAGGCCGCCGAGGAGGTCGTGCGCCAGCTGCGGATGCGCGACATCGGCGGGATCATCGTCATCGACTTCATCGACATGGCGCGGGCCCGCAACCGCGATCAGGTCCTGAAGACCCTGCGGACCGCGCTCGATGAGGATCGGACCAAGACCTACGTGGTCGAGGTCTCGCCACTCGGCCTGGTCGAGATGACCAGGCAGAACGTCACCGACGGAGTGCGCGAGATCCTCACCAAGCGCTGCCCCACCTGCGACGGCGAGGGCGTGGTCAACTCCGAGGAGACGGTCGCGATCACGATCGTCCGCAAGCTCGGCGAATTGGTCGAGGAGCAGCCCGAGCCCGACGCCTACCTGATCCGGGTCAACCCCCGGGTCGCTGCGGCGCTGCTCTCGGCGGACTCCGGCCTGACGGACCTCGAGGAGGAGACCGGCAAGAGGTTCCACTTCGAGGGCGGCGACGCTCTCTCGCTCGACACCTTCCACGTGGTCGAGACCGGTGGGCGCGAGGAGATCGAGCAGCGGGCGCTTCCCTTCCAGGTCGGCGAGGAGGTGCTCGTCTCGATCGAGGAGCCCCACATGTACAACGTGGACGACGCGGTCGCGCGCGTCGACTCCTACATCGTCAGCGTCACCGGAGCCGGTCCCCATGTCGGCGAGCAGCGGATGGTGCGGATCGAGAGCGTGGGGCGCTCGGCCGCGACCGCCGCGCTGCTCGATTCGGATGGAAACGTGGTGGAGCCGGGGGCCGATGGAAACGGCGGCGAGAAGCTAGAATCGTCGTCCTCCAGCGGGCGCCGCCGTCGCGGCAGCAGAGGCGGCAGGCGACGGTCCCGCGCCGGCAGCAAGGACTAGACCAATATGGCCAGCTACGCAGTGATCGAAACAGGCGGTAAGCAGTACCGCGTCGAGAAGGGCTCGACCCTCCTCGTCGATCGCCTTCCACAAAAAGAGGGCGAGGTGGTCGACCTCCGG
Source organism: Solirubrobacterales bacterium (assembly GCA_036276255.1). GTDB lineage: Bacteria > Actinomycetota > Thermoleophilia > Solirubrobacterales > 70-9 > DASUPK01. Next base: position 24,913 of record DASUPK010000058.1, read on the forward strand.
CCGGTCGCCTTCCGCGACAAGGAGATGGTGCTCGGCAAAGACCTCGAGAAGGTCAAGGTCGAGGCCAAGGTCGCGGGACACGAGCGCGGGCCCAAGATCCGGGTGTTCAAGTACCGGGCGAAGAAGGGCTACCGCAAGCGCGCCGGACACCGTTCCGAGCTGACCCGCCTGGAGATCACCGACGTGAAGATGCTCTCGCGCAAGCCAGCATCATCGGCGGCCACCAAGACCGCCGCCGGATCAAAGGAGGAGGCTGCAGATGGCTCATAAGAAGGGACTCGGATCGAGCCGGAACGGCCGCGACTCCAACCCGAAGATGCTCGGCGTCAAGGTGTTCGCCGGTCAGACGGTGAACGGCGGCGAGATCATCGTGCGCCAGCGCGGCACCCGCTTCCGCCCCGGCGACGGGGTCGGCATCGGTCGTGATCACTCGATCTTCGCGAAGCGTCCGGGCGTCGTGCGATTCAGCACCGGCCGCCGCGGTCGGACGATCTCGGTCATCGACGGCGAGTAGCTCGTTTCCCCCGGGGGAACCCGGGCCCGCGCCCGCCTAGCCCGGGAATCCGCTGGATTCGGTGCACGGGCGCGTGTTAGGTTGGCGCCGTGCTGCGCCGACCCGGAAGGTTGGCGGCGCTCCTCGTCCTCGCCGCGTCCGCCTCGCTCATGCTCACGGCAAGCGCCGTGGCCGCCACCTCGCCCGAGCAGGAGGAGCTCGTCGCGGCCTACGCGCCGCACCTGATGCTCCGAGAGCAGACCGACGATCAGAACTGCAACACGCGCGAGGAGCAGTACAGCCCGCCGACGACGGTGGACACCGTGCTCGGGAACCCCGCCGTGAAGCTGGTCCACTACACCGGGGGCAAGGATGTCCCGATCAAGAAGGGTCCGACGGCGGCGGACATCGCCGGCCTGGGCGACGGCTACTACCTCGACCTGCCGGGCGATCCGCTCAACGTCAGGTGTCCCCGCAAGGGCAGCTACGCGACCGACTTCCAGGAGCTCAGGGCGAGCAACAGGGCCCCGGCGATCACCTACGCCCACATCGCAACGGAGCCGGGCTACACGGGGCTGGTCGTCCAGTACTGGTTCTTCTACTACTTCAACCAGTTCAACGACGTCCATGAGGGCGACTGGGAGGGGATGCAGATCTCCTTCGATGCGGACACGCCCGCCGAGGCTCTCGCCCAGGGGCCGTCGCAGATCGCCCTCTTCCAGCATGCGGGTGGCGAGCGCGCCGACTGGGACGACGGCAGGGTCCAGAAGGATGGCACCCACCCGATCGTCTATCCCGCCGCCGGCTCTCACGCGACCTTCTACGACGACGCGATCTACATCCAGAACGGCTCGCACGGCTCGGGCGTCGGCTGCGACAACACCTCTGGGCCGCACATCGAATCGGATCCGCGGCCGGAGATCATCCCGACGGCTGCGGCGCCCGGGAGCGAGTTCCAGTGGCTCAGCTTCCTGGGTCACTGGGGGCAGCGCGAGAAGGGGTTCAACAACGGCCCGCAGGGGCCGACCACGAAGAAGCAGTGGCTCCGTCCCTTCACCTGGATGGAAGGGATCCGCCAGGACAGCCCGCGGCTGCCCGGCGGGGCGGTGCTCGGCCCGGCCGCCAGCACGGCTTTCTGCGGGGCAATCGAGGGTGTCTCCGAGTTCATCAACCTCGAGGCGAAGAGCACCATCGGAGCGATCGGGCTGGGGATCGCCCTCCTGCTGCTGATCGTCGTGCCACCCCTCCTAACCCGCTGGCGCCCAGTCGACATCTCCACCCTGCGACACGAGTGGACTGTCGGCCAGCTCCTCCGCGGCGCCCGCCAGCTGTACGGACGGTATTGGCGCACCATGCTCGCGATCGCCCTGAGCGGATTCGTGATCCTCGCGGCGATCGAGGGGGCGCAGTACGTCTTCACGCAGCTCGCCGGCAGCGGCGATGTCCAGATCCACCCGTTCGGGCTGACGCTCGAGTTCAACGGCTCGTTCGGGGGGCTCGCCTATCCGATCGGCTCCGCGCTCGTCTCCGGAGCAGTCGTCGCCTTCGTCCACAGGCGGGAGCAGGGGAAGGATGCCGGCGTCCGGGAGGACTACAGAGAGATCTGGGGCAAGCTCTGGCGCGTCGTCGGCGCCCAGCTGCTCGTCTACGTGCTCCTGGGCCTGATGGTGATCACCGTCATCGGCATCCCGTTCGCCGCCTACTTCTACGTCGCCTGGCAGTTCGTGCAGCAGGAGATCCTGTTCGAGGACCGCTCGCTCCGGGAGTCGCTGCGCGGCAGTCATGCGCGGGTCCGAGGGCACTGGTGGCGCACGGTCGTGGTCACCGCGATCCTCGCGCTGATCGGGGTCGTCATCGGCCCGGTGCTCGGCTTCTTCCTGATCTTCCTCAACCTCTCGGCCGTGCTCGTCAACCTGATCGGGTCGATCATTTACGCGCTGGTGATCCCTTACGTCGCGCTGGGACGGACTCTGCTCTACCTGGACCTCTGCACGCGGGAACAGAAGGAGAAAGCCGCGGGGCTCTCCAGACGGCACTGGTTCTCGCGGCCGCGGCCCGCTGCCGAGACCGGCTAGAGCTTGCTGACAACTGCATCCGGCTACCTTCGCGCCGTGCTTTTCGATCGAGCCAAGATCTATGTGGAGGGCGGCCGCGGGGGCAACGGCGTGGTCAGCTTTCGCCGCGAGGCGCATGTGCCGCGCGGCGGTCCCGACGGCGGCGACGGCGGGCGCGGCGGTGACGTCGTGCTGGTCTGCGATGCCCAGCGCCGCGACCTCTCATCGCTCGGGCGGAGCCGGCACTTCCGCGCCGGGCGCGGGGAGCACGGCAAGGGCAAGCGCCAGCACGGGGAGCGCGGGGCGAACCGCGTCATTGCGGTCCCCCCGGGGACGGTCGTCCAGGGCGTCGACGGCTCGGAGACCGAGTTGCTCGCCGACGGCCAACGGGTCGTGGTCGCGCGGGGTGGCTCGGGCGGTCATGGCAACAAGCGCTTCGCCACATCCACGCGCCAGGCACCGCGATTCGCGGAACGCGGACTCGAGGGCGAGTTGGGTGAGATCGAGCTGCGGCTCAAGCTGCTCGCCGACGTCGGCCTGGTCGGCCTGCCCAACGCCGGCAAGTCCTCGCTCCTGGCCAGGCTGACCCGGGCCGATCCGAAGGTCGCCGGCTACCCGTTCACGACCGTCGAGCCCAACCTGGGGACCATCGAGCTCGACGACCGCCAGCTCGTGATCGCCGACATCCCCGGCCTGATCGAGGGTGCGGCCGAGGGAGCGGGGCTCGGCCATGAGTTCCTCGCCCACCTTGAGCGCTGCCGCCTCCTCGTTCACCTCGTCGAGGTGGCGCCGGCCGAGGGCGATCCGGAGGTGAGCTACGAGACGGTCCGTGGCGAGCTCGTCGGCTACGGCGCCGGGCTCGACGGGCTGCCGGAGGTCATCGCCCTGTCCAAGGTCGACCTGATTCCCGAGGAGGAGGCCCGGCGCCTGGTGGAGGAGTGGCGCGAGCGCGCGGATGCGGACGAGGTGGTGGGCATCTCATCCGCGACAGGAGCCGGCCTCGACCAGCTCACCCAGGCGATCTTCGCGTCGCTGCCCGACGAGTCGCCCGCGGTGGCCGTGGATGCGGAGGAGTTCGATGCCGAGCACCGCCTCTACCGCCCCGGAGACGAGGAGGGCTTTGACGTCACGCCGGAGGGCGACGGCAGATTCCGGGTCACCGGCCGGGGAATCGAGCTGCTGATCGCGCGGCATGACCTCGAGAACCCGGAGGCTCTCGACTACCTCGAAAACAGGCTGCGAGAGATCGGCGTGATCGCCGCGCTTCAGCGCGCCGGTTTCGAGCCTGGAGACGAGGTGGTCGTCGGCGACCTCGAGTTCGAGCTGCGGCCATGAAGGCCGCTGTACTCAGGAGCGAAGGGCGAAGCCCGCAGCGACTTGAGATGGGCGGCCGCAAATGGCCGCTTCCTGATGGCGAAGCCGGGTCACACGTACCCTCCGCGTCATGACCGTGGTCGCGAAACTCGGCTCGTCGATCGTCGCCGGAGAGGAGGGCGCGCTCCGTGGCGACGTGCTCGACGGCGTCTGCTCCCAGGTCGCGCAGCTTCATGCCGGCGGCGAGAACGTCGTAATGGTCACCTCGGGCGCGATCGCCCGGGGGATACGGGTGATGGATCTGCCGGCCCGTCCCTCCGCGATCGACGAGCTGCAGGCGGCCTCCGCGGTGGGGCAGGGCAGCCTCTTCCGGGCTTACGAGGAGCGCCTGGCCAAGGGAGACGTCCGCGCCGCGCAGGTCCTGCTGACCGCTTCCGACCTCCAGCTGCGGACCAACTACCTGAACGCCCGCCAGACGCTCAGCCGGCTGCTCAACTGGCGCGTCGTTCCCGTGGTGAACGAGAACGACACCACCGCCACGGACGAGATCACCTTCGGCGACAACGACTTCCTGGCAGCGCAGGTGGCGATCATGCTCGAGGCCCGGCTGCTGGTTCTGCTCACGGACCAGACCGGCCTCTACACGAAGGACCCGCGGCGCCACGACGACGCCGAGCTCGTCTCGGAGGTCACCCACGAGGGCCAGCTCTCCGGTTACGAGATCGGCGAGCACACCTCGCCGTTCGGGCTCGGCGGCATGCGCAGCAAGGTTGCGGCCGCGAGCATGGCCGGCGCGTCCGGGATCGGCGCGGTGATCTGCGCCGGTACCGCCGACGGCACGCTGCTGGCGGCCGCGGGCGGCGAGCCCGCGGGGACGCGCTTCAGCCCGCATCCGCAGCGGGCATCGAGCTTCAAGCTCTGGCTTCGCTACGCCAAGCCGAGCCACGGGAAGCTGCGGGTCGATGACGGAGCGGCTCGCGTCCTGCGCGAGAGCGGGAGCAGCCTGCTGCCGGTCGGTATCACGGACGTGGAGGGCGAGTTTGACGCGGGGGACGCCGTCGAGGTGGTCATCGATGGCGGCACGATCGGCAAGGGCATCGTCAACTACTCCGCCGGTGAGCTCCAGAGGATCAAGGGAATGCGCACCGACGAGGTCCGCGAGCTGCTGCCGCACGCCTCCGAGGAGGCGGTGCACCGCGATTACTTCGTGCTGACCTGACGCGCCAGCGGGGCTGGGGATCCATCCTCGTCGTTCGCGAGGCGGGAGGCTCGCTGGCGCTCGCCGACGCCGCCTTTCGTCCGCTGGGCTCCATTCCCTCATGCCTGATGGGCCGCGGTCGATAGGTCACTAGGGGAATTAGTCGCCGAGCGCAGGCCGATTTTTTCTGAGCCGCGCAGGCTTTATCCGAAGGAGCATCGCATGCTTAGTCATGCAGCCAGAGGCCCTGGAAACCATCAGCGACGCCGATGGCCGTCCCCTTCAATCTTCATCGCCGGGGCCGCCCTGGTCGTCGCCCTCGGCTCTTCGGCGATCGCCGCAAGCGGCGTGGTCCACGCTCGGGACATCGCGCCTGGCGCCGTCACCAGCAAGGCGCTCAGGGACGGTGGGGTCATGCCCAATCACCTGAACGCGAGCGTCCAATCCTCGTTCGCGGGCGCTCAAGGTGCGGTAGGCACAAAGGGCGACACCGGCTTGACCGGGACCTCTGGCGTCAACGGCGCGGGCGAAGGCAAGTCGCCGATTGCGCTGCTGCTTCACCCTGGTGCGTTCATATTCCCCGGCAACGGGATGCCGGAAGCCGCAGCAGCGGCCAAGGCGAGAGGCTTCGTGCCGAGGTAAGTCGACTATCCGCTGCGGAATGTTCCAGCGGCTGTGCGGGCTGCCATGTCAGCTGCCCAGCAGGCCGGAAAGGGTGGCCGGA
>DASUPK010000059.1:0-5587 GCA_036276255.1 Solirubrobacterales bacterium
GCGACATCGTCTCGACCGGGACGCCCTCCGGGGTCGGCAGCGTGCGCGACCCCCGGGTCTGGTTGCGGCCCGGCGACGAGATCGTGATCTCCTCGCCCACGTTGGGCGAGCTCCGCACGTCGATCGCCTAGCCGTGCGCGAGGACCCCGATCTTCTCCGGGGGCTGGATCAAGGCCGCCCTGGTCATCCTGGTCGCGGGCGACCAACACCACGCTCGAGGACACCACGATCGGTCAGGAGACGAAGCCCGCCCGAGTGCTTCGACCGCTTCAACAGCGGTCGGTAACTACTCCGAGCGGTCCTGGACGAGCTCCTCGATGCTCCGATAGACGCCGGGGGCGTCCTTCTTCAGTCGCTTCACCTCGAAGTGCCCGAGGCTGATCAGCCTCAGCCGGGAGGTCGCGGTCACCGTCGCGCTGCGCATCGAGTCGTCGAGCATCCCGGCCTCGCCGAAGACGTCGCCCGGTCCGAGGTCCGCGATGTGCTCGCCGTCCCGGGTCACCTCCACGCTGCCCTCCTCGATCGCGAGCAGCTCGCGGGAGAAGCCACCCTCCTTGAGGATCACCTCCCCCTCGGGGACCTCCTTCGACTGCGCGAAGACGGCGACCTGCTTGAGCTCCTCGTCGGAGGCGTCCGAGAAGAGCGGAATGCGCTTCAGCTGACTTGCGTCCATAGCGCGACCGTATCCCAAAGAAGCTCGGATAGAGTGCGACGTCCACCACAGATCACGGGGGAGGAGCGGCAGATGGGATTGATGGACAACATCAAGAAGGCCCAGGAGCAGGCTGCCCAGGCGATGCAGCAGGGCGGAGGCGGCGCGATGAACCCGTCCGCCGGCGACGTCGAGTACGCCAACCTGGCGATGAAGCTGAACCAAAACGGCGTGCCCGGCACGGCCACGATCAACTCGCTCACTGAGTCCGGAGAGGGGTCGGATCCCGTCAACAAGGCCTATGACATCGGGGTCAGCGTCGAGCTCGAGAACGGTCAGAGCTACGACACGACCGTCCACCAGTACCTGACTCAGGACGCCGTCAACGCCTACCAGCCCGGCAAGAAGTTCCAGATCAAGGCGGATCCGGACGACACGAGCAAGGTCATGCTCTACGGAGAGGCGTAGCGGCCACCAAGCCGCTGTACTTCGGAGCGGGGGCGCAGCCGCCGCGACTTGTGCAGGGCGGCTGCTCGTGGCCGCGATCTGATGGCGAAGCCGTGAATCGCCACCCAATACTCGCTTCAGGCAGGGGGCTCGAGTGCCGATAGGTTGGGTGGACGCCGCATATGCCCCTGCCCGCTTCCATCCCTGACTTCTTCTTCACCTGGTACCCGGTCTTCGGGGTTGCATTCTCGGCCGGGATCCTGACCGTCTTCATCATCCTGCTGCGGAGCACGATGGGGACGACTCGCCCGGAGACGGTCAAGGCGAGCTCCATCGCGCCCGTGCTCTGGGACGAGGTCCAGGGGGTCGACGCCGCCAAGGAGGAGCTGGTGGACGTCGCGGAATGGCTCAAGGACCCGAAGCGCTTCGAGGCGCTGGGCGCGCGGGCACCACGAGGCGTGCTGCTCTACGGACCTCCCGGCACCGGCAAGACGATGCTCGCCCGTGCCGTCGCCGCGCACGCGGGCGTCGACTTCTTCGCCGCCTCCGGCTCGAGCTTCGTCGAGATGTTCGTGGGACGCGGGGCCGCGCGGATCCGGCGTCTCTTCAAGGAGGCGCGCAACTCCGGACGGGCCGTCGTCTTCATCGACGAGCTCGACGCCGTCGGCGGCCATCGCGGCTCCGGTGGCGGTGACGGCGGGACCTCCGAGCGCGAGCAGGCCCTCAACCAACTGCTCGTCGAGCTGGACGGCTTCGAGCGTGACCCCGGCACGGTGATCGTGCTCGCCGCTTCGAACCAGATCGACAAGCTCGACAAGGCGCTCCTGCGCCCCGGACGCTTCGACCGGCAGGTCCTGGTGGCGCCCCCGTCTCGCGACGGGCGCGAGGCGATCCTCAAATCCCACGCGAAGGGCAAGGTGCTGGCGGACACGATCGACCTCACCGACGTCGCTCGCAAGACCACGGGCCTGACGGGCGCCCAGCTGGCCAACGCCCTGAACGAGGCTGCGATCATCGCCGGCCGCGCGGGGCAGATGGCGATCCAGCGCGAGGACCTGGACGAGGCCCTGCTCCGCCAGTCCGTCGGCTCGCAGCAGTCCCGCCGCCTGACCGAGAGCGAGCGGCGGATCGTCGCCTACCACGAGGCCGGGCACGCCCTCTGCCGCCGCCTCTGCGGCATGGATCCGCCCGAGATCCTCAGCATCGTCCCACGCGGCCCGGCCCTCGGGTTTGTCGCACACTCGCCGAGCGAGGACCGCTACCTGCGCTCCGCCAAGCAGCTCATGGACGAGATCGTGATCCTGCTGGGTGGCCGCGCCGCCGAGGAGGAGGTCTTCGACGAGGCGTACTCCGGCGCCGCGGACGACCTGGCGCGCGTCCAGAAGATCTGCGTGCAAATGGTCACCGAATTCGGCATGACGGTCTCGCACGGGCCGCCCGACAGCGCTCCGCTCGCGCAGCCGACCGGCGACTATGCGATGTCCGACCGCACGCGTCGCGACGTCGACGAGAACGCCCAGGAACTTGCCCACATGGCCTACGCGCGGGCGCGTCAGCTGATGAAGGTCAACCGGCGCTGCCTCGAGGACCTGGCGGCGAACGCCCTCGAGCACGAGACGCTCACCCGCGAGGATCTCGACGAGATCTTCGACGCGCACGACCTGCGCCGCACCTTCCTGCCCGAGAACGGGCAGTCCGAGGCGAAGAAGCTGATCGCCCGAGATCGGTCTCGCTCGACCGGCGCCCTGATGCCGCAGCACGCCAGGTCGGACGAGCCCGAGAAGCCCGCCGAGTAGGCGGCTCTAGGCGCGGCTGAGCTCCAGCGCCCGCCGTCGGATTTCACGCCGTGGCCGAGAACTCGCACCACTCGACGTGGTCGAGGGCCTGACGCCATGCGCGAAGACGGTCGAGGCGGGCAAGGGACCGTGACTTTTATCGCGGGCCGCGCCCCAACTTGCTCGGCGCTCGTATACCCGGACCGGAACCGGCCAATCGAAGGAAAAGGGAACGGCAGGTGAAGAAGTGGGCGGTGCCGGGCTCGAACCGGCGACCTCTTCGGTGTAAACGAAGCGCTCTCCCAGCTGAGCTAACCGCCCTGGGCATGCGGATTATGACCGGCGCAGGAGCCCGCGCACGGTGGTAGGTTCGCGCGCCACCGTGGCGCAAGCAGCGCCCTTAGCTCCGCCGGCGTCCCGCCTCTAGGGTTAGGGCAATGAAGCTGCTGGTCACCAGCTCGCGGATGCCGTTCGCGCTCGACGCGATCCGGAAGCTCGGCGAGCGCGGGCACGAGGTGTTCGCCTGCGACAGCTACGACGCCTCCCCGGGCAGCCACTCCAAGTACCTGTCCGGCCACTTCACGACGGCCTCCGCGACGGGCGACCCCGCTCAATTCGCCTCCGACGTCGAGCGAATCGCCCAGATCAACGAGATCGACGTGGTCATCCCGATGTTCGAGGAGGTCTTCTACCTCGCGGCCCAGCACGAGCGGCTCTCTGCGGTGACAAAGCTCTACGCGCCGCCGTTCCGCACCCTCGCCCAGGTGCACGACAAGGGCACCTTCCAGGAGCTCTGTGACCGGCTCGACATCCGCACGCCCCACACCACCCTCGCCCACAGCCCGAAGGAGCTCGAGGAGGCGATCGGCGGCTACCCGCGCTACTTCGCCCGCGCCGCCTTCTCCCGCGGAGGCGTCGGGCTGCTCACCAACACCGGTCCGCTCGCGGGTCACCTCTCGATCGACACCTGCCAGCCAACGGAGGCGAACCCGTGGCTGGTCCAGGAGTTCGTCGACGGCCCGATGCACTGCACGTACTCCTGTCTGCACGACGGGAGCGTCGCGACCCACATGTCCTACCGGGCGCCGCGGCAATGGGAGCACTCGACCGGGATCCAGTTCCTCTCCGTGGATCCGTCGGACACCCTGCCGACGGTCGAGCGGCTGGGCACCGACCTCGGCTGGGATGGCCAGATGTCCCTCGACTTCATCGAGACCGACGATGGCCTGGTGATGATCGAGTGCAACCCGCGGCCGACCGATGGCGTGCTGCTGATGACCGCCGAGGAGCTTGAACGGGGCCTGGTCGCCCCGGAGGACGAGACGCTCCAGGTGCCGGAGGGGCGGACCTCTCAGCTCGACTTCGCGGTCTTCGCCCAGATCTTCAGGGAGCCGCTCAGGGAGGCGCCGAAGACGATCCATGACCTGGCGAAGATCCACGGCACCGACCACGGCTGGCGGGACGCGATGCCGAATCTGTATTCGTTCCTCGCCCTGGCGCGGTTCGAGAAGCTCAGCATGCGCCAGCGCGAGCAGCTCTTCGTCGCGATGTCGGATGGGATCACCTGGGACGGCCAGCCGATCCCGGGCCTGCCGCCCGACGACGCGGCGTATCTCGCCAAACTGACCGGGTGATGGACCGATCGATCCTCTGGCGCGCGGCTCTCGCACAGGTCGTGGCCGTGGCCGTGGCCTCGCTGATCCTCGCGGTGGCCCTCCCCAACTCGTTCTTCGACGACTGGGGCTGGCTGACCGGTCCCGTCGCCTGGCTCGGCTGCGCGGCGCTCGTGGCCTGGGCTCTCCACCTCAATACGCGCGGCGTGCTGGTAGGCGCCGTGCTCGCGGGCATCCCGAGCGCGATCGCGGTCCTCGCCGGTGTCCACTGGCTCGGAGTGGCGATCGCGGTCGCGGCGTTCGCCGCCTGGTGTGCCTGGCTCGCCCGCCGTCCCGGAGGCGCGCTGTGGACCTAGGGCTCGAGGGGCGGACCGCCCTCGTGATGGGGGCCAGCCGCGGGATCGGCAGGGGAATCGCCGGCGCGCTGGCACGGGAGGGCGCCAGGGTGGCGATCTCGAGCCGCTCCGAGGACTCCCTCCGGGCAGCCGCGGAGGAGATCGAGGGAGAGGTCCACGTCTTCCCCGCCGACACCGGGGACCTCGACCGGCTCCGGGAGCTGCCCGACGAGGTCGGTGGCGCGTTGGCTCCGATCGACATCCTGGTCGCGAACACCGGCGGGCCTCCCGGCGGCGGCGCTCTCGACAACTCGCTCGAGGAGTGGGAGGACGCCTTTCGCTCGCTCGTCCTGGCGACGCGGGTGCTGATCGAGGGCGTACTCCCCGGAATGCGGGAGCGCGGCTGGGGCCGGATCGTGAACGTCTCCTCGAGCTCGATCCGCGAGCCGATCCCCTACCTGACCCTCTCCAACGCGAACCGGCTGGCAGCGCTCGGCCTGCTGGAGACCCTGGCGGACGAGGTGGCCGGCGACGGCATCACCGTCAATACGGTCGCCACCGGGATGTTCGCCACCGACCGGCTCGCCGATCGGCACGGCTCCCTGGAGACCGCCGAGGCGGCCGCCAAGGAGCGGATCCCCGCGAAGCGGCTCGGCCACCCGGATGAGTACGGCGACCTCGTCGCATTCCTGTGCTCGGAACGGGCCGCCTATCTCACGGGAGCGGTGATCCCGCTCGACGGCGGCCTGCTCCGGTCGGTCTAGC